>NZ_KK073873.1:0-336602 GCF_000585355.1 Xylanibacter oryzae DSM 17970 | reverse complement strand
TGGGGATCAAACAGGATTAGATACCCTGGTAGTCCACGCCCTAAACGATGGATACTCGACATACGCGATATACAGTGTGTGTTTGAGCGAAAGCATTAAGTATCCCACCTGGGAAGTACGACCGCAAGGTTGAAACTCAAAGGAATTGACGGGGGTCCGCACAAGCGGTGGAGCATGTGGTTTAATTCGATGATACGCGAGGAACCTTACCTGGGCTAGAATGCAGTCTGACCGTGGGTGAAAGCTCATTTAGTAGCAATACACAGATTGTAAGGTGATGCATGGCCGTCACTCATATAATATACTGATACACATATATTTATACAAGATTAGTGAGGTTTGATGTTATAAAAAAGTTTTAAAAATAGTATGGTTTGCATAATTACTGACTTACAGATTATTTTATGGCATAAAATGCCACAATATAAGTTATTCATATAATCTCATTCTAAATTATGTTACTTTAATTGGTCGTATATTAAGAATAAATGTACATTTTAAGGATAGCTGCTTATATTTACATTTAAAATTTATATCTTTGCATCAAATATAAAATAATATCATGTCTTTATTAACAATAACCATTTGTATCGTTTTCGTATTCGGTTATCTTTGCATAGCATTAGAAAGCGAAATAAAAATCAACAAAGCAGCTATTGCTCTACTTATGTGTGTTGCTTGCTGGAGTCTATATATGGTAAATCCTTTAGGATATATAGCTATGTCCGGAGCGACAGACATTACCAAAGCGACAAACGTTTTCGACAAAGTAGGTGAAATACTAAGGTCGCATCTGGGAGATACAGCAGAGACACTTTTCTTCCTTATGGGAGCAATGACAATAGTAGAAATCGTGGACTCAAACGGAGGATTCAACTTTGTTAGAGATTCTATGAAGACAAAAAGCAAGAGAGCCTTGCTTTGGCGAATTACATTTATGACATTCTTCCTTTCTGCTGTACTCGACAATCTTACTACCAGTATTGTAATGATTATGGTTCTGCGCAAATTGGTAAGCGACCATAAAGACCGTATAATATATGCCTCTATCGTAATAATAGCAGCCAACAGCGGTGGTGCCTTCTCGCCCATCGGCGACGTTACTACTATCATGCTCTGGATAGGTAATATGATTACGACTCAAGGTATAATAAAAGAAGTATTCATCCCGTCTGTAATATCGATAGTATTACCGGCGTTTGTATTACAGTACAGTCTTAAAGGAGAATTGCCGGCTATAACAAAAGACTCTGACGTGAAATCTACTGATGCATCTAAGTTACAGCGCCGGGTTATATTCATTCTTGGCGTATGCGGTCTGATGTCTGTTCCTATATTCCGCTATTTTACAAACCTTCCACCTTTCATGGGAATACTTCTTGTGTTAGGTTTGCTTTGGACTGTAACAGAAATTTTCTATCGCGGTGATGAAAGCACATCAAAGAGAGTAGCAAAATTACTATCCAAAATAGACATGACCACAATTCTTTTCTTCCTCGGCATATTAATGGCTGTATCTTGCCTTGAAGAAGTAGGTGTACTAAAAGGCATAGGTGTATGGCTAAATGTAGCTTCGGGTGGCAATCACTACATTGTAACAGGATTTATCGGAGTAGTAAGCAGTATTATTGATAACGTACCTCTTGTTGCAGGTTGTATAGGAATGTACCCTATCTCGCCAATAGGAGACATGGCTACTGACGGCATTTTCTGGCAATTGCTGGCTTATTGCGCAGGTGTTGGCGGATCAATCTTGATTATTGGTAGTGCAGCGGGTGTTGTAGTAATGGGACTTGAACGTATAACCTTTGGATGGTATATGAAACATGTCAGTTGGATAGCTTTATTAGGATACCTTGGAGGCATATTTGCCTACTGGATAGAAAAGACTTTTATATTCTGCTAACAAGCAAAATCACAAATTCCAATATATATTGTTCCGCACATGAGCCATATATATTGGAATTAATTATATGAATAATAAGTAAGAGTATACAGTAACAATAAGAATATAAAAATAGAGTCTTTTATTTTATATTTCGGATTTTATTTGTTACTTTTGCAATCACATAATCAAGAAATAATATAACAATAATGGGAGAATACATTGTTTCAGCCCGTAAGTACCGTCCTAACTCGTTTGATACTGTAGTGGGACAAGGTGCACTTACCACTACACTGAAGAATGCAGTAAAGAGTGGCAAATTAGCTCACGCTTATCTATTCTGCGGACCTAGGGGTGTGGGTAAGACTACATGTGCCCGAATATTTGCAAAGGCAATCAACTGTTCCAGTCCTACGGCCGAAGGTGAGGCTTGCAATGAATGCGAAAGTTGCAAAGCTTTTAATGAACAGCGTTCTTATAACATATTCGAACTGGATGCGGCTAGCCACAATTCGGTTGAGGACATCAAGAACCTGATGGAACAGACTCGAATTCCTCCACAGGTTGGTAAATACAAGGTGTTCATTATTGACGAGGTACACATGTTGTCTACTTCGGCTTTCAATTCGTTTCTCAAAACTCTTGAGGAACCACCAGCCCATGTGATATTTATTCTAGCCACCACAGAGAAGAACAAAATATTGCCAACCATCCTTTCTCGCTGCCAGATATATGACTTCGAGCGAATGACTGTGGCAAATACCATAAATCATCTTAAAAAGGTAGCAGAAAAAGAAGGTATCAAATATGAGGAAGAGGCGCTTAATGTTATGGCCGAAAAGGCTGATGGAGGAATGCGTGATGCCTTATCAATATTCGACCAGGCTGCCAGTTTCTGTCAAGGTAACATAACATACAAGAAAGTGATAGAGGATCTTAATGTACTTGATTCTGATTATTACTTCCGTATAATAGACTTCAGCCTTGAGAATAAGGTAAGTGAAATAATGCTTCTTCTTAATGATATTCTGAATAAAGGTTTTGATGGTGGTAATATGATGTTAGGACTTGCTAAACATGTAAGAAACCTCATGATGGCTAAAGACGAATCTACCATCAAGTTATTGGAAGTAAGCGAAACGCTGAAGCAGAAATTTACCGAACAGGCTAAGAAATGCGATACCAAGTTCCTCTATCAAGCCTTGAAAATATTAAATTCATGTGACATCAATTATCGTCAGAGCAGTAACAAACGTCTACTTGTGGAGATCACACTAATACAGGTAGCTCAAATTACACAGGCTGATGACGATGAGGCAAGTGCGGGGCGCAGCCCCAAAAGATTAAAATCCCTGTTCAAACAAATAATAGTCAACACCGCTAACAGCAAGGCTCAGCAGGTAGCCACAGGCGGTAACAGTATGCAGCGTCAGGCACAGGCGCAGCAGTCTGAGACTATGCACGTGCAACAAAGACAGACACAACAGCCTAAAGATACAAATTCGGCATCTACTTCTCGTATTAGTTTTGCAAATGGAAGACCTAAAATAAAATCAGGAATGACCTTCTCGGAGTTACGCAACAGTGGTAAACCGAAGAACAAAACTAACGAAGAGGAATCTGTGGTTATAGATGAGAAGAAGTTATTCACTCAAGAAGATCTTTCTTTTCAGTGGATGCTGATGTGCAACCGAATGCCGAAGCAATATATAGCAATCGCATCTAGAATGAAAAATCTAATGCCGCGTATTTCCGAATTTCCTAAAATTGATATTATCGTAGACAGTCAGGATATGCTATATAATATAAATATATTGCAGGGGCGTATAAGAAGTACATTACAGAGAGGACTGCATAATGGACAGATCACTCTAAGCATACGTCTGGCTAAGGCTGAAGAATTCAAAAAGATTCCATCAAGAGCAGAACAATTGGCTAATTTATCTGAGACATATCCGGCTTTCGGGAAACTTCGGGATGCTTTGGGACTAGAATTGGCATAAAATAAAAAAGGCAAGTTCACATATTGTGAGAACTTGCCTTTTATATTTTTATATTATTGCACTAAATAAGTGGCATGCCCAACTTTTCACATTCATTTATCATATCTTCAGGCCATATAGAAGCCTGTATCTCGCCAATATGTGCCTTATGAAGCAAAACCATACACAAACGGCTCTGTCCTATACCACCACCTATGCTAAGAGGCAATTTACCTTCTAGCAAATGTTTGTGAAAAAAGAGCTTTTTTCGATCTTCCTTGCCTTCTAATGCAAGCTGTCGCAATAAAGAATCTTTGTCTACACGTATCCCCATTGAAGACAACTCAAAAGCACGGTTTAGAGTGGGATACCATATCAAAATATCTCCATTGAGACCTGTCTGGCCATTTTCAGCCACCGTAGACCAGTCATCATAATCAGGAGCACGTCCATCATGTTTTTCGCCATTACTCAGTTTTCCACCTATGCCCATAATGAACACAGCTCCATACTTCTTACATATCTCATCCTCACGTTCTTTAGGTGATAGATTAGGATACATCTGGAGTAAGTCTTCGCTATGAATGAAATGTATATTCTCAGGCAAAAACGGTTTTATCTCCGGATATGTTTCGCAAGTAAGATATTCAGTACGCAGAATAGCGGCATATATTCGCTTAACAATATCTTTCAGAAAAGAAATTGTACGCTGCTGTCTTACGATTACAGCCTCCCAGTCCCACTGATCTACATACAGAGAGTGAAGATTATCAAGTTCTTCGTCAGCACGTATAGCATTCATATCTGTATAAATTCCGTATCCCGGTTCAATCTTGTATTCTGCCAATGTAAGTCTTTTCCATTTTGCAAGAGAATGAACTACCTCAGCCTGAGCCTCATTAAGATCCTTTATTGGGAATGCAACTGGTCGCTCCACTCCATTAAGATCATCATTAATACCAAGTCCTTTAAGAACGAAAAGCGGTGCTGTAACACGACGCAGACGAAGTTCTGTTGAAAGATTCTGTTGAAAAAAATCCTTTATCAGTTTAATACCCTGTTCGGTCTGCTTCATATCTAGCAGAGCTTTATAGTTTTCGGGTTTTATTAGATTACTCATAATTATATTATTACCTTTATTAAATACTCTTTGTCATTTGATATTAAGTGCAAAGGTAGACAATAAATATTCATTTGCAAGAAAAACAGTTATAAATTTTACAAAATGTAATATTTTTGCACGTTTTAATATCATTTTGAATAATAATTCGCAATTATAAAACAATTTATTTACAGAATTCTATTTATATGTATATTCACAACATAGCGAATACCTATAGTGTCACATATATTAAAAAGAATGAATTCTTTTTGTATTGTATCTTATTTGCAGTACCTTTGCAAAAATTTTGATACGATATGATTTCATTTGAATGTGATTACAATAATGGTGCACATCCTGAAGTATTAAAGCGACTCATCGAGACTAATAATGAGCAGACACTGTGCTACGATAAGGACTGTTATACAAAAAGTGCAAAGGATAAAATAAAATTAGCTTGTGATGACGACCAAGCTGATGTTTTCTTTCTTACTAGTGGAACTCAGACAAATGCGACAGTAATTAGTTCATTACTAAAATCTTATGAGGGCGTAATAGCTATCAATTCAGGGCACATCAATGTACATGAATCGGGTGCCGTAGAATATACAGGTCACAAGGTTATCGCTATTGAGGGCAAAAATGGCAAGATGGAGGCTAAGGCCCTTCGTTCATACATGGAAGATTTCACAGCTAATTACAATGACGGACATAGTGTTTATCCCGGTATGGTCTACATTTCCTTGCCTACAGAATTAGGCACAATATATAATGCTAAAGAATTAGAATTATTATATAATGTTTGCCGTGAATATGATCTTATCTTATATGTAGACGGTGCTCGCCTTGGCTATGGTATGATGTCTCAAGAATGTGATATTACATTACCATTCCTCTCAAAACATTGCGACGTTTTCTATATCGGAGGTACAAAACAAGGCGCCTTATGCGGCGAAGCTGTTGTCTTTACTCATAATAATGCACCAAAAAATTTCATTGCTATACAGAAGCAACATGGAGCATTGCTGGCTAAAGGAAGACTTATCGGAATACAGTTTGACACACTATTTACCGACAATCTTTATTTTGACCTATCACGTCACGCTATAAATATGGCTATGAAAATGAAGAAAATGTTTGCAGAAAAGGGATATAAGTTTTTTATAGATTCTCCTACCAATCAGCAGTTTATTATAATAAACAACGATGAAGTGGAAAGAATATCACAAAAGGTTATTTTCACCCATTGGGGCCCTGCGGATCAGAATAATACTATATGTAGATTTGTAACCAGTTGGGCTACAACAGAAGAGAGCCTTAAAGAATTGGAGAAAATATGGGAATAGAAAAAGGTATCTTTAGACGCACAGAATTGCTGCTAGGCAATGATGCACTTACTGAAATAGAAAAGAAGAGAGTTATAGTTTTCGGCGTCGGTGGCGTTGGGTCATGGTGCGCAGAAAGTCTAGTACGCTCAGGAATAATGCATATTACCATTGTAGATTCTGACCGTATTTGTATCACGAACATTAACAGACAGTTGATGGCTACAACCAAGACTGTAGGTCAGGTAAAAGTTGATGCTCTTAAAGAACGTCTTCTCGAAATAAATCCTACCGCAGAAGTCAATGCCATGCAGGAAATTTATACTGAAGAAACCGCTGAATCTTTCCATATAGAAGAATACGACTATATAGTTGATGCAATAGATAGTTTGAAGGATAAAGTCTTGCTCATACTCAATGCCACTAATACTGATGCGGTATTGATTTCGGCTATGGGTGCAGCTCTTAAACTAGACCCTACAAAAATAAAGGTAGCCGAATTCTGGAAAGTCAGAGGATGCCCTTTAGCGGCAGCTTTAAGAAGGAAATTCAAACATAGCAAGACGTTTCCGAAGAAGAAATTCAAATGTATATTCAGTGAGGAGTTGATTAAGAACAGAGGCGTAAACAAATCATGTGGTACTGAGAAATGCCTATGTCCAAAAGCTGCGGGAGGTCCTGGTCGTGAAGATTTGCTTAACCACGAATGGTGCTCTACAAAAGCCCAAATTAACGGAACACTTGCACATATCACTGCTATATATGGTTTTATGATATCAGGACTAATTATACAAGACATCTGTGAAAAAGTGTCTGAATGACTTTTATGTAGGCATAATTTTATATCTCTAAAATATTATTTGAATTTTAAAGCAATGGTTTTTCTTTGTTTTAATTTATTTTTTGTATATTTGCAACACAAAAGGCCTCGTAGTTCAGCTGAATAGAATGTCAGATTCCGGTTCTGAAGATCATGGGTTTGAATCCCATCGGGGTCACTTTATTTTCATATAAATCTAAAATTTTATTCTTATTATGGAAATTGCAGAAAGATTTTTAAATTACACTAAGTTTGATACCCAATCATCAGAGGAAAGCGAAAGTGTACCAAGTACGGCAAAACAACTAATATTTGCCGCATTTTTAAAGAAAGAACTTGAAAACGAGGGTTTTGATGATGTAGAACTCGATGATATGGGATATCTGTATGCAACGCTGAAGGCTAATACAAAAAAAGATATACCAACAATAGGTTTTATATCTCATTACGATACAAGTCCGGACTGTAGTGGAGCAAATATTAAACCACGAATAGTTCATAATTATTATGGTGGTGATATACAACTGTCTGATGACGTAATATCTTCTCCTGAAAAATTTCCAGAACTCCTCGAACATAAGGGAGAAGACCTTATTGTAACAGATGGCCATACGCTGCTTGGCGCAGACGACAAAGCTGGTATTGCTGAAATAATACAGGCTATGTGCTGGATACGTGACCATAAAGAGATGGAGCATGGAAATATACGTATAGCATTTAATCCCGACGAAGAAATAGGCATGGGTGCTCATCATTTTGATGTGAAAAAATTCGGATGCGAATGGGCTTACACTATGGATGGAGGTGATCTTGGCAACTTGGAATATGAAAATTTCAATGCTGCATCTGCAAAAATCAATATAAAGGGAATGAGTGTACATCCGGGATATGCTAAAGGTAAAATGATCAACGCAAATCGTGTTGCCACAGAATTTATCAACATGATTCCTGCAAGCGAGACTCCTGAGGAGACTGAAGAATATGAAGGATTTTATCACCTGATTGGCATTAAGGGTAATATAGAAAACGCTACTCTATCGTATATAATACGTGACCACAATAGAGAGAAATTCGAGAAGAGAAAGAATTTTATAGAGAATTGCGCCAAAAAAATTAATGAGAAATATGGTGACGGAACAGCTACAGCAGTTGTAAATGACCAATATTATAATATGAAGGAGAAAATTGACCCTGTAATGCATGTCATTGATATCGTATTGAGAGCTATGCAAGAATGTGGTGTTCCTCCTAAAGTAGAACCAATAAGAGGTGGTACTGATGGTGCACAACTGTCGTTCAAGGGTTTGCCTTGTCCTAATATATTTGCAGGTGGTGTAAACTTCCATGGACCATATGAGTTTATCTCAATACAGACAATGGAAAAAGCAAAAGAGGTTATAGTAAAAATATGCGAAATCACTGCTAAATATAACGATTAGTAAAAACCAAAAACTTTAGGCTTATGGCGGAACTGCCTCATCTCATAAAAGACCTAGCACTGATATTAGTTGTAGCAAGCATTGTAACACTGATATTCAAAAAACTAAAGCAACCATTAGTTTTGGGGTACGTTGTAGCCGGGTTCCTTGTTAGTCCACAAATGCCTTATACTATGTCTGTATACGATAAGGCTGACATTCAGACATGGGCCGACATAGGCATTATGTTCTTGCTTTTTGCGCTGGGATTGGATTTTTCTTTTAAGAAGATACTTAAGATGGGGGCGTCGCCTATTATAGCGACAGTCACCATCGTATTTTTTATGATGACTCTTGGCATAATTGTCGGCAATGCTTTCGGATGGAATAAGATGGACTGCATCTTCCTAGGAGGAATGCTGGCAATGAGTTCTACAACAATTATTTATAAGGCATTTGACGACATGGGTCTCAGACAACAGAGATTTGCAGGTCTGGTAATGAGTGTTCTTATACTAGAGGATATACTTGCTATAGTTATGATGGTAATGCTTTCTACTATCGCAAATGGAAACAACCCTGACGGTGGTCAAATGCTGCAAAGTGTGTTAAGAATTGCATTCTTCCTTATTCTGTGGTTCGTTATAGGAATATTTCTTATACCATGGATTTTAAGATCTTCGCGTAAACTTATTAACAATGAGACTTTACTGATTGTATCATTAGGTTTGTGCTGTATGATGGCTGTCATTTCGACTCAAGCAGGATTTAGTAGTGCATTTGGGGCTTTCGTTATGGGATCTATTCTGGCTGAAACTATCGAAGCTGAAAAGATTATAAAGTTGGTCGAACCTGTAAAAAACCTTTTTGGAGCCATATTTTTTGTTTCGGTAGGCATGCTCGTTGATATCAACGTGCTTTTTGAATATGCTTTACCTATTGTTATACTTGTTCTGACAATAATATTCGGACAAGCAATTTTCGGTACAGTAGGATTCATGCTAAGCGGTCAACCACTTAAGACAGCTATGAAATGTGGATTTTCAATGGCACAAATTGGTGAATTTTCTTTTATCATCGCCTCTTTGGGACTGTCATTAGGTGTTATCGGCAATTTTGTTTATCCTGTGATAGTTGCAGTATCAGTAATAACGACATTTTTAACTCCATATATGATAAAGGCTGCAACACCATGTTATGTTGTAATGGAACGACATTTACCTCGAAAGTGGATACGTGCACTTAATAACATTACGATTAGTCAGCCTTCTTCAAACAAGAGTAAATGGAAAAGCCTCATCAGACAGTTGATTAGGCAGACGGTAATCTATTCAATACTATCATCTGCTACAATAGCAATTATGTTTACATTCTTTCTACCATTTGTCAGACAAATATTGCCACATTATTGGGCTAATGCAGTATGCGGACTTATTACTATTCTTATAATATCACCTTTCTTAAGAGCTATGGTAATGAAGAAGAACCACAGTGAAGAACTTAAGGCACTATGGAGTGAGAGTAGGCTTAATCGCCTGCCGCTTGTGTTCACAATGCTCTTAAGGCTCGTTATTGCGGTATCATTTATATTCTATATATGCAATTATCTTACACGCTTCAAGGATGCTTTAATTATAAGCATCGCTATTGCAGTGGTAGTACTTATGTTGCTATCAAGAAGACTAAAAAGAAATAGTATAATGATGGAAAGATTGTTTGTACAAAACTTACGTTCACGTGATATTGAAGCTCAAGTACTTGGAAGAAAAAAGCCTCTTTATGAGAGACATTTACTAGACAGAGATATCCATATAACAGATTTTACGATTCTAGATGATTCAAAATGGGCTGGTAAACAACTAAAAGAATTAGAACTAAGACAAAAATTCGGTGTTCACGTAAGTAGTATTCTACGAGGGAAAAGACGATTGAACATACCAAACGGCCATGATGTTGTTTTTCCTGGCGACGTTATACAAGTAATCGGAAGCGATGAGCAACTTACGTCTTTTAAGAACTCTCTTGATAACGAAACTTATGAAGAAGATCACAAAATAGAAGAACGGGAAATGAAACTGCGACAAATAATCGTAACCGGAAAATGCAAATTTATTGGTAAGACTATAAAAGAGAGTGGCATACGCGACGAATACAACTGTATGGTTATTGGTATAGAAGAAGGCAAAGAAAACCTTTCTGCAATAGACCCTTTACGTGAATTTCAAAAAGGTGATATAATATGGGTAGTTGGTGAGATTGCTGATTTGGAAAGACTTACAAATTAATACCACTGTATTGCATTTGAATAACTGCTACGCTTATCATATTTCAGAGCATCTGTAAGTGTAGCTGCATTGCAACGGAAAGAGAAGTTATAACTTGTATATGGACGGAGGACAACCGAACAGCTCATATTAAAGCAATGTAAATCGCGTTGTAAAGAAGCGGTAGTCATACTCATATCATGATTTTCGAAATCATAACCTGATGAAAAACTTATATTCCAACCATCACTAATACGTATATTTCCACTAAAATTAAGCGTCTGTGAAAATTTATATGGATAACGCATTGTATTCGTGTTGAATGTGCCTTGAGTATTCTCACGCATTACAATACCATAACCTACACTCACAGACCATGGTATAGAGAACTTCATAAAACCATCGGCATCAGTTTCTGCCTTACCTGCATTCTTTTTCGAAGCTCCATGCTGACCTTTCATCATAGTTTCATCTACATTTGTTTCTACACCAGAATCACTATCATCATTTGAGGCTTTCTTATCATTATTCTTTTTGTTATCATCCTTGTCTTCAGGATGAAACAGATTATGTATTTTTGTTAGTATTGTATTATCGAATGTGAATGAGAGGTTCTGAGACATGCCTTGGAATCTACCAAAACGCCCTTTACTGTACTCCGTATGGGTACCTACATAAGGTTTACCGTCAGCATCCAACTCGTATGCGTATGTTGCAAAAGTAGCAGCCATATTAAATGTATAGTGTTTCCACCATTTCAATCTTAATGTAGTATTCAAATCACTCCATGGACGAGTCTGTGCAGCCATATTATAACTCATGCTGGCGCCTAATTCGTCTATTATGCTTATTTTCTTAAATCCGGTAGAGTCATTATCTGAACGGAATTTAGCTTCTATATTATTGGAGACACTCATAGAAATACTTCCAGTTTTCCCCTTACCTGGAACGCCATAAAGCCCTGTTGAATAAGGTGAATATTCAACAACAGAAACATTTCCTTTATCGTCAGTTTTCTGATATGTTTCATAATAACCATAACGAGATGATCCGAAATCTGGAGCATAGCTAAAACTTACTGTTGGTGTAAACACGTGGCGGATAGCAACCATTTTTCCATTGAATAAGGCCTTATTAAAAGCTTTCGCCGGTACCCAGAATCCATATAGTTTTGTGCTAGCACCTACACTTAAATCCCAATTGTAGACATTATGAAATCCATAAGTTGTATCAGAGACTTCCTTCTGCGCATTAGTATCCCAAGAATGCATTATCTTATTAGAATACATACGGTCTGTAAAGTTGAATGATGGATTAACATTAATATATTTGAAAAGCGTAAAATTACCACTGATAGGGATTCTATGATTCATACCATTACGCCAGTCCTTTATCAAACTTGAATGCATCAATTTATCTTCTTTAGTAGAAATTGAATTGCTCAACTGACCAGTATAACTCATTGATATTTTTTCATACCAACGTTCTTTACCAACCGCCTTCTTACGTTTAAACGGATAAAAACGACTCAATGATACATTAAGGTCAGGCATCGTCATCGCGATAGTAGAATCACTCATATTCTGAGACAAGTTCATTGTTGAACTCAGTGACAATCCAATACTTGAAAACTGTGTACCCCAACTTACTGAAGATGTACGTGTGGTCTGAGTAAGACTTTGCGGATTATACATACTAGTAAGGTTGTTGCGCTCATAACTACTTGTTGCAAAATTGACACTAGCAGACAAAGAGCTAAACGGATTTGCCTTCGAATCCTGCCTATGGCTCCATTGTATCTTGAAACTTGTTGTTTTAGAATAATCAGGCATATTTTCTTCACCGCTCCTAGTATCCTGATAACTGAAATAGAAACTTCCACTGTAACGGTATCGCTTTCGATAATTGCTAGCTGCCGAGATACCCCACGAACCTTTTGTGTAAATTTCGCCAAGGAGCTTTAAGTCTATTTTATCGTTTATAGCAAAATAATATCCTCCGTCGCGCAAATAAAAACCGCGGTCGCTCTCATCTCCATAAGTAGGCATTATAAATCCACTTGAGTAACTCTTCGTAAAAGGAAAGAAACCGTAAGGTATTGCAAAAGGAAGTGGCACATCAGCTACAACGAGATATGCAGGGCCAAAAATGACATCTTTACCTGGACGAACTTTAGCACGTGAAAGGGCAAGATAAAAGTCAGGATGTGGCTCGTCACATGTAGTATAACGTCCATGCTGCAGGAACATGTCTCCATTTTTACTTCTTTTTGACTTAGCACTAGTAAGAAATCCATCTTGCTGTGCTGTATATACGTTATTTATAAGTCCTTTTTTTGTCTTAAAATTAAATGCCATGGTATCACTCTCATACTTATCCTCCCCCATCGTGAATACAGGCTTACCTTTAAGTACACCAGCAGTGTCCTTAGAACCTGTAGCATGAACGAGACTACTATCCATCGACATACGTATTTTATCACTCAGAAGATCCATATTTTCATATTTTACTTCAGAACCTCCATAAAGATGAGCCAGTTTACTTTTAGCATCGTAAACAATAGAATCTTTTGCTGAATAATCTACCGGGGCATCTATGCCATTTTTCTTTTTGCGATTAGTACTGTCAAGAGAAAGGGAGTCGTCTATAGCCTTATTATGATGGTATATAGCCAATTGCATTGAATCCATCTTAGTAGTATCATTACGTGCTATTGAATCCATGCGATTTTCTTCAGCCAATTCAACAGAATCATTGGCTACACCTTGCTTATTCTTCTTTTTGAAAAAAGGAATATTACTACTGGCCATCATAAAAATGAAGGCAAACAATAAAAAAAATATGACGGTTCTTTTTCTCACGGATGCAAAATTAGTGATAATATGCATAAAATCGGCCTATTCTCAAGAATTTATGCGTTTTTTTAACTAATTATTCGAACAATTTTATCCATTCCATAAATCTAAGCTTGCCATCTTCTCCGAATCGTGATATACTTTTAAGAGCCTGGTCTACTGTTTTTTCTCTATCCAGATGTGTTTTAGAGTAAAATTTATCTGCATAACATATAAGTTTTTCCTCCATTGTTTCTGGCAGAAAATCATGATGCGGAAGAGGTAGATTGTTTTTTTCTATCCCTTCAAGTGATATTCCTGCTCCTGTATGGCGCTCACATACACGTGCATGGGCCGTAAAACCTTCATTGCGTAAAATTTCCGCACCAATAATACCATGACGAATATAATGTTCTGTACCGAAACACTTTATTCCAGGTGCATTAGTATATATTATGCCTATATCATGAAGCATAGAAGCTTCTTTAATAAAATTTACATCCAAATGCAGTTCAGGATGAAAAGAAACAATCTGTAGCGCCTTTTGCGCTACAGATTGACTATGTGTTAGTAGGATACGCTTTAATTCATTATCCTCTTTATAATACTTATCAATAATTGCTTTCCAATCCATTATTCGTGGTTTCTTTCTATATAAGCAATAACTTGACCTTTCTGAACTTTAGAACCTTGTTTTGCATTAATCTCAACCAATTTGCCGCCAAGATCAGCTTTAACAGAAACAAATTCACCCCATGGTGCCTGAATATAACAGAAGTTATCACCTTCTTTGTACTCCTGACCAATATATGGCTCTACGCTTGCGGCACACTCACCGTCTCCATTAAATTCCCAATATATCTGACCTTTAACATGAGCGACAATAGCATCAGCTTTAGCATGTTTAAATTCAGTTAGTTGCTGAGGTGTGAGAGATGTTCCAAGTTTTGCATCTTTTGCTTTCTGCAAGTCCGAAAGGAAACGCTTTTTAGCAGCTCCACTCTTATAGTCACGATACTGTTCCGGGTGCATTGCAAGTTCAAACAGTTCTTCATCATCCTGACCAAAATCCCAATTATTCTTTTTCATCTCTTCTTTGAAACTATCAAGTGCATCGGGATAATAGCTCTGAGGATCTGCATCAACAAATTTACGGCCCTGTTTTTCAGCCAGTGCAACAAGTACCGGATCTATTGTTCCTGGTATGCGCCCACTCTTGCCAAGAATCATTCCCCACATAGAGTCGTCCATCATTACGAAACGTCCTTTGCCTTGAGCTAATGTAAGAAGGTTCATCAATGAAATATTCTTAACATATTGAGAAAATGGAGTAACCAATGGAGGGAAACCTACTCTTGGCCATACGTAAGCTACCTCGTCAAACAACTTTACAAGCATATCGTCAATAGAAAGTTCTGCTTCTCCCTTGCCTTTAAGAATAGAATTGATTGAACGCTGTATGCCACCTAGGTCGGCCATCATAGAGCCCATCATTCCACCAGGAAGTCCACAACCAAGAAGCAAAGAACTCATGTGTTTGTTTGCCGGATTTATAAAATATCCTAACCATTCGTCAATGAATCCCTGAGTTAGAGAACGGGCTTTCATGTATGCATTCATATTGATTTCAGGAACATCAAAACCTTCATTCTTAAGCATACTTTGTACAGAGATAATATCTGGATGAACCTTACCCCATGATAATGGTTCGATAGCTGTATCTATTATGTCAGCACCATTATTACAAACTTCAAGTATTGAAGCCATTGACAGACCTGGACCTGAATGACCATGATACTCTATTATAACCTCAGGATGACGCTCCTTTATCGCTTTGGTCAATTTTCCAAGGAATGCAGGCTGCCCTATTCCGGCCATATCCTTAAGGCATATTTCAGGTGCACCAGCTTCAACAAACTTATCAGCTATAGCAGTATAATACTCAACAGTGTGTACAGGAGAATTAGTGATACAAAGGGTTGCCTGTGGAATCATTCCACCTTCCTTTGCCCATTTAATACTTGGTACTATATTTCGAACATCATTCAGTCCACAGAAAATGCGGGTTATATCAACACCCTGAGCATGTTTTACCTTATACATCAAACGTCGCACATCTGATGGAACAGGATACATACGCAATGCATTAAGACCACGATCGAGCATGTGCGTCTTGATACCAACCTCATTGAAAGGCTTACAGAAAGCGCGAACAGCATCGTTCGGGTTTTCACCGGCAAGAAGATTTACTTGTTCAAAAGCTCCTCCGTTAGTTTCAACTCTAGAGAAGCATCCCATTTCGATAATTACAGGTGCGATGCACGCTAACTGATCTTTACGTGGCTGGTATTTACCAGAAGACTGCCACATATCTCTGTAAACGAGACTGAACTGAATTTTCTTTTTCATTTCTTTTTATATTAATTCTAAAATTAATTTTAAACAACAAACGCCTACTGCTTCTTGTACCGTAGAAACAGTTGGCGATGTTATATTGTTTATTCTTTCCTAAGTCGCAAAATTAACTAAAAAAATTCAATTATGTAGATTTAAGTATATATTTTTTGCAAAAAATCACTATATTTATAATCTTAATATATATTGATCAAATAAACTGAGAATATAAAACTTTATATTACCTGCTCTAATAGTATTTAAATAGAATTCAGAATTATAGAATGACACTTATTAACGGTATATACTGATTATTTAAAACATGCTTATAAGAGCCACACTTATATGTCTAAAACGCTGTAAATGAATAACATTCGTATATATGCGGCATGATCTACGCAATTAGACAAAATAATTCTACCAATTTATGAAAGAACTTTACTTTTGATATAAAATACGGTTAAATGACATTTATTTATGATGTCTTTTGAAGTATAATAGCATGACTAACGAATGTAAAAACGATAATAAACAGTAAAAGTGCGAGAATAAGTTGTAAAATAAAACAAATACCAGAGTATACTAATAATCAAAATCAGATCTATTGAGTATCAAAGATGAGCGTCTTAAAAGACATATCCAAGATTAATATAAAAATATGGTTCATTAGTGCGACTTGAATAACCAAGACTAGCCCCTAAAGGCCCAAAAAGACTATTATAGGCATAATCAATCCGGTAGCCATGTATAAAAGAATCAAACACACTACCTAATTTGTCTCCATTAGTAGCAAATGTGCCTGTAAAAATGACATAGTTATTATCTGCTATCCTCTGTTGAACTTTTATACTCGCAGCTATAAAATCATTCCTTACGTATTCCATATTCCCGATCCCAACAAATGGCATCTGCTGGTCCATATAATGTCCGAACCATTCACCTCCAATCACATTATAATAACAAAAGGGTATATCTTTTCCAAAAATCATGCGTCCATATAAACTCGGCTGCAATACAAGTTTACTATTCAATCTAACTGAATATCTCCAACTAGCACTGGCTATATTGAATGGTGATTCATTCTTGTATTTGACAAAATTATCAGTATACAATCCATACTCAGCAAGGAAACGCGCGCCTCTGGTACTAAAGTACGGGTTGTCTTCTGAGTCGTAATGCATCTTAAAATGATAACTATAATAGTGCTCATGCTTATCATTTGCAAGAACTATATTTTTCCCAGTCAATATATCATTGTAATCGAAATATTCCCAGCGTGCAGTAAAATCCACAAAATAGTTTTTACCACTTATATTTAGTAATGAGAGATCAACATCATGGTAATTGAATGTAAAATTGAAATCTCTATTCCCTTTGTTATAAACATTGATATCATTTCTTTTGAACATGTACGACAATGTAAACTTTTTAAAACGTGAAGGATTGAAATTTGCATCAATACGTGCCATCATACGTTTACCCAAACGTCCTGTAAATTCAATATTTATAGGCAACTTGGTATGCAATTTAAACATAGCATTTGCCTGCATTGCTACAGTCTCTTCGGTATCAAAACGGACTCCAAGATTTATTTGACTTAACTTTTTTTCTTTAGCCCCTATCTTTAACCAATATCCACCAGGCATTTGACGTAACACATATTCAGCATCTGCATAAAACAGATCACCACGCAATGCAGTAATAGCCTGTTCTATCTGGTCAGAACTTATACTGTCACCTTCATTCAATCTATATCTACGTATAAGAAATTTTTGATCATTTGGAGATATATTACTAAAATCCAATGCAAGTAATTTTATTTTTTCATTAAGTCCAGATGAATGCCAACGCAGAATTTTTTTGGGTCGGAAAGTAGAATCCAAGCCTATCTTTTGCTTTAAGGCAATAAGATCATTCCATTTGACCATTGCGGCTCTCTCTCCTCTCAAAATAAGGGTATCGATAGCTTCATGTGCAAAACTTGTAGACGAATAGCCTTTCACATTAACACGTATAGGAATATCTGTGATATACATATTCTCATCATATTTGTTTTTGCAGTTCACATCAACAAGTTGCCCGATAATATCTCTGCTTGAGTGCAACTGATTAGCTGTTTTGGCTTCACTCTGCACCACTACACCTATTATAATATCAGCACCCATTTTCTTAGCTATATCTGCAGGGTAATTATTACGTAAGCCACCATCTACGAGAACCATCGAATCCATACGGACAGGAGTAAAGAATGCAGGTATCGACATACTGGCACGCATCGCCGTTGTCAACCATCCCCCATGAAAGTCAACTTCACTGTTGTCTACTATATTGGTAGCAACACATGCAAAAGGTATAGGTAAGGTATTAAAATCTATAGAATCATGATATCCTACCGTCAATTTAGAAAATAGGTTCGTCAAATTCTGACCATAAATAAGTCCACCGGCCTGTTCACTTCTCATTTTGCTTATTGCCAATGGTTTTGATATAATATATGTATTTTGTTTTTGTCTCTCCTCCAGACTCTGATGACGTGTGTCTATCCTATCTGAAAGTAAAAAGCCCCAATCCTGAAAACGGACCATTGAATCAAGAGCTGCCGCATCATATCCTATTGAATATAAACCACCAACAATAGCCCCCATGCTTGTACCTACTACGTAATCAATCGGAATACCGGCTTTTTCCAAAACTTTAAGGACCCCTATATGCGCCATGCCTTTTGCACCTCCACCTGAAAGTACTACTGCTACTTTCTTACGATGCAACGATTGTTGTTGAGCTGACAACGTAAGAGTAAACAACAGACATACTATAATAAGAATCCTTCTTTTCATAAATTATATAATTTTATAATATCTGATGTTGCGAAAAACGAGCCTCAGCCATATGATCATATTTTGTACCTGGCATACCATAATTTGCATATGGGAATATACTAATACCTCCTCTTGGAGTAAATAGCCCAACAACCTCTATATATTTGGGATGCATCAACCTTACCAAATCTTTCATTATAATATTTACACAATCTTCATGAAAATCACCATGATTGCGAAAACTAAATAGATACAACTTCAGACTTTTGCTTTCGACCATCTTTTCAGCAGGTATATACATTATTTTTATCTCTGCAAAATCAGGTTGACCAGTTATTGGACAAAGGGATGTAAATTCTGGACAATTGAACTGTACCCAATAATCATTATCAGGATGCTTATTATTGAATGTTTCCAATACTTCAGGAGCATAATCCATACAATATTTAGTTTTAGCCCCAAGAGATTTCAAACCTTCTTCTTTTCTTGTATCTGCCATATCGTTTTTTATTGAGAATTAAGTTTAAATATATTGTAACTTATATCTTTATCATAGACATCTTCACCTTCTATTTTTTTAGTCTTTTCAACTACTTTTATTGTAACAGGAAGAATTAACACCTCATACAACGTCTTAAGTATCACTTGTGATATTATCAGCGGCAGCATCTCATGCGTCGGTATTACCCCAAAGAGTGCCAACGGGAAAAATATAATCGAATCAGCTGATTCACCAAAGACTGTGCTAAGTATAGCTCTCAACGAAAAGTTTTTACCCTTAGATTGAATCTTCATTTTGCTCATTACATAAGCATTTATAAAAGAACCAGCCAAAAATGCCAAAAATGATGCGAATGCTATTCGAGGTGCGAGACCAAACACCGCATGAAATCCTTGTTGATTATGCCAATATGGGGCTCCTGGTATTAGATCTGCTATTGACCCAAACATTACGAACAAAAAATTCATTGTGAATCCCGTCCAAATAATGAGTCTTGCTTTACGATATCCCCAAACCTCACATACACAGTCATTAATGATGTAAGAAATAGGAAATACAATTAACCCACCCGTCAAACTAATTGGTCCAACTGAAATTTGCTTTGTTTCCAGAACATTCGCCGAAATAAGACAAACGCAAAATAGTATGCAGAAAAGCATAAACAGCACACTAACTTTGTTGTTTTTAACTTCCATTTTCTTGTTTTTTAAGAGGTTTACCAAGCACTCTATTTCAAATCTGGTGCAAATTTAGCAATATTTTTTTAACTTTTATGCATATAATTATAAAAACATATATTTTTAACTCATTATGTCATTATAAGAGTGATAGTCATATTAATCATACTATTTGTTATCTAAATACAAAAGACCCTGAATACATCACGCATTCAGAGTCTAAAACTAACAATCACACAATTAATATCTATAACAAACCTATTGATTTTTGAGCTATAATATAGGTTTATCGCCTATACTATTGCAATCTGTCGTGCAACTTTTGACTGTGCCTTCTCCATTTTTGGTAATACGATAGTTAAAACACCATCATTTACTTTTGCTTCAATTTTGTCTTTTTCAACATCATCAGGCAGAATTAAAGTTTGTTCAAATTTTGAGTAAGAAAACTCGCGACGCAGATAATGAGACTTCTTATCTTCTTCCTTTTTGTTTTGTTTTGTCTCCATTTTGATCATTAAGTCGCCATCGTCATTAAGATTAATTTCGAAGTCTTCTTTTTTCATTCCAGGAGCCGCAAGTTCCACTTCATAATCTTTTTCAGATTCTTTTACATTGATCGCCGGTGCCGTTGCATTTGCTTTAGGCATGAAGTCTGTATCAAAAAAGTCATTGAACACTTCTGGTAACCATGAATTTCTACGTGCTGTTGGTAACATAATCATAATCTCCTATTTTTAAATTGTTTATTTAATGTTTTTTTGATTGCCTCTGTTTTCGCTTTGGCTTTCAATTAAGATAATGCAAGTTGTATACCAACAAAAGAATAATGCCATTCTGACATTATTCATGTCAGAATGGCATTACGATAAAATTAAAGATTGTGTTTTTAATCTTCTATTCGATCATCAACATTATCACCTTCAGTAGGTTTCATGTCTTTTTCAAAATCAGTAATTTCATTTTTGATAAGAACATTATACCATGAGAAAAGTTTCTTAATATCACTATCGTGCACACGGTCTTCGTCAAAATTAGGCAAGACCTCTCCGAAATATGCACGCAATTCTTTGCTGCTGCATTTTTTAAAATTCAACGAGCATTCCTTTCCAGCTTCTTTATCACGTATTGAAGCAAGGATAGTCATCAAAGGTACATCTTCTGCATCTGTATACATAGCTATATCTGCGAGACTAGTTACGCGATCTGTTGCAAAAGCAGGTATGCGACGATGTGTTTCGTCTAATGCTTCCACGATTAGGTTCATTTTCCCTCTTGAGACGAGTTTGTAAAGTCCGGGCTTACCGGAAATTGATAAAATTGTCTGTAACATAGTTTTTACTGATTATTTTTAATTTTAAGTAATATTTTTTTTAGTTGAGTATCTATCCCAACTGTTCCATCATTAATTATTTCATAGTCTGACATCTTTAGCACACTATCTTGTGGAAATTGCTTTGACATCCACTGCAAAACCTGTTCACGTGATATTCCATCACGTTTCATAACTCTCGACACCCGAAGTTCTTCCGGTGCAACTACACAAACGACTTTATCTACAAGCATGTTAAAACCACTCTCAAATATTATTGCGCACTCCATCCATTGGCATCCGCTAGCCTTGTAATCCTGAGCAACTACAGGATGAACTATAGCATCTATTTTCCCGGCATTCTCTTCTGAAGCCAAAAGAAAATCAGCAACAACCTTTTTATTTAAAATGCCATTCTCATCATAAGTTTCATTGCCAATTAAACTGCACATTTGTTTTTTCAGAGAATAGGATGTACGAAGTAGTCTTTTTGCTGCCTCATCGCAGTCATATACATCTATCCCCATGAGTTTAAGTTGCGAACAAACATAGCTTTTACCGCTACCTATACCGCCAGTAATCCCAATCTTCATATCATTCTTCTTCAATAAGATAATCCACGCTGTTGGCACTAAGTTTTACACGACTTATTCCATGAGGAACACTACGCAAGTGCAAAGAACACTTATCTGACGGATGCTCTTGCAAATCATTGTAGTCTGCAACTACTGAAAAATTCTCAGGACGCAAACGCCTATAATTGGCTACACCGGTTATAAAACTTACTGTAACATGAGAAGGGAAAGTACGCAAGACCTTACCCATTGGGAGATTTTCACCGGTTATCGGTACATCAAGACTTTCTTCTGTAAGTATATCCGTAAACAAAGTAATCTTAACAGCAGATGGATTAATCTTTGCCCCACGAATTTTTTGCAGATGCGCATTCACTGTTATAGTATCAGCAAAATGTGAGTAATGCAACTCTTCTGTACTTACATAATGAATTTTATCTAATATCTCGGGCGAAGCAAAAACTGTTACACTATCAGGCTGTATTAACATCCTGGCCAAATAATAAGTCTCATCTGGAGTAACCTTTCCGATAAACTTTACGGGAACGCGTTTTGATTCACCATAACTGAAAAAGAATTCGATTTTATCTGGTTTTGCTGCTGTAATACGAGCTGAGCCAGACAACATCTGTACGACCTGCTTGATTAAATCTAACGTCGGAACAGAACATTCACCATTACTATTTTTTGAATATGTGGTGAAATCAATGTAAACAGGACGAACACGATTGCCATAAATCAGGGCAGCAATAAACCATCCCTTGTCTCTGACTGTCACACGCATTGTGTCAACAGCATCGCTGACTACTACATTTTTAGGCACATTAACAATACGCACAGGTATTTTTATCTCTTTCTCGTATGTCTCATTAAGAGCCATCAACAACCAGAAGACTCCTGAAAGAGCAAGGAAAAATAAAAAAATCAGAAATTCTCTATTCACCGAACTGAACAGAAAATTCCTGACTAAGCGTATTGTCCGCTGCATTTCTCTCATTTACTTATTCTGTACAGCCTGCATAGAAGAAGCATCATTGAATACATAAGACTTGTCCACACGTATTACTACACCATGAGCTACTTCAATTTCTACTAGGTTTTTTTCAAGATCAATACGTTTTACTGTTCCATATACACCACCACCAGTTACTATATTAGAACCTTCTTTAAGTGAATTCTGGAAGTTACGTATTGCCTTCTGCTTTTTCTGCTGAGGGCGAATCATGAAAAACCACATGATAGCAAAGATTGCCACCATAATTATTATAAAACTCATATTTCCGCCTGCACCTTGTGCCTGAGCGGCCAAAATCAAATTCTGCATAATTTTCTAAATTTAATGTATCTATTATTGTTATTCTTTTATTTTTTTATCCGCTGTTCGCGATCCGGGATTGTCTTCAAAAGTTTTCCCGTTTGGATAAGATTTCTTGCAATATTATCAAGCATGCCATTAATATAACTACCGCTCCTTGATGTGCTATACAATTTTGCCATATTAACATACTCATTAATAGTAACGTTAACAGGTATATTAGGGAATGTCATCATTTCTGCAAGTGCAATCTGCATAATGACAATATCCATATATGCAAGACGTCCAAAATCCCAGTTACGGCTAGCTTCGCTCATATATTTCTGATAGATATCTGCATTAATTATAGTTGCTCTAAAAAGCTTACAAGCGAAATCTCGGTCCTCTATGTCATCATATTCCGGCAACAATTCTTCTTTCGACTTTGAGGCAGCTTCAAAACGCTTTATTGTCTTAATAACAAACGTATCAACAACTTCCTTATCATCATTCCAATACAAGCTCTGTTCTTCTAAAACAGCATCAAGATCTTCATTATACTGAACAAATGTTTTATACAATTTACGCCACAATTCCTTGTCTACATCGTAATTATCCACAAGATCTGCCATATAATCAGCATATATTGGTGACGCTACTATCATATCATAAAGTTTGCTTACGAATTCAGGCTCGCTATCCCATGTTTTTTTCTGTGTTTCCAAAAAAGAAAGTAACATTTTATTTTCTTCTAGTTGCACAGCAAACCTATTATACGCAAATCTTTGCGAAGGCATTTCAGAGCCTTCACGTTGAGCACGCGCCGTCTCAACATCTAGATGCTTTCTTGCTTCGTTTGTAACCGCTACTATTAGCGCAAGCATATAATTATATAAATCATAAGCTTTTGAAAGGCTGAAGAGCAGTTCCTTCTCGGCAGCATCTAAATTCTTATTTCCGTTCTGATAGTACGCATAGGTTAACTGAACTATCTTTATTCTTATTATTTCTCTGTTTATCATCAGCTGTTGACAATGTTTTGTTTATCCTCTCGGTATGTTTACTCTGCAAAGATAGCTAAAAATACTCTACTGAACAAGAAAACGAGCAATTTTATAAGTTTTTTTTAATAAACTATTGTTTGTTTAGAGAAAAAGCCTTACCTTTGCACAGCAATTTTAAGCACATCGATGAAGAATATTCTCGTGTGATGGCGAATTAAGCAAAATTCAAATTAACAACTTAATTTAGAGTAACACATTATGAAAGAGATTAATGTTTCAGGTAAGAAGCGTACAGACCTTGGAAAAAAAGCTTCTAAAGCGTTGAGAAAAGAAGGAATGATTCCTTGTAATATCTACGGCGAGAAAAAAGACGAAAATGGTAATCCAATAGCCCTTTCTTTTATTTCTCCAATGAGTGAACTTCGTAAGATTGTTTATACACCTCATATCTATGTGGTAAATATTAACATTGACGGAGAAAGCCACACAGCAATTCTCAAAGAATTACAGTTCCACCCAGTTACAGATGCTTTATTACATGTTGACTTCTTTGAGGTTAACGATCAGAAGCCTATCACTATTGGTATTCCTGTAAAATTAAACGGTCTTGCACAAGGTGTACGCGATGGTGGTCGTATGAACCTTTCTATCCGCAAAATAAACATAAAAGCTTCATACCAGCAGATTCCGGAACATTTGGATATAGATGTTACAAGTTTGAAACTCGGAAAGAGCATTAAAGTTGGAATGTTAAAATTCGAAGGTCTTGAAATAGTTACAGGCAAAGATGTTGTCGTATGTTCTATTAAGTCAACACGTCAGGCTACAGCATCTTCTAGTGATGAAGACGAAGCAACAACAGAATCTTCTGCAGCAGAATAAAGCAACAATATTTTTCTAATTATATAAATGGATAAATATTTGATTGTCGGTTTGGGCAACGTCGGTGATGAATACGACGGAACCCGCCACAACACAGGATTCATGGTATTGGACGCTTTTGCAAAAGCGTCCAATATTGTTTTTGACGACAAACGTTACGGATTCGTTAGCGAGACAAGTATAAAAGGACGTAAAGTGATTCTATTAAAGCCTAGTACGTACATGAATCTGAGTGGTAATGCTGTGCGTTACTGGATTAACAAAGAAAATATATCGATTGAGCATCTACTTGTTATCGTTGATGATTTGTCGTTACCGCTTGGTTCTCTTCGACTAAAGCCAAACGGCAGCAACGGTGGGCATAATGGTCTTGGCAATATACAGTCTGTATTAGGAACTCAGCAATATGCTCGACTTCGTGTCGGCATTGGCAACGAATTCCCTAGAGGAGGACAAGTAGATTGGGTATTAGGAAAATACAATGCTAAAGATATGGATATACTTAAACCTAATATCGATAATGCTACAGAAATTATAAAAAGTTTTGTTCTGACTGGAATTGATATAACTATGAATGCTTTTAATAAGAAGCATTAGTAATAATAATTATGGAAGAAGCAAGAATTGACAAATGGTTGTGGGCTTCCCGCATATTTAAGACGCGTTCGATAGCTGCAGATGCATGCAAGAATGGACGTGTCACTATTGCCGGTGTTAATGTAAAACCGTCTCGTAATATAAAGGTAGGCGAAACAATTAGCGTAAAGAGATCTCCTATTACATATTCTTTTCGCGTTTTGCAATGCATTGAACAAAGGGTTGGTGCTAAATTAGTACCTCAAGTATATGATAATGTGACAGACCAAAAACAATACGAGCTATTGGAAATGAGCCGAATTAGTGGCTTCGTAGACAGAGCAAGAGGAACAGGTAGACCAACGAAGAAGGAAAGGCGAAGCCTTGACTCTTTTACTGAGCCTGCTGAATTCGGATTTAATTTTGATGATACAGACTTTGACGAAAATGATTAATATAACCACATAAACTCTAAATATCATAATGACTAACATCGCAATTTTTGTTTCAGGTCAAGGCTCCAACTGCGAAAACATCATAAAGCACTTTTCCAAATCAAAAGACATAAAAATATCATTAGTTCTTAGCAACCGAGCAGATGCTTACGCTCTAGTACGTGCTAAAAAATACAATGTACCTACAGAAGTTGTTTCAAAAGATGAATTTAAGAATGAGAATACCTTGATGGCTATAATGAAGAAATATGAGATTGATTTCATTGTGCTTGCAGGGTTTCTTCTTATGGTTCCAGATTTTCTTATTAATAGATACCATCATAAAATCATAAATATCCATCCTGCCCTACTTCCAAAGTATGGTGGTAAAGGCATGTATGGTCATCGTGTACACGAGGCGATAAAGGCTAACAGGGAAAAAGAAACAGGAATGACTGTACATTATGTAAGTAATGTATGTGACGGTGGTGATATTATAGCTCAATACCGCACATCCATTAATCCAGAAGACACTCCATATGATATTGCAGCAAAAGAAATGTTACTAGAACAGAAATATTTTCCTTCTGTAATTGAAAAACTTATAAAAGAAGACAAGAATAAAAGATCTTTATAAAAATAATTTGAATAGAGAATACTTCAACGCCAAAAGTGTTTTAATATAAATTATATAAAGAAATTCACCATACACTAAGTAGAAAAACAAATTTCTAAACCTAGTATATGGTGAATTTTTGCATTCCCTATAGTAGTTTATTACATCATAGGACCGCCGAAGCCTCCGCCGCCATGATGACCTCCACCATAACCGCCTCCAGGTCTGCCGCCGCCGAAGCCACCTCTATTACCGAAACCTTGTCTACCGTCAGGACCGCTATTCATTCCATTATGCATTCCTTTACCGCCAAACATATTCATACGATATATAACATGTACCATTGCATAACTGTTTACACTATTATACTCAGTATCACTACGCATCATTGAAGATATTGTACGGCTGAAGTTACTCTGTTTCTTCAGTATATCATACAATTGTACAGAAACGGTAAGTGGTTTACCTCTTAAGAAACTCTGGCTCAATTGTGCATTCCATACCAGTTCATTAGTATTCATTGACGCCTCATTATATCCCCTTCTACTATTCTGATGAATGTCTGTACTTAGTGATGCTCCCCAAGGAGTATAAAAATTCAGATTCATACCATAAGAAAACTGCCATGTATCCAAATTGCTTGTGCTTTGCAAGTCATTACGAGCATGAGTATAGTTAACACTACCATTCGGTTCTATCTCTATCCAATCGTTACGGTAACTAGCCGCAAGTCTTTCCGACACAGAAGTGCTGAGAGTCGTCATCTCTGTTGATGATTTTAAGGCCTGCTGATAAAGATATCCTACATAATGATTATAGTTAAGTGTCGTGAATGTATTGACATTCCAATAGCCCGTACTGTCAATGGATGTATTATACATTAACATACCCATTGCCGTCCAGTTTCCATTTATATTCTGAGGTTGGCTTATTCTTCCACCTGTTGTCTCATTATATGTAACCATATTACTAATACTGTTACGTGTTGAAGTAAAGTCCAGATTCGCCATAATAGCCCTCTGATGACTTTGAATATAATTATTATAGAAGAATCTCAGTTCATTAGTAAACGAAGGCTTTAATCCAGGGTTACCTTTGGTGATATTCAATGGGTCACTATCATCAGTAATATCAAGAAGGTCAGACATTCCTGGCTGAGTAGAACTTCCACGATAATTAATTCTCAGTTGACTGACATCAGAAAATTTATATCTGAAATCAAATGTTGGTGTTATATTAGTCACTGTACGAGTTGTATCAGTCTGTACGCCCTGATATTTCTGGATAAACTTATTATTCTGAGGTTCAACCTGAACGCCTATATTGAAATTATATTTTTGTTTTATAACACGTAGCATCAACTCTATATCCTGTATATAATTCTTATATTCAGAATATCTACTTAGATTTTTATCCTCATAATTTTCTATTGGATTAGAAGTAGTTACAAAACGATTGAAATAGCTGTCCCAACCGCCATAAGATGGAATTATATCTTGGAAAGATATACCATTCAGATGACTAAAGTCGTAAGTTGCTCGATCACTTTTACTATATTTATATTGAAACTGGTAACTCATCTGCAAGAATATAGACTTTGCAATCGGCTCACTGTAAGTTCCCTGTACACTATAATTCCAATTCTTCGATGGAGTTACATTATATCTATTTGTTTGATATAATGAATCAAGACCTAAAGAATTCTTCAACTGATACAAGGTCACATTAGATGAAGATATTGATTTGCTGTCTGATGTTGAATAACCACCAGATGTAACAAGAGTAATACTTCTACCTTTATCATTAAGTCTTCTGTTTATCTGTAAAGTACCACTTACATTTTTGCTATTACTGTTGCTCACCGAATTATTAAATCGGGTATTGACCATCATACTGTCAGAAGCTAACTTTTGTATTGACTCCAAAGCGAGAGGGTCTGTAACATAAAGATATGGATCTACATTGTATGAAGCAGAACTACTGACAGACCTACTATCACTTGTAGTATAACTAAAAGTTGGTCTGAACAATATATCTGTCATCGAATCAGGTTTCCATTCTAAACGTGCATTACCATTCCAAGTGTCGCTTCTTGAATATTGTTGAGACAAACTATTGGAGAAAGCTCCATTAGCGGTCACAAAGTTTTCAGTAGACTGCCTTATTCTTTGATCACCATCGCTATGATTCCATCTGATGCCTCCATTAAGAGAAAATGTTTTTCCATTATCGTAATTTATATTAAGTCCTAACATTTTAGAAGAGTTTAGACCTTGCTGATTTCCACCACCAAAAGCACCTCCTCGACCACCGCCAGGGAATCCCATATCGTTTGTATTGTTAGCATTAGAAAACATCATATATCGCATATCGTCCTGCATTTTTGCACCCATTACTCTACCAGAATAACGATCATGAGTTCCATCAGCAACATCAGCATTCATAAAAAATCCTTTCTTCATGCCTCTTTTTACACCAAAGTCAAGAACAGTCTGATCATTGCCATCATCTATTCCAGTAGCTTTAGCTAAATCACTCTTTTCATCGTACGCTTTTATTTTCTCAATAATAGAAGTAGGAAGATTCTTAAGAGCTGTTTTGGTATCACCTGTGAAAAATTCTTTTCCGTCGACCAGTATTTTTTTGACTTCTTTACCATTAATTGTTATTTTCCCGTTATCGTCAATCTGAGCACCTGGCAATTTTTTAACCAATTCTTCTATAGCAGAACCTTCTGGCGTACGGTATGCATCTGCGTTATACATGAAAGTATCTTTCTTAACTTGTACCTTTGCCATATGTGCCGTAACAACAGCCCCCTTAAGCATTATCGTTTTAGCCTTATACACAATAGTCCCCATATCTATATTTTTATCACCAGCCATGGTTATCTTCTTATATATAGTAGGATATCCAACATTAGATATTTTAATAAGATACCTTCCATTAGAAGGTGCTGCGACATTGAATATTCCGTCATCTGATGTCACACTGCCACCAATAAACGTACTGTCAGATTTAAGCAGCTGTATTGTCGTCTGCATTATTGCTTCATTTGTATCCGCATCTATCAACTTTCCGGATATTTTACGCTGTTGAGCGGATGTATAGGCCGACGAGATAAAGACTATCACAATCAGCAAAAGGATTCTTCTCATATTTATATAATTATTTGATTTTCTCTTTTATGACGCAAAATTAATCAAATGGTTTAACACAGCAAATAAGAATAAGTGGCAAAAATACATTTTTTATCTTTTTTGTTCATACACATATATCATTCAATGGATGTATCATCTCCTTATAACATATTTTAGGAAATATAATAATTATTGCGAAGAATATTATTACACAAAAAATAGTGACTTTATCAAATATAGTATAAAAAATTTGGTGTTACATTGTAAAATAAGTACTTTTGCATAACAGCAATTATGAAAACAATATGAAAAATAATCAAAGAATTATCATCTCTGATAATTTGGAACAAGACTTAACAAACGCCATAAACCAGTGCGAACATGACAAGATTTTTATTCTTATAGACTCTTCTACAGAGCATTTGTGTTTACCATTAATAGAAGGTTACCAATGCCTTAATGGTTATGATACAATAACAATAGGTACATCAGATACCGTAAAAAATCTAGATACGCTTGATAAAGTATGGACAAATCTTGGCAATGGTGGAGCTTCAAGACATTCTCTGCTTATAAATCTTGGTGGTGGAATGGTTACTGACCTAGGTGGATTTGCAGCATCTACATTCAAACGAGGAATTAATTTCATCAATATACCGACAACCTTACTCGCTATGGTTGACGCTTCTGTAGGTGGAAAAACAGGTATAAACTATAATGGTTTAAAAAATGAAATAGGTGTCTTTAACGATTCAAAATTTGTCATTCTCAATACTACATTTCTCAACACTCTTGATAACATGAATATATGCTCAGGATATGCAGAAATGCTAAAACACGGATTAATAAGTAACGAAAAGATGTGGGCCGAGCTTATCAGCTTCGATCTAGTGAATCCTGATTTAGCAAAACTCCAAAGAATGGTTGCCGACAGTGTCAGCGTGAAAGAACAAATTGTCGATAAAGATCCATTAGAACAAGGCATAAGAAAAGCTCTTAATTTTGGTCATACTGCTGGTCATGCTTTCGAATCATTTGCACTTAAACAAGGTAGACCTATACTCCATGGCTATGCTGTTGCTTATGGAATGATTTGTGAGCTATATTTAAGTGCTGCATTGGTAGGATTCCCAACAGACAAGATGCGTCAAACTGTAAAATTTATAAAAGAATATTACGGTCTTTTCGATTTTACTTGTAATGACTACGATCATTTACTAGAACTTATGACACACGATAAAAAAAATACTGCAGGGATTATCAACTTTACTCTACTTAGTGGCATAGGTGATATTAAAATAAATCAGACAGCAACAAAAGAAGAAATTTTTGATTCACTTGACTTTTTCAGAGAAGGATAATACAATTGGAATTCAATATCAATATATCAGAAAAGACCTTGCATTTTAAACAACCTGCAGGTACATCGCGTGGAATTTACACCACACGTCATTCATGGTTTATTACTATAACATCTCCTGAAAAGCCAAATATTAAAGGCATCGGAGAATGTGCACCGTTGCCCAATCTTAGTTGCGATGATATTCCCGAATACGAAAATATTCTTAAGGCACTATGTCAACACTTCTGTCTATCTGGTAATATCAACTATGATATAATGCGTCCTTACCCTTCTATGCTTTTTGGACTAGAATCAGCTCTGCAGCAATTCAACAGAGGTGGTTCAGAATGCCTTTTTGATACTCGTTTTGGGCTAGGAGAAGAAGGCATCCCTATCAATGGACTTGTATGGATGGGATCATTTGATGAAATGCTGGTCAGAATTGAGGATAAAATGAAGTCTGGATTCCGTTGCATCAAACTAAAAATTGGTGCAATCGACTTTGAGAAAGAAATAGGACTGATAAGACACATACGAGAATATTTTACGACTGAACAGATTGAACTACGTGTTGATGCCAATGGTGGTTTTACTCCTGATAATGCAATGAACAGGCTTGAACGTCTAGCGAAATACGACATTCATTCCATCGAGCAACCAATTAAACAGCATCAATGGAAAGAGATGGCTATGCTTTGCAAAGATTCACCATTACCAATAGCATTGGATGAAGAACTTATCGGTATAAATATGCCTACAATGAAAGAAGCACTTCTTGACTCAATACATCCTGCTTATATAATATTGAAACCATCTTTGCATGGAGGCATGAAAGGCTCTAAAGAATGGATAGAACTTGCTAACCAACGAGGCATAGGTTCATGGATAACAAGTGCGCTTGAAAGCAATATTGGCCTTAATGCTATTGCCCATTTTGCAGCAAAGACATATGGCTCCAATATCAAGATGCCTCAAGGACTAGGAACTGGTCAATTATTTACAGATAATATAAAAATGCCAATTGAAATAAGAAAGGATGCTTTATGGTTCTCTCCGAATTCTTAACAGAGTGGAATAATTCAGAAGATAGAATTTTAGTACACACTAGCGGTTCAACAGGGCAGCCCAAACCGTTATTGGTAGAGAAACGTCGTATGGAGGCCAGCGCCAAAGTAACCTGTTCTTTTCTTGGATTAGGAAGTGGAGATACAGCCCTACTATGTATGCCTCTTGATTATATCGCAGGTAAGATGGTTGTTGTTAGGTCTATTGTATGTGGCATGCATCTTATCGAAGTAGAGCCATCTGGCAATCCACTCAAATCATTAGACACAGCCCCATCATTTGCCGCGATGGTACCTATGCAGGTTTTCAATAGTCTAAATAATGCTCACGACCGCAAATTACTAATGCAGATTAAGCAACTTATAATAGGTGGAGGTGCTATTGATGACGACATGGCAAAGATCTTAAAAGAATTTCCAAACGCAATATGGAGTACATATGGGATGACCGAAACACTTTCTCATATAGCTCTTCGTCGGTTGAGCGGAAATAATGCTAGTGAATGGTATACGCCATTCGAATCTATCAACATAAGTATTGGCACAGATGGATGCCTTGTTATAAAAGCGCCCGATATCTGCGAAAGTATTCTAAAGACAAATGACCGTGCAGAAATATCAACAGATGGTAAAAAATTTAGAATAATTGGTCGTAAAGATAATGTTATAGACAGCGGAGGAATTAAAATACAGATAGAAGAAGTTGAAAAAAAATTAAGACCTTATATACATATACCTTATATAATAACGAAAAAGACAGATAAAAAATTTGGTGAAATTGTTGTGATGCTTATTGAAACATCAGACTCGAACATTAACAGCATAAAAAAGACATGCAAACAAATATTACCAAAATATTATATGCCAAAACTTTTCATCAATGTTGAACACATTCCTTTGACTGAAACAGGTAAACCAGCTCGTTTAGAAGCCATGAAAATTGCCAAACGAATAAATAAATAATCCATAAAATATTAATATAGGTATTGGTTGTGCATTCTATTGCTGCACAACCAATATTATTTTACGGCAATTTGGGATATTTTTTAAAGTCTGGTTTACGTTTTTCCAAGAAAGCTTTACCTCCCTCTTGTGCCTCATCCAGAAAATAATATAGCATTGTTGCATCTCCGGCCAATTCCTGAATACCAGCCTGTCCATCTAATTCTGCATTAAGGCCAGCTTTAATCATTCTCAATGCCAACGGACTACGCTCCATCATTGTCTCAGCCCACTCCACACAAGTATCTTCAAGCTTATCAAATGGGACAACAGCATTTACCATACCCATTTTTTCAGCTTCTTCTGCAGAGTATTGTCTGCACATAAACCATATCTCGCGAGCCTTCTTCTGTCCTACTATACGAGCTAGATAAGAAGCACCAAAACCAGCATCAAACGATCCAACCTTAGGACCTGTCTGTCCAAATATGGCATTTTCGCTGGCAATAGTAAGGTCACACATAAGATGTAACACATGTCCGCCACCAATAGCATAACCATTAACCATAGCAATGACAGGTTTTGGCAGAGAACGAATTTGTTTCTGTACATCAAGCACATTAAGACGTGGTACTCCATCATCGCCAACATATCCTCCACGCCCTTTAACATGCATATCTCCACCAGAGCAGAAAGCCTTATCACCTGCTCCTGTCAATATTACAATACTTATATTCTGAGCTTCTCTACAATAAGAAAAAGCCTGACTCATTTCCCAAGTTGTCTTAGGAGTAAATGCGTTACGGTATCTAGGACGATTAATCGTAATTTTAGCTATACCGTTATATTCTTCGAACAGGATCTCTTCAAAATCCTTAATCGTTTTCCAAACTCTTTTTTCCATATCCAATTTATTTCAATTTTATATTTTAATAGTTATAGTATTCCTTATAAACTCTAGCATCTTCGTCTGGATCTGTAAAAACTTCAAACAAAAGGGGACGACTACTGCCTGAATTCATAAATTTACACATATTTTCTTGCAACTCTTTTTCATTATGGGCACAAATATAACCGATGTTATTTTCATCACATATACCATGTGCGCTAGTTCTATGACTTGCTGCAACCATTGTTTTACAAACAGGGCTATCAGATAATCCTTTTAAATTTTTAAAAATTCCACCACTATTATTATTTAGAAGTAATATTCTTAAGTTTCCTCCTATATTTTGATTCCACAAAGCGTTTTGGTCATAAAAGAAACTTAAATCACCTATCACGCAAAATACCATATCCTCAGAAACTACCGAAAAACCAGCAGCAGTAGATAAACTCCCTTCAATACCATTAACACCTCTGTTTACATACAGATAATCACTTTCTGAATATATAATACCTAAACGAACAGGCATACTATTAGCATAATGTATCTTATAATCATAATCGACATCTCCCAACTGCATCTCAAACTGATATACAGCCATCATCTCTGAATATCGAGGTATATATTCCATCATATGCTTTACAGCATAATCTATTTGCTCTTGCCACCTTTGTCTGAATGCTAACGGAGAATTCTCTAGTAAATCAGCTGCATCAGTATCATCAGCCATACAACTATTTTTTATACTATTATCCAATATTGTAAGAACATCAAAAGGGTCTGCCTCAATAATTCCTGTAAGGTTCATAAAAGTATCATGTACCTCACCATCTTCAGTAACCTGCCAGCATTCCGCATTTTCAGCTTTACGCAAAAATTTTTTTATACGTTTGCTTACAAGAGTACCTCCAATATACAAGATAAAATCTGGCATATAATCTTCATTAGCTCCAATTTTATGTAATACCTCATCAAATGGCAAATTAGATTGGAATGGAGACAATGGTTCCCTTATTACCATTGCATATTGTTCTATATTGGCAAGCTGTATTCCCTTACCATTGCAATAAGGCAACTGCCCAATCACGACCATCGGGCTCCTTGCCTCAAAAAAGTCAGTTATCATATCTCTAGACACTATCTGTGTGTCTACGATAGAAGGTATATATGATATTTTTCTTTCTTCTGACAATTTATCTGTATTAAAAGAAAACAAAGGTTCTGTTATCGGAACATTAATATGTACTGGGCCACCACCTTTCATTTTCATTTTAATTAAGGCCTCATTCACTAATCTGTTACAGTACCAATGTTCCTCTTTGTTATGCGGTTCTGGTAATGATACGCACCCAATTACAAAATGGCCAAACGCACCAGGTTGAGGCAATGTCTGTCCATCCAGTTGTCCTATCCAAGCCTTTGGACGATCTGCTGAGATTACAATAAGAGGCAAATGCTGATAATAAGCTTCAGCTACAGCAGGGGCGAGATTAAGCAACGCCGTACCGGATGTAACACAAACAGCCACAGGTTCTGCAGAAGCCAAAATCATGCCCAAAGCATAAAATCCGGCACTTCTTTCGTCCGTAACCGGATAGCATACAATTCCGTCACATTCATTTAGATTATGAACAATTGCAGCATTTCTTGATCCAGGGCATACTACAGCCCTTTTTACTCCGTGCGCTTTCAGTAGCGACGTAAGTATGTTTATATTTTCTTTGTCACTAAACATTTTCCCATTGTTTCAATTTTATCTTCTGTTTCCTTCCATTCCATAGCCTCTTCACTATTCTTTACAAGACCTCCTCCTGCATGCAATTTATAAGTACGTCCCTCTATATTCATACATCTTAAAGATACGTATAGATGAGTTCCATACTGAGTGTTCAGAGGTCCCATAAATCCACTATAATAATGTCTAGGAACACTTTCATTTTTAAGTATAAACCTACGTGCTGTATCTTTAGGTAGTCCGCATACAGCAGGAGTTGGATGTAGAGAATTTATAAGTTCACCAATATTATCAGAGGTCTGCAAAGTAAAATCAAAATTACTTCTCAGATGCACTAAATTACCGGCACGTACTGTAAAAGGACCTTCCTCCACAACATTATTAGAGAACTTGTCAAGACATTCCTTGATATATTTAGCCACGTATCCTTGTTCCTGTATGTTTTTATCACTCCATTTTATCATGTCAGAGTCACACATTTCATTAGATGCATCGAAATTGAGCTGACAACCTTCCAATTTCATTGTTCCTGCCAAAGCAATTGTACGCCAATTTCTTTCATGTCCTTCCAACAGAATCTCAGGCGACGCAGTTAACCATGTTCCACTGCGTTCAGTATGTACAAGAGCAATAAACATACGCGGGTATAGCTTGCATGCTCTTTTGAAAAGCTCCTCAGGGGCTATTTCCAATTTACTTTTAACTACCTTACGACGTGCTAAAACTATTTTACTAAACTTTCCACTTGCAATCTGCGAAGAGAAATTCTCATAGTCGACCGTATATTTCAGTCTTTCAGCCCCTTCGTATACTGCATCAAAATAGTTTTCGCTATCAGAGTTACTATTCTTAAAAGTATAATCAAAATCGCTTAACAGAATTTTTTTAGTCTTTTCTGATTCGAGCAACAATATTGGTTCATCCTTTGATGCATTAAAAGGTGCTATAACGAACCCCTCTTTTCCACTTAAATCAGAGTATGACAACAACTCAATAGGCTGTCGCATTTTCTGACTCAGCAATGTGCAGTAGTTTTCATGTGGAAAACGATATAAAGCAAATGACGACATTATTTGTTCTTATTAATTATATAATTAGTAACACTAACAGTAGAGATTAGTTCACCGGCCGAATTTTTTACTTCCACATCCCATACATGAATAGTGTTCCCCTTGTGTTTAAGAGTAGCCTTCGCTATAACGGTATCACCCTCAACAGCAGCTTTTAAATGCTGTCCACTTACATTTATGCCCATAGATATCTGATCAGGACAAAGGCACGTAGATCCAAATCCAGCCAAAGTTTCAGCCAAAGCCAAAGTAGCTCCTCCACTTAAGAAGCCAAAAGGTTGACGGTTACGTTCATCCACATGCATACGCGCCATACAAATATCGTCCTCGGAAGTTGGAACAAATTCCATTCCGAGGGCGCTAGACAAATCAGGCTTTTCAGCCATTTGCTTTAATAAATTATCTATCTTCAATTATTTTTATTTCTTAATTAGTTAATTACTTAAATAAAGAATACTCCTTTACATTCCAAGCAAGGGCACTAGCACCAAGAACATCCCTCTCCCGGTCATTCAAAGCCGAACGTATCAATTTAACTTTACCCCTTATATTATGGAACAAATGTTCCTGAAAACTCTGATAAGTAGGTTCTACCAACCATTTACCGGCATGAACGATACCACCAGCCAGTATTATTGCTTCAGGGTCTATTATTGCGGCAAGATTAGCAAGAGAAATACCAAGGATATATCCTGTTTTACGGTATACCTCTTTAGCCATCTCATCACCCTTGTTACAACAATCTGTTATCTCCTTAGGCGTAAGTTTTGTTATACTGTAGTTCCTCATCAATGAAGGTCTGTCACTCCCCTCCATAAGTTCACGGGCAGTTCTTAATATACCTTTTTCAGCCACATAAGTTTCAAGACATCCTTTCAGTCCACATTCGCATTTTCTTCCGTTGTCTACCACACACGTATGTCCCAATTCGCCGGCAAAACCATTATTACCACCTACCAGTCTTCGTTCACTGAATATAGAGCATCCAAGACCATGACCAATAGTGACAATTGCAAAATTAGTCAATCCATGAGCACTTCCAAACGACAATTCACCGAAAGCTATTGCCACACTATCATTTGTTATAGCTACAGCTAGTCCTAGTCGGTCCCTCACCATTGCGGCTATTGGTATTGACCCTTTCCATGGCATATTAGGAGAATTCTCAACACTACCTGTTTTGAAATTTCCGCTAGGACAACTCATACCGACAGATCTTACCGTTTCGAAACCACCATTATCATCTACAAGTTTGGTAATCGCATCACAAAGTGCAACTATAAAACCATCTATTTCAGGATAATCCTGAGTACATATATCAGAACTGGCTATGACATGACCCCTAACATCGACAATCGCGAAAGACGTGCGTTCCAGACTTATGTCTACCCCTATTACACGTGTCTTATTTGTATATAAATCCATAGCTTATAGTATTTTATAAATCCAGTAACTTATTTTCCTCTCGTAACATTTTTATTACATCACAAATATAATATATTTTCTTTATCCGCATGTCTTTTTTAGCTAATTTTAACAAAAACAATAATAATACATTTACATTTAAAATATGTGTTTGTAGAGCATCGTAATATAAAAAAGCAAAAATAGTATGTCCTTTCAAAATTATTTATTAATTTTGCACCCATCAAAGTGAATATATTCAATAAAAATGAACGTTTTAGAATTAAGTGAACAGGAAATTGTAAGACGCCAAAGTCTTCAAGAACTGCGCAATATGGGTATTGACCCGTATCCTGCTGCTGAGTATCCAACCAATGCTTTTTCTACGGATATAAAAGCAGACTTCAAGAATGACGAGAAACGCGAAGTATGCATAGCCGGACGACTCATGAGCCGCCGTGTAATGGGAAAGGCATCTTTTGCTGAAATCCAGGATTCAAAAGGTAGAATTCAAGTTTATGTTACCCGTGATGACATTTGTCCAGACGATAACAAAGATCTATATAATGCAGTATTCAAACGTCTGCTTGATATTGGTGACTTCATAGGTATCAAAGGTTTCGTATTCAAAACACAGACAGGTGAGATTTCTATACATGCACAAAGCCTTACGCTATTATCAAAGAGTCTTAAACCATTGCCAATTGTAAAATACAAAGATGGCGTGGCATATGATAAATTTGACGATCCTGAGCTCCGTTTCCGTCAGCGCTATGTAGACCTGATTGTAAACGAAGGTGTAAAGGATACATTCATGAAACGCGCAAAGGTATTAGAAACTATGCGCAACTATTTTAACGAAGCAGGCTATACAGAGGTAGAGACACCTACTCTTCAGTCTATCCCAGGCGGTGCCAGTGCACGTCCATTCATAACGCATCACAATTCTCTTGATATTGACCTATATCTCCGAATAGCAACAGAGCTATACCTCAAGCGCCTTATCGTAGGCGGATTTGAGGGAGTATACGAAATAGGAAAGAACTTCCGTAACGAAGGAATGGACAGATTCCACAATCCTGAATTTACGTGTATGGAACTTTACGTCCAGTATAAGGATTACAATTGGATGATGTCCTTCACTGAAAAGTTACTTGAGACTATATGTATCGCTGTAAACGGCAAAGATGAAAGCGTATTTGACGGTAAGACGATAAGTTTCAAAGCCCCATTCCGCCGTTTGCCTATTCTTGACGCAATAAAGGAAAAGACAGGCTATGACCTTAATGGCATGGAAGAATCTGAAATCCGCGAAGTATGCAAAAAGCTGAATATGGAGATTGACGACACCATGGGCAAAGGAAAGCTTATTGATGAGATCTTCGGTGAGTTCTGCGAAGGAACCTACGTACAGCCAACCTTCATAATAGATTATCCTGTTGAGATGTCTCCACTAACAAAGATGCACCGTTCTAAACCGGGACTTACAGAACGTTTTGAACTTATGGTAAACGGTAAAGAACTTGCCAACGCATACTCAGAGCTTAACGACCCAATTGATCAGGAAGAGCGTTTCAAAGAGCAGATGGCCCTTGCAGACAAAGGCGATGACGAAGCAATGCTCATTGATCAGGACTTTTTACGTGCTTTGCAGTATGGTATGCCTCCTACTAGCGGTATAGGTATTGGTATAGACCGCCTTGTAATGCTAATGACCGGTAAATCTACAATTCAGGAGGTTCTTCTGTTCCCACAGATGCGCCCTGAGAAGAAGATGCCCAAAAGCAGCATTGCAGAATGGGCCAAAATCGGTGTATCAGAAGATTGGGTAGCTGTATTAAACAAAAGCGGTTACAATCTCATATCAGATATTAAAGATGTCAATCCACAGAAACTGCAGATGGATGTCTGCGGCATCAACAAAAAATATAAATTGGGCTACGACAATCCTAAAGTTGACGAAGTAGCTCTTTGGATAGAGAATTCTAAACTCTAAAACAAAAGAAGTGTACGATTGCGGTAAAATAGCGATAATCGGAGGAGGTAGCTGGGCAACAGCAATTGCAAAGATTGTAGTTCAGCATACGCACCAATTGGGTTGGTATATGCGTAGGGAAGACCGTATAGACGATTTCAGACGTCTTGGTCACAACCCGGCATATCTTATTGGTGTACATTTCGATGTCAACGAACTCTCTTTCTCAACGGATATTAATAAGATAGTAGATACTTACGACACACTGGTGTTCGTAACACCTTCACCATATCTAAAAAATCATCTAAAAAAACTAAAGACCCGCATAAAGGACAAATTTATCATTACAGCTATCAAGGGTATTGTCCCTGACGAAAATCTAGTCTGTAGTGAATATTTTCATCAAGTATACGATGTGCCTTACAGCAATCTAGCTTGCCTTGGAGGTCCATCTCATGCAGAAGAGGTAGCCCTTGAACGCCTCTCCTATCTTACAGTGGGATGTTCTGACAATGAAAAGGCTCAAGCATTTGCAGACATATTGACCAGCGATTATATAAAGACAAAGACAAGCAGCGATGTTGTCGGAATTGAATACGCATCCGTATTAAAGAATGTGTATGCAATAGCCGCAGGTATATGCAGTGGACTGAAGTATGGAGACAATTTCCAGTCCGTCCTTATGTCTAACTCTATACAAGAGATGTCAAGATTTCTACGTACAGTGCATCCAATAGACCGAAATGTAGACGATAGTGTATATCTTGGCGACCTTTTAGTAACAGGGTATTCCAATTTTTCACGAAACCGTGTATTTGGAACGATGATAGGCAAAGGCTATAGCGTAAAGAGTGCACAGATAGAAATGGAGATGATAGCAGAGGGGTTCTTTGGTACTAAATGTATGAAAGAGATCAACCGCCACTGCCATGTCAATATGCCTATATTAGATGCGATATACAACATATTGTATGAGCGTATATCACCACAGGTAGAGATAAAACTCCTCACCGACTCTTTTAGATAAAACATTACAATACTCTAAATAGTAAACATTATGAAAAGTATCAGCTTAGACATTACTAAAGCCGCCCAATTTCTAAACGAGGGCGCTATCAAATCGTATGAGCCACATGTTAAAGCCGCTCAAGAAGCTCTTGAGAACGGTACATGCCCAGGCAACGACTTTCTGGGATGGCTTCATTTGCCATCATCAATAACTTCTTCGTTCTTAAAAGAAATACAGGATTGTGCCAACGTACTGAGAGCAAACTGCGAAGTTATAGTTGTAGCAGGCATTGGTGGCAGCTACCTTGGAGCCAGAGCCGTTATTGAGGCATTAGGAAACTCTTTCTCATGGCTCGTCGGTGACAAGAAAAATCCAACTATTGTTTTTGCAGGCAACAATATAGGCGAAGACTATCTCTTTGAACTGACTACATACCTTGCCGGAAAGAAATTCGGTGTGATAAACATATCCAAATCAGGTACAACAACAGAGACTGCTCTTACATTCCGCCTACTTAAGAAGCAGTGCGAGGCACAGAGAGGAAAAGAAGAAGCTAAAAAAGTTATCGTAGCAGTCACAGATGCACATAAAGGTGCTGCACGTGCTGCTGCCGACAAAGAAGGATACACTACATTTATAATTCCAGACAATATAGGAGGCCGTTTCTCTGTTCTTACTCCGGTAGGTCTGCTCCCTATTGCATGTGCAGGTTTTGACATTACAAGCCTGGTAAGTGGTGCTACTGGTATGGAGAAAGCATGTGGCAAAGATGTTCCTTTCGCAGAAAATCCAGCAGCAATCTATGCAGCTGTTCGCAACGGTCTGTATTCTCAGGCAGGCAAGAAAATTGAGATTATGGTCAACTTCCAGCCTAAACTCCACTTCATCAGTGAGTGGTGGAAACAGCTTTTTGGCGAAAGTGAAGGAAAAGAGAATAAAGGTATCTTCCCTGCATCATGCGATTTTACTACTGATCTTCACTCTATGGGTCAATGGATACAAGAAGGCGAACGCACTATATACGAAACTGTTATTAGTGTAGAAGAGACCAATGAAAGACTTCTATTCCCGAAAGATGAGGAAAACCTTGACGGCCTTAACTTCCTTTCAGGGAAGCGTGTTGATGAAGTCAATAAAATGGCAGAATTAGGTACTCGTCTTGCTCATGTAGACGGTGGTGTACCAAACATCCGTGTATCTGTTCCTAAGTTGAATGAGTATTATATCGGTCAGTTGATTTACTTCTTCGAAATAGCATGTGGTATCAGTGGTAATCTCCTAGGCGTTAACCCATTCAATCAACCTGGAGTAGAGGCATACAAAAAGAATATGTTTGCCCTTCTCGACAAACCTGGTTATGAGGCAGACAGCAAAGCGATAAAAGAACGCCTCTCTAAAGAAGCATAACAATATTATAAGATAATAGGAATGCCAAAGGCATATCTTTAAACGTTTATTATAAATCCCGGACTAGACACAGCCCGGGATTTATTTCATTATGCAAGGCTGTATATTACCTTATAAATTAATAATCTGGTCAAAATAAGATGACAGTCCCTTATGGTGTGTAACAAAAACGATTGTAACATCATGTTTCAAACGTGAAAGACAATTCATAATTATCATTTCATTATTAGTATCTAAAGCAGATGTAGCCTCATCAAGTAATAGTAATTTAGGGTATCGAAGCAATGTTCGCGCCAAAGCTAATCGCTGTCTCTCACCACCCGAAAAATGATATTGATAATTTATTATCTCAGTATCAAGGCCCTTTTCTTCAGATTTTACTAGATCATAAGCATTTACAGATTTTAAAATGTCCCAAACAACCTGATCGTCAATATTTTGTTTCGAATCCATTATCAAATTATCACGAATGGTTCCATCTAAGAAAAAAGAATCTTGAGGAAGATAACCAATCATGCTTCTCCATGCAGGCATAAAATATTCTGTTATCTTCTTCCCATCTACCAGCAATTCACCGGAAAAAGGCTGTTGTAAACCTGATAGGATATCAATAAATGTTGTTTTTCCACAACCCGACCGTCCAACTATTCCTGTTATTTGATTAGCTTTAATAGAGACAGAAAAATCAGAAAACAAGTTGTGACCTTTATGATAACCAAAACTAATATGACTTAATTCTATTGTTTGTTTAAAATTAATAGAGGAAGGAACATTCTCAATTGAAAATTCTTTCTCATCCATCTCTCCATCTAAATCAAGTACTAACTTTGCAGAACTTGATAAAGAGTACACCATATTTACATCTCCATTAATGCCAATGAACTGAGGAAAGATACGTGCAAAAAGTAAAATCAAGATAAACAAAGATTGAAATGGTAAATGAACCTGTCCATAAGCGATATAAATTATCATTACCAACGCTATAACTCCAGTACATGTAAATATGAAAACAGGTGCAGCACTATTCTTTGATTGTTTATTTTGATAGTGCAACATTTGAGTATTTGACTCTGCAAACTTCTGATAGAAGAATGATTCTGAGTTATGAACTTTTGCTAGTTTTACAGTTGTCCAGAAATCATCAATACGCTTTAGCATATTACGGAATGCCTGTACATTTATACTACCATATTTTCTGGCATTTAGCAAGTATCTGCGAAGTATAAAAAGTAAAGCCACTCCAATAAATGTTACATATAGCGTAAACTGTACAGAAATAGACAACGCAACAATAATATGAGCTACAATAAAAAGAGCTTTAGATGACAATCCTAGATAATAGTAATAATATGTCGTCATCTTTGGTATTTCAGTTGTTAGTATCTGTATATGATTATGTTTACTTTTACCATTAAGAAATTGCCAATCACTCATAATTATTTTTTTAAAAAGCTTTTTTCTCATTTCATAAGAAAATCCTTGCTGGTATGTTGATTGCAAAACAGATTGTAAATAATTTAGTAATGCCACAAAGAAAAGGCACAAAACAAAGAAAATGATAACTACAGTCATATTAAGGTTAACGCCAAAAGTTTGCAAAAACTTTTTCAAAAATTTTGTCCACCCGTTTCCATTTCCTGCTGATGGATCAAGCATACCCATTAATGGTATAAGAAGCACAATAGATATACCTTGAGTAAAACCCTGCAAAATAGTAATAGAAAAAAGCGTAACCATTTTCAAAGGGTTATAACTCCAGAATAGTCTGAAACTATGAGCTATGAAATGTTTATCAGACATGTAGTATCCTCCTTCTAATTAAACTGACAGGTCGATATAGATAATATGCCAACTGTGATGAGAATTTGAAATTTGCCACATCATTCATACTTAAAAATATAGCTTTGACACACTTCAACTTATATGATACCTCCGGAAATAAGAAAAATAGATATCTAAAATGTTTATAAGATTGAAATAAAGACTCAGGTTCTACATTTTTTCTATTTATTGAATATTCGGCATATTTAAATATATATCCAAGAGGCTTATTACTTGTCTTAAATGGCAGATGACGATGAAAATGCAAATTAAGCAACTGATCTGTCTGTTTTACAACTTTATCAGCAGAAAATCGATTTACCAACGTATAGAATAAGTCCATATTCAAATCATCCATAGGATAATAAGCAATATCGATTAACCATTTAAGCCTACACCACCCATGCCTTGCTCCATGTAGAATCAGATAAACCAACTCCATCTCTTTATTAAGCACTACAAATAAACGCCCTGCAAAGTTTATCTGGATTAGATTTTTATGAACGATATCCATAAGTTCATCATTACTTATAGGAGTCATACAAGTCAGCGTCCAATGCACTTCCACACAAAATTGCAATTTATCATTATAAAAAGCCATATGATGTGAATTCTTTATAATCAGCTTTCGGCGAAAATCGTCTGCTGTACAAGAACAGTCAATTATACGGAAGCCACGACCCAGCAACAAATCAAGGACTTTTGTTAAGTCATCCAATAAAATAAGCAAATCTATATCATGAGAGAAACGCACTGCCGGATCATTGTAAATTCGGTATGACAGTATCGGACCTTTTATCGGCACAAAAGGTATTAACTCTTTTCTAAAAAGATCTGTTACAGTTATAAAGTTTTTTACATTCCGTAATATTTTCATTTTATCATCCGCAAAACTAGAAGAATTATTTTCTCCTAAAAGCATATCAATTTGCTGATGACTCAGTCTATGGCGATAGTATAACGTTTCACGATTTAGATTCATAATATAATTTAGTTTAAAGAAATCGTTATTTATTTTCACAAAAATAAGTTCAATTTGCAGTAAAATTGTTATATAATCAGATAATAATAGTTAAAATTAACATTAAATACATAAAATAAGAAAACAAAAGCAACAACTCATTGGAAAATAAAATATATTTACGGTGTAAACCAAACGTTTACATATATCATTATCCCATAATAAGCCAAACGACTATAACCATGATAAAATACTTAGGATTTGGACTTAATATTAATTCAGAAATTGAATTTCCTGAATTATTGGAGGCTGATTTTATGACTCCGGATATAGAAATTTTATTGGGAAAGGTACCTGAAATAAAAGATTCTATCAACTTTTCATCGCCGAATTTTGAATATAACATAAACGATAATGAGTTTGCCTTCAAAGTTAAAAATACAGCTTTTTACTATGCAACATCAGGAAGGAAAATCATTGTTGAGCCTATCGGTGAAATAAAAAAGATGAGAGATATCCGACTCTATATTCTAGCCACTGTAATGGCTGCTATATTACTGCAAAGAAGATTAATGCCGCTACACTCTTCTGCCATATCATACCACGGCGAGCTATACTGTATATGCGGAGATTCGGGGGCAGGAAAGACTACTACCGTCTCTTATTTATCAAATAAAGGGTATGACATATTCAGCGATGATATATTAGTGCTAAATAAAGATAAATCAAATAGCATCACAGCTTGCGCTTCTTATCCGATGATCAAATTATGGAGCGACACATTAGACGACATGCATTGTTCAAAATATAGCGAAAAATCTTTTCCTATAATGTCAGGTATGGACAAATACGGATTTTTCTTTCATAAAAGATTCAATACAAATAGACTCATGATTAAAAAGATTTTTATTATAAAGAGACAAGAATGTCATGATATTCTAATTAAAGAAATCAAAGGATTTGAGGCATTCACCTCTTTGATGAAACAAATTTACCGACCGATGCTCATACAAAGCAATTCTCTTAAGCAATTATGTTTTATGATAATTAGTAATTTGGCAAAAGACAGCAAGATATACGAAATAAGTAGACCTATAAACTGCGTACCCAAAACATTATCGAATCAAATCGAAAGCATAATATTAAATTAAACCAAAAATGTAATAATATGAAACGGGATATACGCACAAAAGATTACATTTTATTTATTGAAGCTTGGTGCTTACTTGCATTGGCAAGATTCTTTATATATTCGTTCCCTTTTAAATATATTGTAATAATACTTGAGAGGAAACCTAATAACAGTAAAGCTAATAAAAATGTGAATCCTTTAATTTTAGATGAAATAAGCAATGCTATAAGAAGAGCATGTAACCATAGTTTTTGGAAAACCAAATGCTTTGAACAGGCACTTGCGGGGAAAATCATGCTAAATCATAGACAAATCAATAGTTCTGTATATTTCGGAGTTGCTGATAACGGTGTATTTATGGCACATGCATGGCTTGAATGCGAAGGACGAACCATAACAGGAGGTAGAGGAAAGGATAAATTTGCTGTAATAAATAAATTTCAATGAATTATGAGTGCAATATTCGGAATCATAAATAAGAAGCAGGAATATGTAGACAGTTCCTTAGTCGGTAAAATGCTTGAAGCACTCAATCATAGAGCTCCCGACGGAAGTCAAATCGTTGTAAATAAAAATATGGGAATGGGCAATTGTCGTTTAAACGTATATCCGCAACAAATATACGAAAAACAGCCATTAAAAATTGGACAGTTCACCATTACCGCAGATGCAAGAATAGATAACAGGCATGAACTAGCCAGACACTTCAACATAGATAATGATATGCTAAGTGTGACACCCGACTCCACACTAATTCTTATGGCTTATCAGGAATGGGAAGACATGTGTATAAATCACCTAGAAGGTGAATTTGCCTTTGCCATTTGGGATGAAAAATCTGAAAAACTATTTGCAGCTACAGACCATATTGGATTTCGCCCACTATATTATTATGATACTCCCGACGCATTCATATTCTGCAGTGAAATAAAAGGAATCACAGCAATAAAAGCGACACCCAACTATTTCAATGAAGAATACCTGATTGAATATTTCTATAAGCATGGTAACTTTCAACAAACATTCAACAAAGAAATACTTGCTCTATATGGGGGAAACGTAATGATTATGAAGGATGGAAAATTATCCATAAAGAAATATTGGACATTGGAACCAGCCAATCGTTATCATTTTACAAAAAATGAAGAATGGTATGAATGCCTCAAAGAATTAATGTACAAAGCTGTTGAGAAAAGATTGAACTATGACGTACCAATTGGGTTGACACTTAGCGGAGGGTTGGATTCTGGAAGTATCGCATGTATCTTGTCTGAATTGCTCATGAAAAAGAACAAACCCCTATACACTTTTTCTTCGGTATTGCAAAATGATTATAATGGAACTGAAAAGGATGAACGCGAATATATTGAAATAATCGGCAAACATTGCCCGAACATCATACAAACATATGAAAGTGGACCGGGATTAAACTCTTTCACAAATTTAGAGGAATCATTCAACCGATATGAATCATTCCCAAGTTCAACATCGTATATGGACATCGCTTTATTGAAAGCTGCTCAAAAAAAAGACGTCAAAATATTATTTTCTGGATTCGGGGGTGATTATTGGGTATCATGGAGCGGAAATAGTGTAATTTATGAATTAATAAAACGAGGAAACTTACAGACAGCCTTCAAATTGATTAAACAATTTATGAAAAACGATAACAAGTCATTTACACAAGTATTTCGTGAAATGTACGCCTCGAGAACATCATTATATAAAACTGCCAGATCTATAATTAAAGGAAACAATAACGACAAAGAGAGTGAGGTGAATCTTCTTAATGAAAAATTCATTGAAAAATATGTTTTTTTTCGTAAAGAACAAGAATTAAATGAAACGGTTGTAATGAGAAAGTTAACAAATAATGGATCAATAAGTCAAATGTCAAATATAATACTTACGATGAACGAAACGATGGGTATGACATCAGCCCTTCCTTTATTTGATAAAAATATCTTTGAGTTACTCAACGAGTTACCTATACATTTATTCGTTAATGGAGGATGGAAGAGAGCTTTGATAAGAAATGCAATGAAAGATGTCAATCCTTCTGAAATAAATGAAAGAAAGAATAAATTACCATTTTCACCCGAATGTATTAAACGAGCTTATGATTGCAAAGAACATATACAAAATCTAATAAATGATCCAGATTCTCTATTTATTCTAGATAAATATATTGATAAAAACAAAATGATCCACTACATGGAAAAAATGTCCTTGACATATTCTTCCACGAATACTTCAATAATACCATTAAGAATCTTACAAGCCGGAATAGTGACCGAAATAATATTATATCTAAAAGATAATAATTATATCTTTAATTAATGTTTAACTTTTAAATTAACTAAAATGGAAAAAGGAAAAAAAAGACAAGAAAAGTGGAGTACGCCAAAAGTGGAAATTATCTCTATTAAAGAACAGACCTTAGGTGCTATCGGCACAAATTGGGATCAGCAGGACAATACTCTAAGTTAAATAGAAGTGTAAAAAACAAAGAGGTTATTCTAACGAATAACCTCTTTATTTATGTCCAAATTAAGTTATGCTCGTTCATTCTATCCAAGCAAGATAGAGTTTCATTTTGGCATTGATCTTCATTTACAAGGAATCGAGTTTCTAAATATTTTATTAACTGGTTAACTGAAAGAGGTTCTTTTATTTGTTCCCAAATAATATTTGCCATTTTATTCAGTTTAATATAATTACCGTTTTGAATATCCATCATCACTAATTCATCATCAATCTGTGTGGAAACAAAACGCTCATCATTACGTTTAATAGTAGTGTTAACTGTTATTTTAGACATATTTATTTTGTTAAAAATTATTTACCAATTATAATACCTTTAACTATCCCATAATAACGGCAGTTATATGAAGGTACATAACTGTCACTATAGAAAATCATATTCACATTAATATTAAGATTATCACATGTTCTTATTGTCAATAATTCATTATCTCCAACAATTTCACCAGCAACAGCCTCATCCTTAGGTTTGTTAATGCTGATTATAGCATCAAGGAGTTTTATTTCGTGTCCATTTAAACATGTAATAGCTCCTCTATTCCAAGGATTACAAGCCCTAACCAAATCACATATTTCTTTTGCGCCCATTTTATCCCACTGAATAAAGATATCATTTAAAATAGGCTTATGGTAGTATGCTTGATGCTGTGAATTCATTTTTTTTCCAACAACAGGTATATGATTAGCCAATAAATTCAGAATAAAAAAGACCCCTTCAATACAAACGTTGCTCAGATATTGATTAGCTGTTTCACAATTAAAATAATCTTTATTCTGGATTTCTTTATTCCAAATAACAGGTCCATCATCGAACTTAGGCGAAAGCTGATGAATAGAAACCCCTAGATGTTCTACACCTTTCTTCAACTGCCAGAACACAGGAGAAGGACCTCTATAATCTGGCAAAAGGCCAAAATGTATATTAAATATTATCGGCAGCAAGCTACCCAACTTATCAGTATTCAACAAATGGCCATAACCAAGAATAAAACAAGCATCAAAGTGATGATTATCAAGCCACTTATATACATCTACATTTACATTTTTCTCTTCAGTATAAGGAATCTTTACATGCGATAAGAATCCCATCACACGCTGATTAACATTTTGATCATGACTCAGCGAATAAAAAACCTCAACTTGCAGTCGATTGGCTGCAAGTTGATATATCAGAGGAAACATTGAAGCAGAGTTTGCAATTATACCAATATTCATATTGCTTATTGTGGAGAAGGGTAAATTCCCTCTAATGCTATAATATAATTCATGACAGTATATGGCATCATGTTGTTATGCGGCATGCTGTTCCCTTGCGCTTGAATGGCGTTAGCATTCAATGGAGAATCAGGTTCAGTTGTACCAGAAGGCAGCGTATCGTAATTTTTCACGTTTGCATATACTGTATTGTCTTTAAGTACAGATTTTGCTAGAACTTTATTACCTGTTGGATCGCTGGTAGTGCCATTCACTTGAACAGCATTCAACAAATGAGTATGTGGTGGATTGTTAGTAGCATTCAATTGAACTTGAGAAGTTCCACCTTTAGCAGCTAACACATAATTAGCTCCACCAAGTAGTTGCCCTTTTCCAACCGGCACTTTACCACGCAAATCAGGCAAGTTAAAATTCACTGAGTCTCCACCATAAGTTGTCCCAATAAGTGAATACAAAGCTTCGTTTTGAGAAATAGGCAGCGAACTGCCATCACAGATATGCCAACCTTGAGGAGCATAGTTACCTGCGAATAATCTAATTTCACCTAAAAATGGATCCATATTATTATCTATTTATGTTTATGATTTATGATCTTGGCGGATAATATCCAGTCGTTGCAATGCAATATGACAAAACGAGATAAGGCATTCTATTTTCATGAGGTACAGAACCTCCAGAAGATCCAATACTTGACGGATTCATGTTAACAAGAGCAGCAGCGTCAGAAGGAGCATATCCATAAGATGGTGCAGCATTATTCGCAGTTTGACTACTGTTAGTTTTCACATTAGGATTTCCTAAATAATCAGCTTTTGGAAGAATCGCATCATAAGAATTCACGACATTCATATTATGAGAATGACAAGGCAAATTAGTAGTCAAAAGTGTCACAAACTCACTACCGCCTGCAGTCCCAACACCAGAAGATCCAGGATAAATTCCCAACAAAGTACGACCATTCATATTTGGAATACAAAATGTAGTACTCCCGTTTCCTCCGAATTTTATTCCCAAAAGAGAATATAAAGCAGTAAATTCACGAATATTTAAAGTTCGTCCATCACACGGTACCCAACCAGAAGGAATTAGATTGTAAGGAAATAACCTTATTTCACCTAAATAACTATCCATAATATCATATTTTATATTAAACATTTTAATTTCTAACCGGATATGTTCCATAGCAGCAAATGCAAAAACGAAAGGCCAAATATGGCATCATATTATTGTGTGGAACAGGTGAATCAACACCACAATTGGAACTAATTAGAGCCGTATTGATAAAAGGTTGCCCAACAGAAGAATATGCATATAGTCCGACTGGTTTACCCGAAGATGGAGTAGCAAGAGAATTAGAAATAAATACATTATTACCTGGAGTATCCGTTCCTAAAGCGACATCAGCACCATATCTTAAATCACCATAAAGTTGATGATTATGTTGTCCTAACTGGGCTATTGATATCGGTTCTTGAGTTGTTCCACCGGTTTTTCCTACTTGAAATAAAGAGTTTCTCGAATCAGCACATACAGGAACTCTTTGACGCAGATCTGGAAGGGTAAAATAAGTATTACTATACCCACCATAAAGACCACAAATAACACTATAAAGAGCCTGGTACTGAGTAGCAGAAACCTGTGATCCATCACAAAATAGCCAGCATTCTGGCACAAAGTCATAAGGGAATGCTTTAATTTCACCAACAAAAGGATCCATAATAAAAAGATTAAGTTAATTATTAAAGTTAATTATAACATTTTGTAAAAATAGATAATAGTATTAGACATTATTCTCGCAAAGGCCTTTTTAACAAAATATTTAACATTCCAAATAATATTATACTAATAAATATATGCTATTTTATTATTTATATCGATGTTACACATAAATTTCACACATAAAACAGGCATTTAATATTTATTTCTATTATTTTTTCATAACTTTGCAGCCAACATTCAGGTGTATGACAGCCTTGCACAAAGTTATAAAAGGAAGAAAGTTTAAAACTTTATGTGGACTATTTCTAATAGCCCTCTTTATCAACTATTATGCATGCTCCACCTTATTTCTTCATACCCATTATACACGTTATGGTATAATAGTGCATTCACATCCTTACAAAGGAGCACATACACATACATCAGCTCAATACGAGACAATTGCTATTCTTACTAATTTATTATTCTGCACAACTTTCACATTCTGGAAATGCTTTATTACAAAGATAACAAGAATAATACAATTTAGTTTACATTTAATACATTCCACAAAACTTTCACAGTTCATTTTTTTACGTGCACCACCAACTATCTATTTGTAAACATACATCATAAACACACAAATAGATAAATTATAATAAGCATCAAAACGTAAAAGATGAAAAGATATTATTACATAATAATAGCTGGTGCTATAGCTATGTCTTCATGTAAAGGTACAAACAATTCTGCAAAAGAGCAAGATCATACCACCAATGGAGATACAGTAAGCATCTCAGCCCATTCACCACTGACTAACAAGATAAGAACGTCAGCAGCTACTCTAAAAGACTATCAGCAGATATTTACAGCATCTGGTGTAGTCAAAGCCATACCTAACAAGTACGCAGAAGTGGCATCACCTTTTGCCGGACGTATCATCAAATCTTATGTACATTTAGGACAAAAGGTATGTGCAGGCAGCCCTATTTTTGAAATAAGCTCTGCGGACTTTTTTGAGTCAGTAAAGAATTTCTATCAAGCAAGACAAGAAATGAATGCCGCATACATAAGGTTGAAAAGACAGAAAGACTTATTTAAGAATAAAGTAGGCGCAAAAAAAGAGGAAGAAGATGCCCAACTGGAGTATATGCTGAAAAAGAAAGAAGTTGAAAATGCAAAAGCGGCATTAGCAGTTTATCATATCTCACCCTCACAGATATCACTAAGAAGACCACTCATTGTCCGTTCTCCTATATCCGGTGATGTTGTAAAGAGCGACATTGTAACAGGCCAGTATCTTAAAGACGACGCCAGTCCTGTAGTAACGATAGCCAATCTGGAAAAGGTATGGATGGTAGCCCATGTTAAAGAGAAGGATATACATCTTATCAATAATCTTTCAACAGTAGGGATATCACTTATATCTATGCCCGATAAAGATATAAGAGGCAAAATATACTATATCAGTCAGATGATGGACGAAGATACACACTCTGTAGAAGTAATCATCGAATGTAGTAATGCCAGTCGTATGATGAGACCTGGTATGTATGGCTATGTTAAACTGGCTGACAAACCGATTAAAAAGATAATGATACCCTCATCTGCTGTTTTGCAAGAAGAGACCTCACAGTATGTATTTGTAAAAATAGGCAAAAACAAATATATAAAACGTGAAGTCAAAGCTTCGTCAGCGCCCCATAACATGTCAGTTATTCTCTCAGGTCTAAACCCAGGTGAAGAAATAATAACGCAAGGAGCTTTTTATTTAAATAATATCCTCTGACACCTATGAAAAAGATTATAGATTTTGCTTTCCATCGGCGAGGGCTGATGATTGTAGCATTTTGCTTTATTGCAGTCATAGGATATTACTCATGGAAACAACTGTCAATAGATGCTTATCCTGATATTGCAGATGTTACTGTCGAGGTCTCCACACAGGTTCCGGGACTGGCTTCCGAAGAGATAGAACAGCAGATTACCATACCTATCGAACGTTCTTTGAATGGGCTACCCGGTACAACTGTAATGCGTAGCCGAAGTTCGTTCGGTATCTCGACCATTACTCTTGTGTTCGAAGATGGTGTAGACGATTATTGGGCACGTCAAAGAGTACAGGAGAGATTATCAGATGTAGAACTACCATATAATGCAATTCCAGAATTAGAACCGCTTACATCACCTATAGGCGAGATATATCGCTATGTGATCGAAAGCAAGACTCACAGCCTGCGCGAACTTACAGACATCAATAAATGGGTCGTAATTCCTCGTCTGAAACAAGTTGTAGGAGTAGCAGATGTAAGCAACTTCGGAGGCATTACCACCCAATATCAGATAGAAATCGACCCACATAAGATGGAACAATACGATGTTACACTATCTGATATAAAAGATAAGATAGAAAAGAACAATGTCAATGCAGGCGGAAGTCTGCTCAAGCAAGGCGATCTCAGCTATGTTATTAGAGGTATAGGATTGATAAAAAACATCGATGACCTTGGTAAGATAGTGATTAGTTCTAAAGATGGCGTACCGATATATCTTAATGATATAGGAACATTAAAATATGGCAATTTAGAGCGAAAAGGAGTCTTCGGCTTCTGTGATAATTCGGCTAATATATCAGATGGAGTTGAAGGTAGTGTACAAATGTTGAGGTTCCAAAATCCATCAAAAGTATTAGACGGCATACATCAAGCTGTCGACGAGCTCAACAAGGGTGCTCTTCCTCCCGGCGTAACTATACATCCATTTATGGACCGCACCCAGTTGGTTGATACTACCCTTAACACCGTATCCCATACACTTTTTGAAGGTATGCTACTTGTACTCGCGGTTCTATTCATATATCTTGGCAACTGGAAGGGAGCTTCAATTGTAGCGTTGACCATTCCTCTGTCACTTCTCATATCGTTTATACTGATGCACCTGACAGGCATTCCGGCCAACCTACTGTCTCTTGGTGCTGTCGATTTTGGTATATTAGTAGACGGTTCGATAGTGATTATGGAAACAATCTTGAAGAAAAGGGAGAGTAATCCTCTGGCCAGACTTGAAGAAGAATCTATTCTCAAGCGAACACTTGAAGTTGTACGCCCGATCCTCTTCTCCACACTTATAATCATCACGGCATATCTACCGCTTTTCACTTTCGAGCATATAGAGAAAAAGCTATTCACCCCAATGGCATATACTGTAGGTTATGCCCTGATTGGTGCCATGTGCGTTTCTTTCTTCCTCACACCGGGGCTGTCATATATGATATACCGTAAGCCATTCAAAATATACAAAAACAAATGGCTAGAAAGACTGTCAGATAGCTATCACCATCAAATTATAAAGATATTAGGCAAACCTAAAAAAGTACTGATACCACTAGTTGCAATCCTCATTATGGCTGTAGGACTAAGTTGGATGATAGGAAAAGACTTCCTTCCACCTCTCGACGAAGGTTCTATATGGGTGCAGATGGAACTTCCCCCGGGAATATCCATGGAGAAATCCAAACAGATGTCTGTCGACTTCAGAAAAGAAATAAAGAAATTCGATGAAGTGTCGTATGTAATGACTCAAGTTGGCCGAGACGATCAGGGAACAGATGCTTTCTCACTCTCGCATGTAGAATGCTGTATCGGACTTAAACCTTATAGTACATGGAAAAGCGGACTTACTAAAGCCCAACTTATAGAAAAGATGTCTGAATCCATAAAGAAGATGCCTGGTTACACCATCGGATTTTCACAACCTATATTGGATATGGTAATGGATCAGGTAGCAGGAGCACACAGTGATCTCGCATTGAAAATATACGGAGATGACCTTGGCGAGATACGCCATGTGGGAGAGCAGGTAGTTAAGAACCTACAACAGGTGAAAGGAGCTAAAGACGTAACCATAGATGAGGAGCCGCCTCTACCACAATTGCAAATCATTGCCAACAGAAACAAGATTGCGATGTACGGATTAAATATATCAGACGTAGCAGACGTTATAGAAATGGCCATCGGAGGAGCGCCTATCTCTGAGATTTTCAAAGGCAGCAAATCATATGATGTTACATGCAAATACAATGAAGCTAGCAGAGACACCCCTGAGAAGATAGGCAATCTAATGCTGACTACAAATACAGGTGTGAAGATTCCGTTATCACAAGTAGCAACAATCAAACTTACATCAGGTGCCAGTTGCATATCACGAGAGATGAATAAGAGACACCTTACCGTAAGAGTAAACTTGCGTGGAGTAGACTTGACGACATTCCTTCGTAATGCCAATCATCGTATAAACAAAAATATCTGTTACAACCGCCAGAAGATAAATCTACAATGGGGAGGGCAATTCCAAAACCAGCAAAGAGCATACTCCAAACTCGCTGTTGTTATCCCTCTCACATTAGGAATCATGCTATTACTGCTGTTTATCGCATTTGGTAAATTCCGCCAGGCCATATTACAGATGAGCGTCATACCGTTAGCCCTGTTTGGAGGAATGCTTGCACTCAACTTGCGTGGAATGACATTCAATGTCTCTTCTGCCGTAGGTTTTATTGCATTAATAGGTGTAGCTATACAGAACGGAGTGATTATGGTATCGCACATCAACGACTTGAGAAAAAAAGGCAAAAATCTGCACGATGCAGTAGCAGAAGGCTGTATGCATCGTTTCCGTCCTATCATCATGACCGCAACCGTTGCTGTTCTAGGTCTTTTCCCGGCCTCTATCACAACAGGTATTGGTTCTGATGTACAGCGCCCCCTTGCCACAGTCATTGTATATGGACTGTTGTTCTCTACCATAATAACACTGTATATGCTCCCTGCATTATACTTTATGATGGAAAAGAGACATGAGAAGAGTGATTTTAACAACAATATTCAACAATTGCCAAATGATGAAAAATCAGATAAATAGACTTTTACTATTAGTAATTCTAATCATAGCATTAGTACAGTCGGGATATTCTCAGACAGTAATTAGCCCTATAACATACTCACGTTTCATCAACAAAGTTGACTCCGGTAATTTGGATTTTGCAGCTCAGAAATTGAATGTGAGCATTGCAGAGGCACAAGTTATAGCAGCAAAAGTAAGAAACGACCCACAATTAGGCATTAATTACTTTAATAATGAACAACCGTCAAAACAGATGGGTTATGGCGGTTCGGTATCAATATCCCAGACTGTCACCTTTGGAAAGAGATCAGCAGCCATAAAACTGGCAAAGAGTGAGAATCAACTGTCCCAATCTCTTTTGGCCGATTACCTAAGAAATCTACATGCAGATGCCGCCATATCTTTCTATAGTGCGCTGAAGCAAAAGATGTTGTATCAAGTCAAGCAGCATGCATATCAAAGCATTCTAAGTCTGGCAAAATCGGATAGCATACGTTATGCTAAGGGTGAGATAATGGAGATAGATGCCATTCAGAGCAAAGTAGAAGCGGGCGTAGAATATACCGATTTACTTCAAGCAGCTACAGACAGAGACAAGGCGTATTCAGACCTGTCACTTTATACAGGTACAAAAAAGGTATCTCTTATTTATCAACCCGATGCAGACTTGCGGTTGCCATACAATAGTTTCAATTTGTCAGATCTCATACAACGGGGTATCACCGAGAGAGCTGACCTTGTAGCAGCCATGCAAAATGTTGATGTAGCAGGCAAAGCACTCGTTGTAGCCAAAAGAGAGAAGAACATCGATCTTACAGTATCTCTTGAAGTGCAGCATAGTGCCGAAGTAAAAAACGAGATAGCTCCTGCCCCTTCATACAACAGTTATAATGCAGGTTTATCTATACCTATCCCGTTTTCGAAATTGAATAAGGGTAATATAATGGCTGCTCAGAGACGTGTAGAACAGGCATCTCTGCAATACGATCAGGCTGTACTTCAGGTTCAGAATGATATATTAAAATCATATACTCAATACGAATCGGCCGCCAAACAAGTACGTCATTTCGAAGATGGACTATTAAAGCAGGCTAAAGATGTATTAGATGGCAAGATATACAGTTATAAAAGAGGAGATATATCTCTTCTTGAGGTACTTAATGCGCGTAGAACTTACGATGATGTACAAAGTAAATATATCGAGACCCTTTTTGATTACGATTCTGCATTAGTAGAGTTGCAAAGGAGTGTAGGCAGTGAGAATCTGAAATAAGCAATTAATAAAAAAGGGGATACTTCAATACTTGGAATTGAATATCCCCTTTTTTAATAGAAAGTTAAAATCAAAAGTGGACAATTAAGATCACACGATCTCCAACTTAAAATATCGTTTTCTGATAATCCATATTCTTAGCAGCCAGATAGCAAAAAAACCATTACTGACTATTTCATAAATGCTATCAAAAGGATTTGGAATAGTAATAAACCTTTTAAGAATCCAAAGAACAAGATCGATATTGAACAGCCAGTTCCAGAATTTTTCACGATCAGAGAAAACTACTTTCTTAGATTCCTCATTACCAATATGAACTGTAATCTTGCTCTCAATAAACTTATAGGTACTTCGTATTGTGATTTGATAAATACCGGCTTGCAGTTGTATATCTACCGGTTCATCTTTTATAAACCCCAATAATTGTCCGTTAATATACAGATAGTGGGGAATCTTTATAATTTGTTTCCTTTTTGGAGATATTGTAAGAATTGACATTTACTATTCTTTAGTAGGTTTTAACCCTAACACTTTGTCTTTACAAAGTTATTTTATTTGCTTGTTTACGATAAGTGCAAAAATAAAATTAATATATAACATAAACAAACTTTCAATAGAATAGATAATGATTTTAACATTGATTGCAATAATGTCAAATCGAGCAAATTCAGCATCTAAACAGCATACATGTTATTAATAATGAGCCCTACAAGATACAGGACTCATACAAATACGAATAATTGATCGTTCAATATTCCGTGTTCTCTTTATTTAGCCATATTATAGACCATTCTATATAACGAGTGAATAGTTAGTGCTTCGTCCCCCCTCTTCATTTTTGACAAGAATGCCTTTTGCCAATAAATCTTTTAGATCATTTAGGGCTGTATCATTAGAACATTTAGCGATCTTAGCCCATTTACCAGATGTAAGCTTTCCAAAGAAATCATCAAATAGCATATTGATTATTTTTCGTTGCCGTTCATTAAATTGAACGTCCTTATTTCGCTCCCAGAATCTATTTTTTTCGAGAACAGATGAAATAGAGGATTCTGTCGACGCTAGAGCTTTCTCAAAACATCTCAAAAACCACAATAGCCACTCTGTTATATCACCGTTACCCCTTTGAGTGCGTTCAAGAACTTCGTAATATTCTTTTTGCATCAGTTTTATTTCAGTAGACATACTGTAAAAACGACGATTAGAGTTTTCCGAACGAGCTAATAGCATATCAGTTATAGCCCTGGCAATTCTTCCATTACCATCGTCAAAAGGGTGGATAGAAACGAACCAAAGGTGAGCTATCGCAGCTTTAATCACGGCATCAAGTTCTATATTTTCATTGAACCACTTTATAAAAATGCCCATTTCTTCTGCCAGTCGTTCCGGTTTGGGAGCCTGATAATGCACCTGCTCTTTACCCATAGCTCCAGAAATCACCTGCATCTCACCGGTCCTATATTTACCAACTTCTATTTCATATAAGCCACTTCTTCCTGTTGGAAAAAGGACATTATGCCAACCAAAAAGCCTCTCATCCGATAAAGGCTTATTATAATTTTGTGTAGCATCAAGAAGCATTTCAACGACACCTTCAACATAACGAGAAGAAGGAACCAACCCAGCTGCATTAATGCCCAGACGACGTGCAATTGACGAACGCACCTCAGAGAGATTCAAGATTTCGCCCTCTATCTCCGAAGAGCGTACAAGTTCCAACGACATGGTGGTTAACATAGCATCATCTTGAAAGTCAAATCCTATAGAGGTCATGCGGCCAAGCATTAGGCCTTGTTGAGCTCTAACTTTTCCAAGAAGATTTAATATCTTTTCATTATCGTATTGAAATCTCCACCAATTTTTTCTTTCGTGCAAATACATAACTATGTTTTTTGCAAAAATACAACTTTTCGGCGAATAAACAATCTATTCGCCGTTTTTTTTCGGCGAATAGATTTATTAATTACCGAACAGACATGCAATTGTTCAGTTTTCTACGTAAATCTTTTATTCCCTTTCACAGAGGCTCCCTCCCCTACGAAGAGAATGAGCTGCCGGTGATCACACCGAGCACGGCTGTTGCCACGGTGATCACGATCTTCAAAATAAGGCTCCAGGTGGAGGTTAGAATCTTACTCATATTTGTTCCTCCTTTAAGATGCAACAAGTCAACATTCTTCACCTGAAAAAGTAAAGAGCCGCAGGTTATTCTTCTTCACCTGCGGCTCTCTTCTCCTTCTATATCCTCTTACGGATTAGTCGTTTTCTCTGCTACAACTGCGTTTTTTGGAGCTTCGGTGACAGTCGCACCCTCAAGGAATTTCTTGTTACGGGTACCGTTGCTGTCGGTAGAACGTTCCGGTTGGAAGTTCACGCGAAGGCCTTTCACGTTCTTTGCTACCGAGTAATCCTTCACAGTTGCACTGCCCGTGCCCTTGATTCCTATCTTGAAGCTGCCGAAACCGTCCAGTTTCACACGAGCTGACTGCTGAAGCTGGTCGGTCATGGTCTCTACAAGCTCTGCAAGTACCGCTAGGATATCACTTTTCTTCACCGTACAGTTACGCTGCATGATCTCTGCAAGGCCGTTAGTGTCGATCATGTTCGTTACGATTGAACGACCGAACCACTTCCCTTTAGTTGCACTTGTCAAACGCTTATCCTGAGATAATTTGTAAAATATTGGCATGTTACATACATCATTTTTAAATTGTTAAACACTCACGGATTACTAGCTTCGCCCACTCACGGTTTCGGTCGTACGCCCGGCTTCGCCGAGGCTCTGCCTTCCATGGCTCAGGACTTTCCTGAACACTCTTTTGCAATTCCTGATTGGAACGCCATATACAATGGCAGCGTAAGCAAGACGCCTGTCCTACCCACATTATAATCACTCAATTTAATGGCATGATAGACATGATATTTATCAGAAAATTTCAAAATAGTATTGGTACTCTTGGTATTTCCTTATTTGGCTTTTACTTCCAGCAACACATATCCATCCTTATAGCGTATCACAAAGTCAACTTCTAGGCCGGAATCTTTGTTTGATCATTTTTTGATGGCAACTTTTGTTAATTCATTTATTTTCAACATGTTAATTAATTATTAAACGATGGACTGTGATTAACTACTAAACATAAAATACTCCGCTAACTTTAAAGAAGATCCCCAAAAGTGTAATTTTTCTGATTTAGCTTGTTTCCTTTCATTTTTTTTCTTATTTTTGCATCAAACAAAGTTAATTAGTAATATGGTGATGGACAATAAATATATTTTCGGAAGACTAGGATTTTCCGATACAGATCTAGACGAGAGAGAGCTTTCTTTCTCTTCTGAAAAATTTTTGTCCAAAAAAGAAAAGAAAAGAGTTTTTTATTATGGCAAGGGAAAAACTGAGCAAGTAAAAACTCGTTTTTATTGGGTTGAGACAAATGGTATGTCAACCGAAGATATTAAAGCTATTCATGAGAGGATTTGGAATGAAAACAAAGCAGATTTACTTATCTTAGAGACAGCTAATTCTATTGACATTAAATATGTTAGTACTTCCCCCAAAGAGGATTTATTGAATATCGTCAATATCCCTAAAAATATAGAAGATTCTGCTCTTCTTAATAAAATTAGCAAGGAACATATTACAACAGGTGCATTTTGGATTGAATATAGTGATGCCCTTGAAAGGATAAAACGGCAACACAAAACTGTAGATCAGGCTCTTGTGGAAAGCCTTAGTATTCTGCGAAAAAGATTGGAGGAAATTTATTCAATGACTGTTGTAGATAAAACTTCAAGTGGAAGAATTGTGCAAGCTCTGATTGACAGAACTCTCTTCATTAAATTTCTAGAAGATAAAAAAATCATAAATTCTGTATTTTATCAGAAATATTTTGGCGATAAAAATATTCATTATAAGAACCTACTATTAAAACAAAATGCCAAATTTGTCAACGAACTATTCTGTCGAATTAATGAGGTCTTTAAAAACAAATTGTTCGAAACACCTGAAATAAGAGAACAAGATTTATTAGCTACTGCTATGACAGCCATTGCACATACAATTGATGGTACAACTCAGAATGGTCAATTAAGCCTTTTTGATTTCCAGTTTGATATTATTCCCATCGAATTCATCAGCCATATATACCAAATTTTTCTCGATGACAAGAAAGCAAAACAGGGCATTTTTTATACTCCAGAAGGACTGGCTAAACTATTACTTGAGAATGTAATAACAGACACAGGAACGATTCTCGATCCTTCTTGTGGATCAGGGATTTTCTTGGTTCTTGCCTTCCGTAATATGTATAAAGCCCCAAATGTAGAGATGTCCACATATGATAAGATTCAGCATCGTCTTAATTTTATAAAGGACCATATCTTTGGTATAGAAATTGAAAATACGGCAGCAAGACTTGCTGTCTTTTCTCTTTATTTGGAAGTACTAAATGGCATTACTGCGGAAGACTTAAATACTTTGATTACGAGTATAATCCGAGATGAGAACGGAAAATCTTTATTCTCTATTGACTTTAGCGATAATATACAGGAAAAGAATGCATTAATAGAAGGAAAAGGAAGCCCTTTTTATGGTAAACATTTTAAATATATTGTAGGTAATCCGCCTTGGTTCCTTATCAAAAAAGGAAATTTAGATGTAGATTACAAGAATAATGACTTTTATTGGAATAAATACAAATTGTTTTTTTCAAAAGAACGACAAATTTCCCAATGTTTTTTACATAGAATTATTGCATGGAGCTCTAAAGAAACTCGTTTTGGATTTATAGTAAATAGCAGTAATTTTATTAATGAGTCAGATAATTTTCAGAAATTCATATTATCGACCTATAAGATAGAAAAGATTTTTGAATTATATCACATAAGAGAAATTCTATTTGATTATGCAACAGAACCTGCTTGTCTTCTCGTTTTTAATCGAAATAACTCCATAAAAGGTGCGATAGAATACTATTTACCTAAATTAAATAGCTTTGCAAAAACATTCAGAACCATTCTCCTAAACACCAGTGATGCCATAACCATAAAGCAAGAAGATCTTCAAGAAGGAAAAATCCGACTAAGAGATTTTCTTATTGGAAACCAGAATGAAATTTCTTTGGCTGACAAGATAGAGAAAAACACTATACCTATAGAGAAAATCATGCTTAAAGATAGGAGGCCTAGTTTTCGTGGATTTGAAGATTGGGGATCAGATGCTTTAAAAAAAGAATTCGGAAAGGATAAAAGTACACTTTCTGATGAAGAGTACAAAAGGTATGAGGAAACCTTTCGTAACAGATATTATAGCAATTCAAGAGATACTAATCACCCTATTCCCTTCTTAAAATCAGCTCAAATAAGTAGATTTAGAATTGAGAAAGTAAGTTCTTACTGTAGAGAAAACATATCTTCATTTCATAGACCAAGAGCATCTCATATTTATGAAGGAGAAAAAATTTTATGTTCTCGGATAGGAGATGAAATTTGTACTTTACTTTCCAATAGTAAGTTATATTTCGGATCCGATGTTTACTCTATAAAACTTCAAAAAACAGAATTATATAATGTGATAAACTGTTGTCTTAATTCTGATTTAATAAACTTTTTCTCCCAAGTGAAACTAAGGAAGCGTATTGGGGGATCCCTATCCCGTCTAGATTCTCCCGATTTAAAAAGGCTCCCTGTCCCCAAAAGGTTTGATAAAAATATTATTGAAAAGTTAGATATATTATCAAGAAACATAACAAATGGTATTTATTCTTTCGAAGAAAAAAGGAAAGAAATGAATAATTTAGTCTTCGATCTATATGATATGAACTATATTGAAAGACAACGCATCTCTGATTTCTTTATCAGAAACATAAATACGGAAATCACGATGAAGATGTTTGAAGATTATTGCATTACTTTCCTTAAAACCATTAAAAGGGTCATTAAGACAGGAATAGTCAAAATTGAATATACCTATAATTTAAAAACCCCGTTTGATATTGCTGGCGTAAGAATCACTTTTGGAAATAAACCAACAGAATTACCAACAATAGACAAAGTTCAGCTTTCTATCAATTATGAAATGTTGAAAAGAGTAGGAAACTCTCTCTTAATTTCTTTGAAAGAAAGAATTTACACAGAAGACAGTATTTTTATTATAAAGGACAGAAATCCCCAAAATTGGACAAAATCAGCAGCATATGATGATGCCACAATTGAAATTTGCAAACTACTACAGAAATGAGTGATATAAAATTTCAATACATATCGACTTCTAACAATGAAACAGAAGCATTCCAATGTATGCGTAAAAAACATATACTGGAAGCGTCTTCGTTTACAGACAATTTTTTTTTGACACATATATTTGACTATCTGGCAAAGGCATATGATAGTTTTTCTCTTTCCATAAAAGTGGGTCTAAGATCAAAAAAAGAAGAGGAAATTACAGATCGTATTCGTAGAAGTCTTCAATGTGATGAAGATTTCATATTGGAAGGATTTAAGGTAAATTCAGAGCCAAGGAACCAAGATATTGCAATAGGATATTATGACTTAAAATTTGAGCATAGCGATTGGCTAAATGAATATTTTGTATTAGAATGCAAACCTATAAATACGACGAAAAGCAAGATAGATGCTTATATTCATAAAAAAATAAAAAGTGGAGATGATGGTGGAATCTACCGTTTCCTAATTAATAAGTATGCAACAAACAAAAGTTTTGGAGGAATGTTAGGATATATAATCTCAGATAAACCAGAAGATGTTTTGACTAAATTAAAAGTAAATATCTCATCATTAAAAATTTCTACAAGTAATTTAATTTTTGGAACTTTAGAGGATGAACAGTTGCTCGAACAACCTATCAGTCAGTTTAAATATAGCTTTCAATCAAAACATACGCGAATATATCAAAATCATTTGATAACACCTATTCATATTTTTCATCTTTTTATGGATTTTACATAATAATATAATACTGCTTTATTTCATTAGAAATACGTTGATTGGAACATTGTATAATCTTATAAATATCTTTATTTTTTGTTTTTGATTTTTTTTCATCAAAGCAAGACCTAAGATCATTTATATTTTTCTTTTTCAAATCATCCTTTTGCGTCGTATATTCAATAAATACGATCCTATTTTTATCATCTATTATAAGAGTATCTGGAGTTCCTTTTTTTGTTTTAATTTTATTTACTACGCTCCCTCTAGATTCTATTTCATTAGGTCTTAATTCATAATTGAAGAACAAATCACCCATTTCTTGAAATAGAACTTCATTCATATTGAGGATCTTGTTCCTTATCTCAGATAATATTATATTATCACTCATATCTATTATTCATTTTTGTTTATATATCAGATTTCTCTTTAAAAAACAAGCAAAAATAATAAAATTAAATTATGAGCGCTAATAATTGTACATTATTCTTCACTTTAAAGATAAAATTATCCATTAAAATTATTACCTTTGTACCTTTATTATCTTTTAATTCAGATGAAATCCAGCAACAGCATACTAAAGTTAAAGATTTTGCCGCTAAAAACTTTTCAATATCCGACAAGTGTGACGATACTGATGAATATGAAGAGACGAGCTCTTTATAGTATCTAGTTTAAATACAAAACAAAGAATGTCAGAAGACCTAATAAAACAAGCCACAACAGTTGACGAACAAATAGAAAAATTAAAGTCACGAGGAATGACAATCGAAGATGAAGAGAAAGCTAAAGAGAATCTGATGGATATTGGCTACTTCAGATTAGGATTCTACGCATTTCCTTTCGAAAAGACATATCCAAGAATAACAAAAAGAAACCATGAATACGCAAAAGAATCCAAATTTGAATATATCATTCAGTTGTACTATTTTGATTTTGACTTACGTAATATCTTTCTAAGATATATTAGTCGAATAGAAATCAACCTTAGAACGACATTAATATACTTAGCCTCTAACAAATATAAAGATGATCCTTTTTGGTATGTGAATTCAAAAGTCGTAAAGTCTAGTTTCATCCATAACGACAAGTACAAGCAAGCTATTGCCGATACGAAAAAAGAACGTGTAGTAAAAGAAGATCTTAAAAATCATGATAACAGAGAATATGCACCGGCATGGAAAGTTATAGAATTCTTCAGCTTCGGTATTATCATAAAACTCTACGAAAATCTGATTGACTGGAATTTAAAGGTAAATATTGCCCAGGTGTATGGAACAAGTCCAAGTCAATTCTTAGATTATATCAATGTAATTAGACAATTACGAAATTATAGTGCACACGGAAAGGTGCTTTTTGACATGAACTTCCCAAAGCCTATAGGTAATGGACCTGCAGGAGAAATGGGAGCAAGAAAGAGCATGTTATCAGGAGCATATATGGTATTTAAATATTTTCTTGGACGAGTCTCCAGCAATAGGGTTGACGAAATGATTGAACTACTCAAAGCCGCTTTCAATAAAGTATCATGCAAATGTGTAAAAGAAAAGATTGAAAGTAATTCAGGATTTAGATTAAATGATTTATAAGCTAATCAATAAAAAGTAAATAATTTATAAATAATCTATTATATAATACTGTTATTCCAATTATTGTGTTACCTTTGTAACCGCTTTAAGCTAGTGCACTTGCGGACTATATGTCTTCATACTGCACTTTAAAAGGAACATATAAGGTCTGCCTCTAATGAGACAGACCTTTTTCATTGGTTCACCTTTCGAAATCATTGGGGAGAGGATTCTCCTCCCCCTTTCACTCTCACAAATTCCAGATCCTTATACAGATCCTTCTGTCCGTCAGTGACGTGGACGGTCGGCGAGAATATGTAACAAATACGCTCCAAAAATTGTAAAATTCGCTAGTTATTCATATCTTCGCAGCATCAAACTTAATTATAGCATGAAACTTAAACACATATTAATTACAATAACGCTGTTAATGGCTGGCAATTCCTTGCCCGCCCAGTCTCAAAAACAACTCTTCGACGATGGTTGGACGTTCACCCGCAACGGCAAATCCACCCTTGTTAACCTGCCACACGACTGGGATATCTATGAAGGCCCCAATCCTAAGACAGGTGCGACAGGCACTGGTGGAGGATGGTTTCAAGGTGGAAAAGGCGAATACCGAAAAACGTTCGCCACCCCTAAGAGCGAACTGGTAAAAATCCATTTCGAGGGCGTATATCAGAAGGCCGAGGTATTTGTCAATGGCAAAAAGGCAGGTCAGCATGCGTATGGCTACACCCCTTTCACTGTAGACGTCACGCCTTTTCTCGTCAAAAAAGGCAAAAATGAACTTTTGGTCAAAGTGAACAACAGTGAGCAACCCAACTGCCGTTGGTATTCCGGTTCGGGAATTTATCGCCATGTGTGGCTACAGACCATGCCTAAAGTACATGTGGCCGAAAACGGCATTTACGTCACCACCCCTAAAGTATCTCCTCAAGAAGCTACCGTACGTGTGGAAGTGACTGTGCAGAACGAATCAGACAAACCACAGCAAGCACATATTGAATATCAAAAAGAACAGCAGACAATAGACTTGAAGGCTGGCGAAAGTCGGCAAGCCGTCTTCACCTTTACCGTTCAGAATCCCAAGCTCTGGTCACTCCGCGACTCTGGCATCACTAGATCATACCTGACGGTGAATGGTGTAAAAAGCAGTTTTGAATACGGTATTCGCTCTATCTCGTTCGATGCTGAAAAGGGTTTCCTGCTCAACGGCGAGGCGATGAAAATCAATGGTGCATGCATGCATCACGACAATGGCATACTGGGAGCTATGGCCTTCGATGCTGCTGAGGAGCGCAAGGTGCAACTTATGAAAGATGCGGGATTCAACCTTATCCGCACCTCCCACAATCCTCCATCTGAAGCTTTTCTACGCGCCTGTGATCAATTAGGTATGTTAGTCATCGACGAGTCATTTGATGGATGGCGTCAATCCAAGACTCCACACGATTACTCCACCCTCATCGACTCTTGCTATGAGGAGGATATCCGTGCTATGGTGATGCGCGACCGCAATCACCCCTGTGTCATCGCTTGGAGTATCGGCAATGAGGTGATGGAGCGCAAGGATATTCGTGTAATCACCACTGCCCGCCAACTCAAGCAGGCCATTATGAAATATGATACGACTCGTCCTGTAACCGAAGCACTCTGCTCCTGGGACCACGATTGGGAAATCTACGATCCTCATGCCGAAGTACTGGATATTGTGGGCTACAACTATATGATCTTCAAGCATAAGAGCGACCACCAGCGCGACCCTAAGCGCATCATGTGGCAGACAGAGAGTTACCCTCGCGATGCATTCCGCAACTGGGCCGTGGTCAACGACTATCCATATATCATTGGCGACATCGTGTGGACCGGATTAGACTATCTGGGCGAATCGGGCATCGGAAAATATTATTACGAAGGACAGGAAAAACCGGGCGAGAGTTACGTCAGTGGTGGTCAGCCCGAATGGCATGGAGCCTATTGTGGCGATGTCGATGTGACAGGATGGCGCAAGCCTATATCTCATTATCGAGAGATACTTTGGGCAAATCCAGGTCACCGACGGATCATTCCGGACAGTCTCTATATGGCGGTACGTGAGCCAGATGGATACAAAGGAACCATCAAAGAAACATCATGGAGCGTATGGCCCACCTGGGAATCGTGGACATGGCCAGGATGGGAAGGAAAAGACATACAGGTGGAAGTATATACCCGCCAGCCGGAAGTAAAACTGTTCCTCAATGACCGCCTTGTGGGAACTAAGACCGTTGACCGCTCCACTGAGTTCAAGGCCGTCTTCACCATTCCTTATTCCCCAGGTAAATTGCGCGCTGAAGCTGGAGGCAAATCTGTACGTCTCGCCACTGCCGGGGTTCCGCATCACCTCTCAATAACCTCTGAAGAAAATCTCCATTTTCTCCAATATGACGGACAGGATCTGGCCTTTTTCATACTCGAAGTGCGCGATGCAAATGGCAACATTGTTCCTGATGCCGAGGTGCCTTGCGAAGTCAACGTGAAAGGCGATGCCCAACTGCTGGCTGCAGCCAGTGCCAACATGAAGGATCCAGAGCCTACCACCTCTCCTAAGTTCACCACCTGGAAAGGTCGTGCTCTCATCGTTGCTCGTACTTTGAAGAAAAGTTCAAAGGGTAGTTTCAGCCTTAAAGTCACCTCTTCCGGCCTTCCTCGTTGTATCTACAACGTAAAAAAATAGAAATCTGAAAATATCAATTATTGGGCGTTTATCCAAGCTGATAGACGCCCTGATTTGATTGATAAATGGTCATTTCAGAGGAAAAACACATGTGGCCAGTTCCCAAACTGCTTGTCTAAACCTTTTTATAGCAGTGCTCGAGAGCACTAAAGCCGATGACATACTTAAGACATCAATGGCTGTTCCGTCAGACTTTGATTATATAAAACGAAAAGAACTATTTAATGATTATCGCAGAGTATGAAGCAGCCGCAAACAATTCTAATGCATAGGAGAGTATAGACGATGTACTTACATTGCGTCCGCAATGCAACTCAGCAAATCATAGATTTCGACGATTGACACCTTATATGATAGACGTCATAGAGATTATCTCAAACGAAATGAGATAAAACGAGCTACAGGCTTGAAAAAGCAATGTATGATGAAGTGCGATATTCACTCGCTTCTTCTGCATAAAGACTACAAAATCAACTATTCGACCATATACAAGTATATTACTGATAAAAATAAACCTAACACGGAAGCCTTTATACGCCAATCATATGCCCACAGTTATGGAGTAGAGTTCGATTGGGGTGAAGTGAAACTCTATATCAGAGGCAAACTGACTCGTTTTTATATTGCCGTTTTTACTTTCCTATGAATATTTGAATAAGTTCCATTTTTACTATTTCCCAAAAATAGCAAAGGGATTTGTTCAATAGGATGATTCTCGCATAATTTTCATTACCCTAATAGTTTTAAAACCACTTTGCAATGACAATTCTGCACCTGTTAAGGAATATAATTTTCTTCATCGCGAAGAAACTCTATAATTTATATTATGCAAATATACATATTTCTTTGTATTAAATTATTTAAATATAAAATTGTCATTTAATCAATAGTAATTATTGCACTGATATTTGAAACGCAAGTCTTTCTGTTCCGTTATGTGTATGTATTATTCCGCAATATTCAAATCCAGTCTTGTCTAGCAAACTTTGCATTATTTTATTGTCAGCATGAGTATCTATTCGAATATTTTGAATTTGTTTTAAGCACCATTTAATACAATTTTTTGTAATACCATGAGTAGTTCCATCTGATACAAGTCTGTGAATTACGCCGTAAGGTTTATCATTTAACCATTGCCCTTTATATATTTTCCCATAAGTAGGGTCTTCGCCTATCATAAAAGTAAATGCACCGATAATACTTCCCTCTTCATTTTTGCAGATAAAACAATTACCATTACTTATGTCTTTTGCAATAATTTCACGTGAAGGATAACCATCAATCCATTGATTTGGATTTCCATTATCTGCCATAAATTTCCGTGCGTAGTCATATATTGGAACTAGCAGTTCTATATCATCGTATAATGCTTTTTTTATAATCATAGTATTATAGAAAACATGCAAATACAGAGGCCCCTATAACTGTCAGTATACCGCATACCACAATAGAGAGTCCACTCATGGCACCCTCTACAGATCCCATCTCCATTGCTTTTGCCGTACCTATGGCATGAGACGAACTGCCTATGGCAACCCCCTTCGCTATGGGTTCTTCTATTTTTAGTATCTTAAGAAATTTCTCGGCGAAAATATTGCCCAATACACCCGTGACAACAATTACAACAACAGTAACTGATACAAATCCTCCAAGTTCCTCACTCACACTGATGCCGATAGCTGTTGTGATAGATTTTGGTAGGAATGTTACATAAGCCCCATGGCCGAATCCGAACAGCAGAGCCAACAGCAATACCGACAGAAGACTTGAGAGCACTCCTGCAGAGATGCCCGCTATCACTGCCTTGTAGTTTTTCTTAAGCAGTTCCACTTGTTGGTAGAGTGGCACAGCCAGGCAGATGGTGGCAGGAGTGAGCAGATAGCTTAGACAATTGGCTCCTGTGTTGTACGACTTGTAGCTAACCCCTGAAATCAGAAGGAAGCAGATGATGAGAATTATAGACACCAATAGCGGATTCATCACCGCCCATCCGGTCTTCTTCTTCAGCCACATACCGAAGAAGTAAGCCCCTAAACTAATGAGCACACCAAAAAACACTGAATTCTGAAACATCTCTTTCATTCCCTTTTCCCCTTTCCTTTACGAATCACATATTGAGTTACTAACCCAGCCGATGCCATAACCACAAATGTTGTCACCACGGTAATAATAATATATGCCAACCAGTTGTTACCAATGCTACCCCATGAGTCGACAAGTCCTACAGCAGAAGGAATAAACATGACTGGCATGATAACTATTAAAAACGAACTTGCCTCAAAGATGTCCTTCACCTTAATCCATTTCAGTTCTAAAGCCGTAAAAAGCAGTACAATACCATAAATGCTCGCCGGAATAGGCAATGGCAGTAAGTGATGAATCGCCTCACCTAAGAAAGAGAATGTTATAATAATGAGAAATTGTATCAGATATTTCATAGATGTGAAGCCTTTTTACTACCGGTGATGTCAATATACCGTTCTATCATTTCCGCAGTCTGCTCAGTACCCAGTCGGCAGCTGTCTAAACAGATGTCGTAGTCAGAGGCATTTCCCCAACTCAATCCCGTATAAAATTTATGGTATCTCACGCGGCAATCATCGGCATCCTCTACAAATTCCCTTGCATCTGTCAATGACAGGTTCTTTTCCTTCTGTATATTCTCAATACGTGTGCCCAGATCACCTTTCAGAAAAACAGATATGAGGTCTGTACGATTACGGAAGATATAATTGCCGCATCGTCCGATGATTATACAATCTTTGGTTCCAATCAAGTCTAAAAGAATCTTTAGCGGTTTTTCAGTTGTGCCTGTTCGAGCGTCTGACAACTCAGATGAGATGGCAACAAGCAATTCGTTAACCGGCCTTTCCTCAAAGAAATCATCCATTTCTGTGAGCATACCTTTGTCCCGGGCAAGCTGCATCAGCGTCTGTCTGGTATAAAATGGTATCCCATAGTGTTTTGCGAGATTTTCGCCCACGTGGAGCGCCCCACAACCACATAGTCGAGCAATTGTTATTATCATCAGAACCTATTTGTTATTTATGAATACGGGTGCAAAGGTAGCTATTTTTTCTGGAAACAAAAACTTCGGTCTCAAAATAAATGCCCAAGGGTCATTCCTTAATATAAATGCGAATCTCTGTTTATGTAATCTATTTTTCTAAAATAGCAAAGTATTATAACACTTCCAATGGCAATAATAATGTTGTATCTAAAATATATACAAAGATTATTATCCACTAATAAAAAATCCCCACTAAATTTCTAGTAAGCCTTTATAGGCAAAGAAGGACACGCCTTTTTTTTAAAAAGAAATGCCACTTTACCACTACTTATGGTAAATGATTCATTATAAGGTATATAACGTCTCACAAAGATGCACTTTACTACCACAAAATGCCACTATAATACCACCATTATTTAATACAGAAAAGTGTACTATAATTTTAAAGTTAACCATCCTATGATGATAATAAAATAAAAAAGGATGTGCCTGATACAGCTTTGTTATCACAACAAGACTAAATCAAGGCACATCAAAAATGACATTATGTTATTTTGAAAGAGGTGTCTCTGAATTCTTATCCATCTTAATACCGGCATAACCTTCTATGCCCATTTCAGGAACATCAAGTCCACCAAGTTCGGCATCAACGTCTACTCTCATTCCATGAGTAATGAGTCCAATAATCTTAAAGACAACCCATCCTATGGCAGCGACATAGATAAAATTGGTGATGACACCTATAAGCTGTGCAAAAAATTGACTCGGGTCTCCATAAAAAAGCCCTGTTACAGTGCCTTTTACACCGTTCCAACCACTGCCATATGAACCATCAGCAAAGAGACCTAATGATAATACTCCCCAGGCTCCGTTCACACCATGTACAGAAATTGCTCCTACAGGATCGTCAATCTTTAGTTTTCGCTCAAAGAAAAATGAGGCTTCAATTACTAATACGCCCGAAATAAGGCCAATTATAGCAGCACTTCCGACATTGACAAAAGCACAGGGAGCTGTAATTGCCACAAGGCCGGCTAACATACCATTGATCATCATTGTTGGATCCGGTTTCTTGGTCTTAAACCACCACATATACGCCATGGATGAGAAAGCTCCGGTTGCTGATGCTATCATCGTATTAACGGCAACAACACTGATTCTCAAATCACCACCGGCCAATGATGAACCCGGATTGAATCCGAACCATCCGAAAGCCAAGATGAAACAGCCGACAATCGCCATCGGTATGTTATGACCTGGAATAGCATTAGGTGAACCGTCTTTATTATATTTTCCAACACGCGGACCAAGCATTGCCGCACCAACCAATGCTAACACGCCACCGGTCATGTGGACCACTGAAGAACCAGCAAAGTCGACTACACCATGTCCAAGTCCGAACATACTTCCAAGTTGTGAAAGCCAGCCTCCACCCCACACCCAGTTTCCGAAAATAGGGTAGATTAAGGCACCGACAACAACACCATAGATAGCAAACGAAGAGAATTTCCAACGTTCAGCCATTGATCCGGTAGGGATAGTGGCCGTTGTATCCATGAAGACCATCTCAAATAAGAAAAGGGCAAATACAGCAACATCGTAATTTCCTCCACTTAGGAAAAATCCACTTGTTCCGAAAAGTCCAAAAGTATGACCGAACAAATTGATTGAGAATTCGTGGGCTAAACCTCCGAATCCACCTAATGTGCCAAGGCTTCCAATGCCACCAAACATTAGGGCAAATCCACTCATAAAGAATCCCAACATACCTAAGGCATAAACCATAAAGTTCATAGCCATCGTATGGTTGGCATTCTTTGCCCTTGTAAGTCCTGTCTCAACCATTGCGAAACCGGCCTGCATAAACATTACTAAGAATCCTGTTATAAGTGTCCATACCATATTGATGGCCACTTTATTATGACCTACCTGATCTTCAAGTTCACCCTGTGTAGGTTTTCCTTGTTTCACGGCTGTGATATCATTTACAGTTCCTGTGGCCGTTCCGGCCGGATCCGCGGCTTTTACCGTACCCGCATACGCATAATCCGTTACTGAAACTGTGAGTATCATCAGTAACACTAATAAAAACTTTTTCATAACATTAATCGTTTATTATTTATTATACAATGAGTCATCTCCCTCTTCACCTGTCCGTATACGATAAGACTCTTCTAACGTAGAGACAAAGATCTTGCCGTCGCCGATAACCCCTGTCTTTGCAGATTTTAATACAGCCTCAACGGTCTTCTTCGCATTGATATCACGAACTACTATTGTCAACAACTGTCGCGGAATATAGCTGGTATCATACACTGTACCACGGTATGATAATTCACCTTTTCTAATTTCATTCCCTACTCCTGTTACATCTGAGTAAGAAAAAAATTCAATACCAGCCTGCCGTAAGGCTTCTTTCACCTCTTCAAATTTTGAGGTTCGGATAATTGCTTCAATTTTTTTCATAACAACTTACAATTAAATGAATAAAAATATATTACGAATATTATAGTATAATATCTATTTTACATGTTATGACTCTTATATATGATAGTATATGAAAAACTTCTTTGCGAATTCAATCAAATTGTTTAAATATCGATGCAAAAATATACAATATGACAGTATATCCTGCATTATTATGACATTTTGTTTGTTATTTTTTAGTTAATGTATCATTTTGTCATAAAAGATGTCTTATTACATATCAATGTGAAATGTTTTTTTTAATAATAGTATCAAATTGAAAGTTTACTCCCATATAATAAAAAATGGTATATATGTACTTAAAAACACATGCCATATTTAGAAATAAAAAGAAGTCATTTTGGATTTTCACTATCTTTGAAGACTTTACATCTATAACAGCTTAACAAACTATTCTTGTCTTTTTCATTGGTTTCTTATATATAAGGTATTATATTAAACTGTGCAAACATAAAAATACCTTCAGAATAATATGTAAAATATCTTTTCTGTGTTAAGCAAATCAGGAATGATTTTATGTTTCTGTAAAGTGTTTCAGTAAAGTTATCAATAATTTGTATAGTAAATCAGTAAGTATAACAAAAAAGATGTATGCAAAACCCAATTCATAGTCAAATATCTAACAGATAAAGTCAAAGAATAGCTTTTACCTTGCCGGAGCTATGCTTTAGAAGGGTAAAAGCATAGGTTTTACTAGACTAATGCATACCTTTTACGGAGCTAAAGCATACCTTTTACACTAAATGTAGGGCTACTTTTTTGTCTAAAGCATAGCTTTTCTACATTAAAAGCTATGCTTCAGAGTGGTATTATAGTGGCGTTTTGTGGTAGTAAAGTGCATTATTAAGATGCGGTAAATATTTTATTATCAATCAGTTATCACTGATAGTGGTAAAGTGGTATTATTTTAAATAAATAATAAAGAGATGTACTGATTTATCCGTAAAAAATATCAGTATTAGTTAATAATAGTTACAAAAAGTATTAAACAACAGTTTTAATATTCATGATATAAAAAAGAATGGTACTTTTGCCGCCCACAAAAAATTGAATAGATAATAAAATTAACAAACAAAAGGTATGAGTTACAATTTACTAAAAGGAAAAAAAGGAATAATATTCGGCGCATTGAATGAGCAATCTATTGCTTGGAAAACAGCTGAACATGCTGCTGCTGAAGGAGCAGAATTTGTACTTACCAATACTCCTGCAAGTATGAGATTTGGTACTATTGATGCTCTTGCAGAGAAATATAATACGATTGTAATACCCGCAGATGCTACTAATATTGAGGATCTCGAAAACTTGATATCAAAGACAATGGAGCATTTCGGCGGTAAAATAGACTTCGTATTGCACTCTATAGGTATGTCTCCTAACGTAAGAAAAGAGAATGCTTATAATGATATCAACTATAACTTGTATCATCAGACTCTGGATATTTCGGCTATATCGTTCCATAAAATATTGCAGGCTTGCTACAAAATGGATGCTATCAACGAATGGGGCTCTGTTGTAGCGCTGAGCTATATAGCAGCTGAACGTACCTTCTGCAACTATAATGACATGGCTGACGCTAAGTCTATGCTTGAGTCTATAGCCAGAAGCTTCGGTTATATTTACGGACAGGAAAAGCATGTACGTATCAACACTATATCACAGTCGCCAACCAAGACAACAGCAGGAAGCGGAATTACCGGATTTAATAATCTTGTAGATTATGCTGAAATGATGTCCCCGTTAGGAAATGCTTCTGCTGACGATTGTGCTGACTATATCATAACTCTCTTCAGCGACCTTACTCGTAAGGTTACTATGCAGAATCTTTTCCACGATGGTGGATTCTCTAATATGGGAATGAGCATCAAGGGTATGGAAGCTATCTCTAAAGGGCTGTCTGAAAAGAAATAAAAACAATTCAAGGTGTTAACTTTGAAATCAAATGGAGCAGGAATATTTAATATATATTCTGCTCCATTTTTTTTGCGATAAGGCGTACGCTTAATATCACCTATTCAGTTATAATATTTAATTGTCTATTTTAAAGACTACTGATGTGGAATATGGCATCTTTGAAGGACAATTTATAATCAGACCGTTTGCTGTCTGCTCCCATTTGATTTTACCTTTGTATCCCAATAAGCTAACTTTTTTAATTGGATTACTCATATAGCCTGATTTCTCCCCAAGCGATTTGATGATGACTTGACTGTTTGGCTTAGGAACAATCATTGTAAAGGCATACAGAGAGCCATTGTCACCTACAGTGAATCTGATATCATGAGAATTGAAATTAAAGTCTCTATGAACCTTGGTTAATGCTCCGCCGGGAAGCATCTTAAGTTTGCCATTTATAATCTCTCCTTCTCCGGGAATTTTCCATGCGTAGCTTCCATATACAGCTTCACCATTTCTCTTCATCCACACTCCTACTTCATTTAGCATCTTGACACAGCCTTCGTCTATTGACCCGTCGGGATGCAATGCTATGTTTAGAGCGGCATTACCATCACGAGCAATGGCTTCTATTATATAATGTATCATCATGCCCGAATCGTATGTGAAATTCGGAGCATAGAACCAGTCTCCAACAGGAGCTTCGGCTATCCATGGCTGGTCACTGATAGTTTCATCCGGAATGGCGAACTCTCGGGTGGTTACTGTTCCATTTGTTTTATTCTTGAACTTCACAATGCTAAAGGTATTTACCTTTCCACGTCTACTTAGAGTTCTATTATAATAGTCGGCTATTACGGTTTGCATAGCATCACACTTATATCCTGTGCCTGTACCATTTCCTGTAAAAGGCCCCTGCGCAGTTCCGTCGGTGTATATAAAGTCTGGATCATAATTGTTTACCACATCCATCATGCGCAAAGCCCATTGGGTGGCATACCACCTACAATAATCGAGGTGACGAGAAAAGATACCGGCCTTTGGCGGTGACCATCCTGTATGGGCCATAGAATCTACTGTCTGATATTCACGCAAGTCTATTCCATATAGTCTTCTAGGGTCATAGCCTTCCCACCATTTACCCTTGCCATCAGCAAGTGTGAGATTACCGTCGTAAGGCACACCTGCATATTTGCCTGTTTTATCACTTCCGAATGCAGTCTGCCACCACCACCATGTGTATTCATGATGAAATGTAAAGCCATAGTGCATATGATTTTTATGGCAGGCATTTACCCACTCCCTTAGTAGATCACGTTTTGGACCTATATTTACAGAGTTCCAGGGCTGATACTTAGAATTCCAAAGGTCGTAGTTATCATGGTGCACTCCCTGTATCATAAGAAACCTGGCACCGGCTTTCTTGTAGAGTTCTGTAAGCTTTACCGGGTCAAGTTTAGTGGGATTCCAGCTTTTAAGTACATCTTTATATCCTACTTCTGATGGGTGTCCAAAATTTTTAAGGTGGTTCTTGTATGCACGCGTACCTTCCTTATAAAGATTACGGGCATACCAGTCGCCACTTTCACCGGCAGCCTGAGGACCAAAGTGAACCCAAATTCCAAATTTTGCCTGACGAAACCATTTAGGCTCGCCTGGATAGTTTGCCTCTATAGACTTCCATGTAGGTTTAAAAGGACCTTTTGCAATAGGTATATCCAATTTTACTTCTTCAAAACTATCGCTTTTACCCATTGGGACACTGTTTATTGGCAACGGTTTCGGAATTTCGGGCATTGGCGGCAATGCAGGTAATTCATTTTGTGCTACTATACTACATGATGAAAGCATCATTGCAAATAATAGATAGTTTTTTATATTCATAGTCTTTAAAAGTTATCAGATATAGTATATTAAATAATGATACAAAGATATACAAATTACCGGTTATGTACGATAAATTATATCGGGATATTTATTGTACAATATCGACATTCTATGTTTTTATAATGACTTTATATCAAAAATAAATAAAAAACATTGATCATTAGTTGTTGCTTATCAAAAAAAACATTTTCTTTGCAGAAAAATAAAGAATGAATTACGCTGAAAACGAATTCAATTTACTTACTATAAATATTGGATTTGCACACCATCAGGCTGATTGGAATTGGAAAAATGTGAGAAGTCCTTTTGCAAGAATCTATTTAGTAACAGAAGGAGAGGCTCAAGTAATAATTGAAGATAGGTGCATTCTACTAACTCCAGGGCATCTCTACTTTATTCCTGCATACACTACCCATAGCTATGTATGCACAGGACTATTCTGTCACTATTACTTACATATATATGAAGATAATATTTCGGATACAAACGCCGTTGAAGAATGGATTTTTCCAACTGAGATTGACTCTGCACAAATGGACGAAGCTCTATTGAAACGGCTTTGTGACATAAATCCGTTACTGAAATTACCTGAATCTAATCCGGATAGCTATGATAATCATCAGACACTGATTAACAATATACAATTAAATAAGCAACAACCATTATGTTACAAGATAGAATCAAATGGTATCATAACCATTCTCTTTTCAAAATTTATAAGATTTGCTAAACCCAAGAACTATGTGGATGATGCAAGAATACAGCGAGCAATAAGCTACATATGCAATCACCTGAATGAAAAGATACAACTGTCAACATTGATAGATAAGGCGTGTATGTCTAAAGATCACTTTATCAGAATATTCAAAAATGAAATGGGGACAACACCTAATGCCTATATTATAAAGAGAAAAATAGAAAAAGCAGAACTATTGTTGGTCACAACTAAGTTGCCAATTAATATTATCGCAAAATCATTGGGATATGAAGACTATCCCTACTTCAACCACACATTCAAGAAAACTACAGGTGCCACACCAAATCAATATAGAAAAAATCATTTTTAATAAATGTTTTGGACATTTTTAGCAGATATCAATAAGAATGTAATAAAAGGAATCAGCTATATATCGCTTACGCAATATATAGCTGATATTGTAAATAGAAGGCTCTACGCCTTGATTATTCTTAATCGTCTTGATCTTTAAATAGATCCTCACCTAAATGGGTGATTGCTTCGCGTGCTTCACGGTCACGTACCTCTTTGGCTTTCTTAGGATAGAAAATCATACGAAGAGACTGGTTATAGTTGAAGTAATTCCATATCCAGTTGAGTAAAACAATAACCTTGTTACGCACACCTAGAATAGAGCGTAGATGAACTACGAGCCATAGCACCCATGCGATGAAGCCTTGTATTTTGATTTTGCTGAATTCGGCTACTGCTTTGTTTCGTCCTATGGTAGCCATAGAACCGAGATTCTTATATGAGAATGGTTTCAAGCTCTTGCCCTTTACCAAACGACGAAGGTTCTTAGACAATAGTTTGCCTTGCTGTATGGATACCTGCGCGAGCTGTGGATGACCGTTAGGATAGTTTTTATCCCCTGTCATGATGCATTGGTCGCCAATGGCGAAGACACCATCCATATCAGGTACACGGTTATACTCGTCTACCTTGATACGTCCGCCTCTGCCAAGGAACGATTTGTCCATATTACCAATGTTAACTCCTGCTATACCGCTCACCCATATGAATGTACGGGTGGCAATCTCGCTTCCGTCGGCTAATACTACCTTATGGTCGCGATAGTCGGTTACCTTCTTATTCAACAGAATATTAACGCCCATCTTGCGCAAGAACTCTTCTGCCTTGGCAGATGACTCCGGCGACATGGCTGCAAGAAGACGGTTGCCTGCCTCAATAAGGTATATGTTCATCATACTAGGATCCAAATCCGGATAGTCGTGAGGCAGTATGGTACGTTTCATCTCTGAAAGCACTCCTGCTACTTCTACACCGGTTGCTCCACCGCCTACAATGACGACATTAAGCAACTCCTGGCGCTCTACATTATTAGCACATGTTATTGAGCGCTCCAGATTGGAGAGGATAGCATTCTGAAGGCCCATAGCCTCAGCTACGTTCTTCATTGGCATAGCCTCTTCTTCAATGTGCTTGTTACCATAAAAGTTGGTTGTGGCCCCTGCGGCAAATACAATATAATCGTATTCTACCTTGCCTATGGATGTCTGTATAATCTTCTTTTCAGGGAATACAGCTCTGACTTCGGCCATACGAAAATAGAAATCCTTGCGATTCTGAAAGATTTTTCTGAATGGGAAGGATATTGAACTTGGCTCCATTCCGGCTGATGCTACCTGATAAATAAGTGGTGGGAACTGATGGTAATTATTCTTGTCAATCAAGATAATTTGCATACCTGAATTACACAGGCTTGTGGCTAGTTTTAAACCACCGAAACCTCCGCCAACAATTACTACTCTTTTCTTGTTACCTTTTTCAATGTTTAAACTCATAAGGAATAATGATAATAAAATGAACTCTTAAAAAAACGTATAAGTTATGAAACTTCTGCAAAGGTAACATTTTTATATTAAACATGCAATAGGCATTACGTTAATATAAAAAAGATTTTTGTATTATATGCCTTATATCAATTATTCTTTTTGTAACTAACCACAGCCCATATATTAATGAATGCGGCAAAACCCGTAAGAGCATACAGTTGTGTGGCTATACCTGAGATACCGGCTCCACGAACAAAGACTGTACGCATGCCGTCTATAAAATATTTTAGAGGATCAACGATAGTTATGGCACGAGCCCAGTCGGGCATACTGCGTACAGGTGTGAACAGTCCGCTTAGCAAGAGTACACAAACCATAATAAACCACATCACGAACATAGCCTGCTGCATTGTGTCGCTATAATTTGATACAATAAGTCCGATACCGCTGAACGTCAGTGCAAGAAGCATAGCAAGACAATATAGGAGTGCTACATTTCCGGCGGGACTTATACCGTATATAGCCCATGACAGGATAAAGCATATTGTCATCACTAGCATTCCTATCACCCAATATGGAATCAATTTTGCCAATATAAATGAGCCTTTGCTTACGGGAGTGACATTTATCTGTTCGATAGTTCCTTTTTCTTTCTCACCGACGATATTAAGAGCCGGCATAAAACCGCATAACATGACTATGAGGATGGCCATAAGTGCCGGTATCATATATACTTTATAATTCTGGTGTGGATTATAAAGATTAAGGGTATACAGCTTTACGGCCTGAACTTTAGCTGATGTGGATATATTAGTTTCTGATATATTATCGTTTACTATATTTGCCATGTATGATGCACCCATGCCTCCTTTTGTTCCATTAACAGCATTGGCAGCAATAAGTATCTGTGGATTTTTGCCATTTACGAGGTTACGCTCATAATGATACGGTATTTCAAGAATTATATCGGTATTACCTTTTTCCACTTCACTCAAGGCATCACTATACGAATACGAAATGCCCTTGAATACAAAATAGTTAGACGCTTCTACACGATGCACAAGTCTACCGGATATAACAGAGTGATCATTATCTACCACCCTTACATTGATGTTTCGCACTTCAAGATTGGTTACCCATGGCAGTATGCACATTATCATCAGTGGGAACATTATTATCATCTTGGGCAGAAACGCGTTGCGGCGTATCTGGATGAATTCTTTCTGTATGAGGTATTTTATTGTCATATTATTCTAAACGTTTTTTGAATTTCTTAAGTGACACTACAAGGAGCAGAACCGTCATTATTGTCATGACTGCTACTTCTTTGCCTACTTTGTCTATGCTTACTCCCATTATCATCAGTTTTCGCATAGCTGATATATACCATCGGGCGGGTACTATATCGGCTACATACTGTAATGCCTGTGGCATACTCTCTACCGGATATATCATACCTGAAAGCATTATACTGGGCATAAGCAATATCATACCGGATATGAGCATGGCTGCGAGTTGGGTCTGTGATGCCACACTGATCAATAGACCTAGCGAGAGAGCCAGCAATATGTACAGCAGAGACACGGCAAAGATGGCAATAAGGCTGCCAGCTACAGGTACGGCCAATACAAATCTTGATATCAGTAGAATACTTGTAAGAATTATTATTGAGAGTACCAAATAGGGTATGGCTTTAGCCACAATTATCATCAGAGGGCGTACAGGCGATACAAGCAGTACTTCCATTGTACCTCTTTCTTTCTCGCGCACAATACTTACAGATGTCATCATGGCGCAAATTATCAACAATAGCATGCCCATAATACCGGGCACAAAATTGTAGGCGCTCTTCATCTGGGGGTTATATAGCAATTTAGTGTTAATATTAGATGGTGAAATATTTACGCCCATACTTGATATTATAATCTGTGCGGCATAAGTGACCTGCTGTATTGATGTATTGGGGTCGGTAGCATCCGCTATCAACTGTACTGCTGCGCTGCCGTCATAGCGATGGTTGGCAAAATTAGGCGAGAAAACTATAGCCATGTCTGCCTTTTGGTTGCGCATAAGTAGTTCAGCCTCTTTTGAGGAACTGACCACATCTGTTACATTGAAGTACTCGGATGCGTCGAGACGATCTACTATCTTATGAGTGAGGTCGTCTGTAGATGAAGACACTGCTACAAGACGTACATTCTTGACATCTGTAGAGATGGCAAAGCCAAACAGGAACATCATTACTACAGGCATACCGAAGAGTATCATCATGGTACGACTGTCACGCAATATGTGACGTGACTCTTTTAATATAAATGATATAAATGTCTTCATTGTTCTAATCGTTTCTTGTGGCTTTGCGAGCCAATAGTGTAAACACCTGATCCATATCCTTGCAGCCATACTGAACTTTAAGTTCGTCGGGCGAGGCAAGGGCTTTTATCTCGCCATCTACCATTATGGAAATTCTGTCGCAATATTCAGCCTCATCCATATAATGGGTTGTAACAAATACGGTGATGCCTCTTGAGGCCGCATCGTATATCAGTTGCCAGAACTGTCGACGGGTGGCAGGGTCTACTCCGCCTGTTGGTTCATCGAGGAAGACAACTTCGGGTTCATGGAATATGCTGACAGAGAACGCGAGTTTCTGTTTCCAACCCAAAGGGAGGTCGCGCACCATCGTATTCTTGTGTTCAGAGAAATTGAGTGTATGCAGAACTTCATCTGTCTTACGTGCAATCTCAGAGTCTGCCATGCCATATATACCGGCGAAAAGACGGATATTCTCTTTTACAGTCATATCTTCGTATAGTGAGAACTTCTGACTCATATAACCGATGTGCTTCTTAATCTGTTCGTATTCTGTAGATACATCATAGCCTGCGACAGTGGCTTTGCCGCTAGTGGGCTGGTTTAGGCCTGAGAGTATGTGCATGGCGGTTGTCTTGCCTGCTCCGTTGGCTCCAAGGAATCCGAATATTTCACCCCTGTGTACACTGAATGATATATTATTAACAGCACGGAATGTACCGAAAGCCTTAACCATATTCTCTACAACAATAACATCATCAGGAGTACCGCTCTCTGTCTTTTCCTGCTCAGCAGATATGTGATGATGCAATGACGGAGGGTTAAAAATATCAGCGAACTGATTTAGTATAGTATCAGGCTTGCCTATTCCTTTTATTTGTCCGTTGTTCAGAAAGGCAATGCGATTACAGTGATTTATCTCGTCTATATATGGAGTTGAAGCTATAATGGTGATGCCTCTCTCTTCAAGGCTGTCGAGCATCTGCCAGAATTCTTTACGGGATACAGGATCTACACCGGTTGTGGGTTCGTCGAGGAAAAGTACACTTGGCGAATGAACAAGTGAACAGCATAATGCCAGTTTCTGTTTCATTCCTCCGGAGAGGGCTCCTGCCTTGCGGTCTTTGAAACGTTCGATCTGACTGTATATATCTTTTATGCTGTCGTAACCTTCTTCTATAGTTGTGCCAAATAGTGTGGCAAAGAACTTGAGGTTTTCTAATACAGTAAGATCTTGATACAGGGAGAACTTGCCCGGCATATACCCTACCCTGCGACGAATGTCTTTCATCTGACTTACCGTGTCAAAACCATCGACGGTGGCTTTGCCTGTTTCGGGTATCAGTAGTGTTGTGAGAATGCGGAACATCGTGGTCTTTCCGGCGCCATCAGGACCGATAAGTCCAAATAGTTCGCCTTTGCCAACACTAAACGAGACATCGTCAAGAGCGCAAACTTCACCATAATGTTTGGAGACATTATCTACAACAACAGAATATTCCTTTTCCATCAGTTTAACTTTACTCTACCGTACATTCCTATTTTAACATATCCATCATTCTTGACTGCTATTTTCACTGCATATACAAGGTCGGCACGTTCGTCTTCATTAAGGATGGTCTTAGGGGTAAACTCTGAGCGTGAGGATATCCATGTTACAGTTCCCTGATATTGTCTGCCTTTGTTATCTCCATAGTCACTGTACACTTTAACATGTTGTCCGAGTTTGACCATTGATAGTTGTGCGGATGTAATATAGGCACGCAAAAACATATTATCGGTATCTGCTACTTTAAATAATGGCTTACCTGTGGTGACAAATTCGCCTTGTTCTACATACTTGTCTAATACAACACCAGTGATAGGTGTGGTGATATGGCACTTCGACAATTGGTCTAGTACTTGATACTTCTGTATCTCTGTAGCACTCATCTGGCTGTTAAGGCTTTGCGTACTGTTACCTAGACTTGATACTTGCGCTTCCAACTGTCTCTGAAGCACGCGTACATTACTTAGCGCATCGTCGAGTTGTTTGCGATTAGCGGCATCGTCTTTAACCAATGATTCAAAACGGTGCTGTTCTTGTATGGCTTTGGCTAACTGTTGGCGGGTAGCAGCTATCTGTGCCTGAGTATTGGGACGCTGCGATGCAAAGCTCTGTCGGGTAGCGCCCAACTGACGTGCTTTCAACTGCAGTTGAACAGTGTCTATCAGTCCCACCTGATTGCCTACAGACACTTTTGATCCCTCATCAATATTGAAAGACAGCAAGCATCCGTTTTCCTGAGCAGATACAGTAACTTCGGTAGCTTCGAAAGTGCCGGTGGCATCAAACTTATTTTCTTTATCTGAGCATGCAGTCATTATCAATGCTGCTGCTAAAATTATCAAACAGTTGGTTTTCATATTCTTATATTTTCAATTTTTCAATAAATTCTTTAATCTGTATACTTCATTAAGCAGTTGAATCTCATGATTAGCCTTTGTCTGCCTGGCTTCACTAACAGCATTTATATCGCGTAGCATCTCATTCACAGTCTCTGTACCATTCTGAACTTTCTTCTCTGATTTACTGCGAATATTGTCTCTCAAGGTTATTATATCGTCATCTTGTGATATCTGCTGTTTGAGATTTTCTATATTACCGTTATACTGTTGATTTTGAAGCTGTATATTAAATAAGAAAGTATTACGGTCGTTTTCTATCTGCTGATGCTCAATATCCAGTTTTCGTATATCATTCTTGCGTGTATACAACGAACCTATACTCCAGCTCATAGTTATGCCTGCACCAAAAATTGCATTATTTACTAATGATGTCATTTGATGACTATAAAGGCCAACTGCAAATGCGCTGAACTTAGGCATTAAGGCTACGTCAAGAGCTTTACGCTTAGCGTTCAACAGAGAATTCTGTGATGAATAGAAATCCAGTTCAGGACGGTGATTCTCGGCACTTACAGAGACCAATTCAGGTCTTTCCAATTCTGTTTTTTCATCTATTTGCGAACCTATGAATGTGGCTAACATTGAAAGATATGTGCGCCGTGATACGCGCAAACTACTTTCTTGTTGCTGGGCTTTTATCTCTTCTACTTTTATAACGTCTGCATCTGTCTGATTAGCCATACCGCCCTTTATCATACTCGCAATTGTCTTTGAACTTATGCCAAGGTCTTTCTGCAGAAGCATGTTCTGCTTGATCTGTTCGTCTATTATAAGTACGCCAAAATATATCTGGTCTATTCGCTCGTTTATATCATACATATTGACATCAAGTTGCTTATTCTGTACTTCAGACTGCGCTCTTGCAATCCTTTTATTAGATGATATGTAGCCGCCATCATATATCGTCTGGTTGACTTGTACATTAACACCGTACATGTTATGTCCCATATCAAATGCTCCCGACTTGAGATTGGCAGGTAAATCAACGACATCACTTATATAAATGGAATTAGCGCCTAACTTGATTTGAGGCAAATAGCCTGTTGTGGCATTTGAAAGTGTAAAATCACGACTCTGTTCTACAAGTTTATACCTACGTATCAAAGGATAGTTGTCGTGAGCCATCTGATGACACTTCTCTAACGTGAGTTGAGCACTGCTAATAATTGCAATCTGCACAAATGCTAATAAAAATAGTAATCGTTTCATGTAATACTTCTTTTTGTTTTATTTCTGGCGGCAAAGATATAACTTTTATACATTCCAACTGTTATCTTCTTTTGGCCATTAATGTTCTTTTTGTACTTTTTTCGTAAAAAAAGGACATCTGATTAATTTATTTATTACCTTTGCAGGAAATTTATGTAGAATAATGAAAAAAAAAGAGCCTATAAAACTTAACTTCCCGCGACTCAGTGACATAATATCAGAAGGTCTGCTACTAAGTACCAAAATCACTTATATTACATCTGAATTCGCAATGATGTATTTACTACATCCGGAAGAGGACAAATTGTTTTCACTTAACCAACCATACAGGTTGGCTGAACCAAGAGTAGGACTTGTATTAAACGGTAATGCGAAAATGCAACTCAATCTGATTGATCACCAACTGGAAAAGGGCATGATGATATATCTGGGAAGTAATACCATTATGCAACCTTACTCTTTCTCACCAGATCTGAATATGATTGGCATAGCTATTACAGAAGAGTTTATGCAAATGATATTCAACGGACGCATACCACAGACATTTATCGGTGACTTTTCTTACAGACTGTTGTTTCCTACAGAAGAAGAACACGGCATGATGTTCAGAATGATGAAAATATTATGGGACTTTGTACATTGTGGTGAATACAGCAAAGAAGTAACAGAAAATATCATAGCTGCAATTTATTCTGAACTAGACTATGTGTCAAGAAAGAATGCAGAAGAAACTAAAACAAAAACAACAAGAGAAAGGGAAATATTTAACAACTTCATGGTTCTATTACACAAATATAGTAAAAAAGAGCGCAACATAAGTTTTTATGCTGATAAGATGTGCCTTTCAGAGAGATATATTGGTAGTCTGATAAAAGAGGCAAGCGGCAAAACAGCAAAAGAATGGATAGAACAATCGGTGATAGCTGAAGCAAAGGTTATGCTTAAGCATACAGACATGCAAGTAACACAGATAACTGACGAGCTCAATTTTCCAAGCGCAAGCTTCTTCTGCAAGTTTTTTAAGAGACTTACATCAATGACACCTCAAGAATACAGAAATAAATAAGAATATAACTAATTATCGTTATTGGGAGTGATGACATCTGTTGGAATCCATGCCCAGAACGTGCTGCCTTTTCCTTTTTCAGAATCAACACCTATTCGGCCATCCATATGTTCAACAATGGCCTTGCATATTGAAAGTCCTAAACCAGTACCTTGCTTATGACTGCCCAACTTCTCAAATCGGGTAAAGACACTGTCCTTTGTATTTTCCGGAAGCCCTTTACCGGTATCCTCTACATATAACCTTATGCCATTTTTCTCTTTTTCATAGCCGATTAGAATGTGCCCCTCTTCGGTATACTTGAATGCGTTTGTAACAAAATTAGTAAGAATCTGCAATACTCGTCTGCGATCTGTACTGACAATACATATGCTATAAGGTAGAGACATTCTGAAATCGACCTTGGAATCATCGGTATGAGTGCTTTTTATTGATAGGTAAAGTCCCCTTACTGCATCGGTTAGATCAAACTCTGTATTTTCAATATCTAACTCGCCACTCTCTATACGTGACAAATCAAGAATGTCATTAATAAGATTAAGAAGCATGTCGCTATTCTTATGTATAAGGGCGCTACACTCTTCAATATCCTTCTCACTGACTATTTTCTGACTTATCACATCAGAGAATCCAATAATAGCATTTAGCGGAGTCCTTATCTCATGACTCATATTGGCAAGAAACTCAGACTTTAGATAATCGGCTCTTTGAGCTTTCTCTTTCTCAACCTTTAATGCCATACTAGACAATACACGATCAGTTATATCCATATGTGTACCAATAGTCCTAACTATGCCACCATGGGAATCTCTTATATTTGTAAGGTAAATCTGTATATACCGCCACTGATTCCTTACCGCTATATTGAAACGGAATACCAGAGGATCTTTAGGAACCAAACCCCTTTGTACATTTTCCATCAGTCTGGAGAATCGTTCTTTATCATCTGGATGTACATGATTGATGATATAATCTACTGTCATAACAGTTTTTTCGCTGTAGTCACCTTCAAGTACGGTACACTTATTTGTTTTCCTGTTATATTCCGTAATCCGTATTCCACCAACCTTCAAAGCCAGTTTTATACGGCGGTCTTTCTCTAATAACCGTGCATTAGCCTTCCTTATCTTATTGGTTAAGATACGAACTACTATAACAGAAACCACAGCTATTATTAGAAGGCATATTAGCACTGCATAAAGAGGAGTTGGTATATTGACACCCTGATAAACATAAAACCACTTCTTTGATAGATTTGTATAAGTACCGTCTACAGACATCTTGAAAAGCATATCAGATATGGTAAGTACAAGATTCTCATTATTACCAACAATACGATTTTCCTGCTGTATAAGTCTTACTGGTCTGCATTCAAGATTATCAAGTTTTAAATTCTTTATATAATATTCTAATGTAAGTTTGTTAGCGAAACAAGCATCATATTGACCTTCATTGAGTTTGACAAGGTTTCTTGATATTGTAGTATCGCCTATGATATTACATGATATGTTCTTTTTTTTCAGGATGCCATTAATTATACTACCTTTCCTAACTATAACATTCTTGCCGTTGAGGTCTTCTATATTATGTATGTCGCGATTATTCTTACGACAGACTATATAAAAAGGAAGCTGTTTGATGTTTTCACCAAAGAATAACTTTTTATTCTGATTGGATGTGTCAAACGAACAGGTAACATCGGCTTTACCAGACTCCAAATCTGCAAGACTTTTATCCCAACTTTCTACTTTAACAACATATTTTACCCCAAGTTTGTCCAAGGCAGTAGTAAGTAAATCAAGACAATATCCTTTAGGAGTACCATTTTTTTGGTCGATAAAGAAAAAAGGAGGTTGGTTCCAATCAGCAACAATAACTATTGGACGTCCTTTGGGAATTCCTAAATCTAAACTTTTGTTTTTTGCTGATAAGCAAACACTTATCAAAAATATGGCTGCCAGAGCAATAAAATGCTTCATCCCTTGCATAACGTAATCTTCAATGATGATATAAGGTGCAAATATAGATAAAAAATCAACAACTATAAAGATTTTATCAAATAGTTAATAATCTTTAACATCGCAATTTTACTATAGACTTAGGTAAAGTGGAATAAAATCAGTAACTTCGCAGCTCTGTAATAAAGCTGAAATATGTACGAAAAGAATATCAAGCAATATCTTATTGAAAACGGGTTTAATAAATTTGAGCCAAAAGCAGTCCTCTTTGACATGGACGGTGTGTTATATGATTCAATGCCAAATCACGCTCAAAGTTGGCATAAGTCAATGGCCAAATTCGGTATCGAGATGTCGCCAGAAGAAGCTTATCAATACGAAGGTATGAGAGGTGTTGAAACAATAAAGCACATAGCCGGCAAACAATGGGGAAGAGCTCTTACTGACGCTGAAGCAGATAAAATATATGCTGAAAAATGCCATTTCTTCAGTACTTGTCCTAAAGCCCATAAAATGGAAGGCGTTGAGGAGCTGATGAGAAAGATTAAAGCCACTGGAATGAAAATAGTAGTTGTGACAGGCAGTGGACAAAAATCACTATTAGGGAAACTAGAAGAAGAATTTCCGGAACTTATCAGAGAAGACCTAATGGTAACAAGTTTTGATGTAAAAAGAGGAAAACCAAATCCAGAACCTTATCTTAAGGGACTAATGAAGGCTGGAGTAGAACCATACGAAGGCATAGTAGTTGAAAACGCACCTCTAGGTGTCCGAGCTGCTGTTGCTGCAAAAATATTTACCGTAGCTGTTAATACAGGTCCCCTACCCGACAGTATGTTGGCAAAAGAGGGAGCGGATATTATCTTTGATAAGATGACAGAATTAAGAGATGCTTGGGAACTGTTCTCTTCTAATTGGATGAACTATTAGTTAGAATCATCCTGTTCGTCAGTTGCAATATCGCTTCCTGTATCGAGGTCTGTATCTTTCGATATAGATAATGTACCTGTCTTTGAAAGTTTTACAACCAGTGGAATAAATTCGTCACTTATTTTATCCGGTGAACCAATACTAGCACCAAAAATCAAATTCTGTCCGTCAACTCTATCGAAAACGACCCCAAGCAAAGCACCCTTTTTGCTTACGCCGTCATCTATATATTGTTTAAAATCTGTTTTATAAAAAGTCTTTTTGAAAAAAACGCTGCCATCACTTCTAGATACTACCAAATCTATTTTATTATCATAATACTTTTGGCCATTTTCATCCTCAGCAGTAGATAGCGATTTATCAACAGTTCTGCTAAGTGATACTATATATGTAGAACCGGCCCAATTCTGATTGGTCGTATTCTTATAATTTTGCATCATAAGAATTTTATCTGAATGCTTCTCTATAGGTTTCGGAGCTATTATATCCCCATTATTTTTTTTGCTTCCGCATGATGCCAACATCAAAACACCAATCATCAGCAGTCCAAGTACATTAGTATTTGCCATCACATAAGTGGTTTTATATTTGAGCTACAAACTTACACAAAATATTTGAACTATGAGCAAATCTAGTGAAAAAAGTATAAAAAAACAGTCATTTAGTGCTTGCTAAATGACTGTCTGGTGTTATCCGTTTTACGTATCTTTTTACTCTACAGAATGCTGTTTAAAATTTCCATGCATCTTAATTTTAGAGTCTTGATAAGCCTTAAACTGATCAGCAGTTAAAATTCCCTGTAAAGCTGTTTCATAAGATTTATTATTTGCTTCAACCTCTTCACGCCATTTGTTCATTCTAGCTTTCTGTTCTTCAGTAAGTTCTGGGCGATTCATGCGTGCCTTTGTTGAATCAGGACCGAATTTATTATTTCCACCCTGAGGACCACGACCAAATCCGGGTCTTCCAAAAGGACTCATCATATGAGGGCCTACCAATTTATCAGCATAAGCAGTATTCAGTTCCAGTAGTTTTTTTGCCTGATTATTATCAAGTCCAAACTCTTGAACCATATGCTCAGTACGTCTCTGTATCATCTCTTTTTTATCAAATCTTCCATGTTGTGCATTATTGTAATTTTCATCTTGTGCATAAGTTGCAGAAGAGATCATCAATGCGGCTGCGATAGCTATAAATAATTTTTTCATTTTACAGTTTTTTTAGTTGATATTATTGTTTTAATTTTGTGTTGCAACTATCAATATGACGTAAACAGCAGCTAAAAGTTTAACTAAAATCGAAAAAATAAATACACTAACCAACAATACGGCATTTTTTTACTATCTTTGCCATAAATATCAAGCGAAATGAAAAAGGTAATACTATTTTTAACTTTTGCAGCACTCGCATTAGGTTCCTGCTCAGAAAAGAAAACCTCTGCAGATATACATAAGCAGCAAGACACGATACCGATGATGATAATGCAGATACAAAAATGTTCAAAATTGTATACTGCAGAATACCATATACACAAGATTATTACCCACGATGATATAATGAAACTAAAAGGTTCGTTTCTGAGCCACGACTTCAATATTAATCTTCCTCTGGGGAAACGAAAAATAGCAATACCAATGGATGCTACGTTAAAAGCGTATATTGATTTCGGTAAATTTTCAGAATCAAACATAAAAAAAAGTGGCAATAAAATTGAGATTATACTGCCAGATCCAAAGGTTATTCTCACAAGTAGTAAAATAGACCACAAAAATGTAAAAAAGTTTGTAGCTATAACCCGCAGCAACTTCAGTGATGAGGAGATGACAAACTATGAGAAACAGGGACGTGCCTCAATAATACAAAGTATACCTTATCTTGGAATTATAGAATTGGCACGGGATAATGCTGCCAGAATATTAATACCGATGTGCAGACAGATGGGATATAAAGAACAAGACATAACGATCACTTTCCGTAAGGAATTTAAAATAAATGACCTTCCTGGACTGTTAGATAAAACGACTATAGGAAATGAGAATACCCAAAATTAGTACCTTAAGATGGATGGCTGTGGTATGTGCTCTTGTCATTACCATTATAATACTTGTATACTTTATAAGTTGTTCGCACCACAACTCAGTTAAGATCAGTACTGACGATAAAATAAACATAACGCCTGAACAAATAGCTGCCATAAAGAATATCGGACAGTGGGAATTTCTTGCTGTAAGTGATGAAGAAATGGTGGATACCATAAGGAAAGGTATATTTAGTGATGACGAACTGATAAGAATATATTACGGAACACTACGCATGGGGATTGATATGCATAAGGTTGGACCGCATTGGATAAAAATAAAGGATAAAGATATTGAAGTGATTTTGCCACCAATTACATTACTAGACAATGATTTTATTGATGAAGCAAGAACGATATCGTTCTTCGAAAGTGGAAGATGGACTGAGAATGATAAGCAGGATATGTATAATAGGGCTTACCTCCTGATGAAGGAAAAATGTCTTACGCATGAAAATAAAAAAAGTGCGGAATATAACGCCGGCAGACAATTATACAGTCTATTTAAAAACATGAGATATGAAAATATAAAAATTAGATTTTCAGATAAATAGATAATCTTGCTTATAGGCACACTCATGTTTTTCTTATTAATCCGAATAAATTATCCCAAGAAGTTGTTTACAGCTATCAAATTGACTTTGAATAAAATAAAAATCTACCATATAAGTTTCACTGTTTGAAGATTATATGGTAGAATCAAGTGCTCTTAATACATTAACACTAGTTATTTTACTCTATTATAATCTTGACATTATTCTGTTTTATATTATTAGTATAAGTTTCGGTATAACCTTTCTTCGCGGTAATAGTAATATTAGAAAACGTTACATCCTCAATTGGCATCTCTGGTAATCCGGCCAACCTTATCGCTTGTTTGGCACCGTTGCAGAATACGTTTTCTATTTTAAACTTACAGAAATGTGGCGTCTTATCAGTAACAGTCTTAATTTCAGGTTTTCCTATCTCCTTATTCTCATAATATGTATCGAAGAGTATAGCCTCATTCTGAATATCCTTCATATATATTCCGTTAACAAATATATTATCAACCAATCCACCACGGTCGCGAGCACTCTTGAAACGTAGACCGACATCGGTATACATAAAGTTGCAGTTGCTTACATAGATATTATGCATACCTCCATCTGTATTACTTCCTATTACGAATCCTCCATGAGCATGGTATACAGTACAATCTGTTATAACAACGTTTTGCAATGCAGGTTGAATACTTTTTCCACTAGATTTCATACAAATACCGTCATCACCAACATTGAGTATACAGTTGGTTATGTTTACGTTCTTACATGAGCATATATCTATGCCATCACCATTCTGAGCAGACCATTCATTAAGAACCTTACAATTACGAATAGTAAGATCTTCGCATGTACGTGGAACGATAACAAACTTAGGAGAATTCTGGAATGTAGGTCCATCAAAGAGCACTTTTTTACACTTATTAAGTAATACCATATATGGACGTAGATCCTTTTGTGGGTCTACACCATTTGGCCATAATATTCCATTATTATCCAAAGTACCAGTAGCAGTCATTTCTTTCCACTGACTGTCTGTATACTTGTCCCTCTTTGCTGGTCGCCATGTATCTCCTACTCCATCATATATACCTTCACCAGTAAAGGCTATATTAGTAAGTTCGTTCCCATTTATTGGTGAAACCGCATTACGTGCATTATCGCCAATGAAATAATCAGAATGGTTCTTACTAAATATTATCAATGCACCCTTGTCAGCGTGCAGATTTATATTGCTCTTCATTGTGATAGGGCCTGTAAGCCATAAGCCACGTGGCATAACAACAGTTCCACCACCATCGGCAGCACATTTATCTATAGCATCACGTATTGCACCGGTATTAAGTGTCACTCCATCGCCAACAGCTCCGAAGTCTTTAATATTAACAATGCGCTGAGAAAAAGCAGGCAATTGGACATCGGGCATATCAAAAGGCAATTTTTCTTGTGCCATAACAGAAATGGAAATGGATACCGCAAATAAAAGTACGGTCATTCTTAATTTTTCTAATTTTTTCATTGTTAGTTTATTAGTTATTATATAGTATTTTGATTTATTATTCTAATCAAATGTATAACATAAAAGACATAAATGGATGATATTGCAATTCACAAAAATAATAATAAAATATGATGATTCAATCGCTTTGCAGATAAAGTTTAACATATTTTCCATATGTCAACTATACAATGTTACATAAAAAGCCCTGATAACTACCACAGCCACCAGGGTTTTATCGAAATCTCTCGTAAAATAAATCTAATAGATAATTAATCATTTTAAAAATTATATTTATCTCGTTTTGTATGTGGCAAATATATGGATAATAAAAATAACCAACAAATATTTAGGCAAAAAAAATCTCAAAACTTTAATGCAAACGTTTGCATTGAAGCTTTTATTTGGATTTTGCGCGAAATCGGCACAAGAAACCGATATTTAGCACAATGGCACAATGTTAAAAAAGCAGTTTTGCTTAATATTTATCTTATAACTGTCTTTACATATTTATCACCTGGTTTATAGATCAGCCCTGTACACTTGGTAGCTGATGCTTTATATTCTTTCATTTCTACTTTAGTCCAATCTATCTGGTCAGTGCTTTGAGCTAAAGGAACATGTGGAATAAGACTTCCATCCCTTACAAGTATCACTGCTGGTATTTTCCCTACTTTTATAGTTTGATATCCGCCATCATATACGGTTCCATTCTGATAGTCTATCCACTTACCCTTTGGTAGATAGCAAATTCTTGAATCACCACTCTCTAAAAGAGGAGCTACTAATATTTGACTACCGAACAGATATTCATCTTCGACAAGCCATGCGCCCGGATCATCTGGAAACTCAACAAACAAAGCGCGAACCATAGGGAGGCCTTTCTCAGTACAGTCCTTTGCCTGAGCATAAACATAAGGCATAAGTTTATATTTCATCTCTGCACAATCACGGAAAGCATCTGTAAAACTATCGCTTATCAACCAGGGTTCTTTAGGAGGTGCACCATGGGCACGTGTATGGGATGACAAAAATCCAAAAGGCAACCATCTACGGTATATATCTTCTGGGGATGCGGTAACAAAGCCGCCCATATCATGACTCCAAAATGAGAATCCGCTAAGGCCAATACTTAATCCTCCATGCAAGTCACCAATAAGCCCTGTATTTGTAGTAGCTGCATCACCTCCCCAATGAATGGGATAACGTTGAGAACCGGCCCATGCACTTCTTGCCCATATTACGCCATCACCTGAATACTGCTTAACAGCTTCCCATAGTGCTTTGTTATATCTTAAAGGATAAAGGTTATGCTCGTATAGTCCACCTTTACCACTATAGTATATCCCATTTAATGGAGCTGCTTCTCCGAAATCACATTTTATAGCACTCACCCCTTGTTTGATAAGACCGGCGATCTTATCCTGATACCATTTTACAGTAGAAGGGTTTGACAGATCAAGCACAGCATCTTCGTAAGGCATCCCTCCTGCGGCATTTTTAACTTCCATATTATTATCTACTAATTCTTTAAAGAATTTATTTTTGGGAGTAAAATATGGTAGTTGCCAGAGATCAACATGGAATCCCATTTCTTTCATCTGCTTCAACATCAATACAGGATTTGGGAACCGGTCTTTTGCAAACTGATAGTCGCATTGCCAATCTGTACCAAACCATCCTGTATCAAAATGGATTACGTCTGCCGGAATTCGGTGAGACCGCAGGTTTTCTGCTACATCTAATCCCTCTTTTTGTGAGAAATATGTGATCCTGCTCATCCATGTACCAAATGTCCATAATGGTAACATTGGACTTTTACCTGTTATATCAGTATACTCGTTAAGAATATCTTTAGGTTTGCCAAAGAAAATAAAAAGATCCATTTTCTCATCACCCATAAACAGTCGATCGGCCCCTATATAACTGGAACCAAAATCACACGTTACAGGTGCAGATGTATGCATGAATATACCATACCCTCTATTACTGAAGAAGAATGGTACTGGTTTGTATTGTCCATCAGATTCAGGACCTTGAGGATCAGTAACAAACAGTTGAACTTTCTGACCTACTTTATTTAAGGATGTAAATGATTCGCCACAACCAAAAATCTTTTCCTCAGGTGACAATGTGAAAACTGGATTAATGCTTCTGGAATTATCAGAGCCTCTCTTTATAAAATTGAAAGGAAGAAGTTTAATCTGTGAAGAGTCGTCATCTGCATAAGTTCTAGTCTGGGTCAATACTTTCCCAGTACTATCTTTTAAGACAATTCGCCATGGGTATTTATTTATTTCAATTGTACCGTACTGACTGCTGTATATTATAGTCTTTTCTGTCTGTGACATTTTCCATGTGTGGTCTACTGTAGGCACCTTACAGAGCATCAAGTCATTAGCATCATCATCTTTCGGTTCAACTGGTGTTGTCAGCATCTTTATTCTGACTGTGCGTGGCGTGACAAACTCTATAGAGAACTTAAGTTTTGGGTCGTTGTCATATGCCGTATTGGGGAAATCTAGCATCTGTAGACGTTGCGGCCAATAAACATTAGTATTGAATGCCTGACGTGGTACAAGACGATAGCGTTTCCATTTCACAGTACCATTCGCTGTTGTTGGATTGAATTGAGAAAGGCTGTCTGCAAAGAAATAGGTATTGGATAGATCACAAAAATCAGTACTCATATCTTTAGGCTGTGACAAAAGATATTGAACACCATTATTGGTTTGTATCTGTGCATTAGTAAGACAGCAGTAAAATAACAATAATGAAGACAATAATATGTTTTTTCTCATGGTATATGGTATTTAAAAATGGGTAGGCATGATATGCCCACCCATATAATTCTTATTTAAAACTGAATTCAGAAATACCTCTTATATCTGTTTCAGATGCACAAACATAAGCTTTGAATTTACCCGGTTCAACTGTCCATGAATGCTTTTTTGCACTGAAAAACTGCAGATCTTCTGGAGTAATATCAAATGTAACAGTTTTTGTCTCACCAGGATTTAATGATATTTTCTTAAATCCCTTAAGTTCTTTCAAAGGACGTTCCTCACTACATTTTTCTTGTCCGATATACAACTCTACGATTTCTTTTCCAAATCGTTTTCCTGTATTAGTAACCGTTGTGGTCAATGTTATCTTACCATCATTGGATATCTCGGCAGATGAAAGTGAAGGTTTTCCATACTTGAATGTCGTGTAACTAAGTCCATATCCAAATGGGAAACGTGGTTTTACATTTTTAGTATCAAACCATCGGTAACCTACAAAAATACCTTCTTTATAATATACCTGTTTGTTAACTCCAGGATATGACTCTTTACCAAACTGAAAACATGGATAATCTTTCTGATTAACAGCAAACGTTACAGGTAATTTACCACTGGGATTTGTCTTACCTGAAATTATATCTGCAAGAGTTTCACCAGCCATTGAACCTAGGTACCAACAGTGCACGAGAGCCTTAACATTACTGACCCAAGGTGTAGCATAAGCGTTTCCACCAAATGTAACTACTACAATATTTTTCTGAATCTTCGCAAGATCAGCAATGAGTTGATTCTGACCATATGAAAGATTATAGTCAAGACGATCACCGTCTTCACAATCTTGATTGGTATTTTTATTCATACCACCAATATATATTATAAGATCCGCTTTACGTGCTTTTGCTAAAGCCTCGTTACGTAGCAAGGCCAAAGTATCTGCAGATAAAGGATCGACTCTGTCATAAAGAGCACGGCCTGAGTAATATCCTTTTGCAAATTCTATATTGTCTCCATATATAGCCTTTAATCCTTGTAATGGAGATATATCAAATTTGGTTTTAAGCTCTGAAGATCCTCCACCTTCGGTAAGACTGCGAGTTGCATTTTCTCCAACTATAAGTATGTGTTTATATTTACCTTTGACAATCGGAAGTATATTGCTATTCTTTAATAAAACAACGCCTTCCTCTCCAATCTGTTTACATGCTTCATAATGAGCTTCTGAACATTGAGAACCGATAACTTTATCAGGATTCATAGATGTACGGAATATTGTTCTTAATACTCTTGAAGCCTTATCATTGAGAACACTCATCGGTATGCGACCTTCATTGATTAGCTCTTCGAATGGGTCAGCAAGATAATAATTATTATATCCAAATTTTGACTCTTTTGTTTTACCATTTGTATATGATCCCATCTCAATGTCCATTCCTCCTGTTGCAGCCTGCCATGTATCAGTTACGCCACCCCAGTCACTAACTACAGCACCATCAAAACCCCATTGCTTTTTTAATATCTTATTAAGTAATGAATCATTCTGACAACAATGTACATTATTCCAAAGTGGGTATGATCCCATTATAGTCCATAATCCACCTTTCTGCACACATTTTTTAAATGCGGGTAGATATATCTCGTTTATGGCACGCTCATCTACATTGACATTTACAGCAAATCTATCTATCTCTTGATTATTCAAAAAGAAGTGTTTAAGACAACAGGCTACACCATTTTTCTGAGCACTCTGTATATAAGGTGTTGCCATCTCTCCAGCCAAATATGGATCTTCACCCATATATTCAAAGTTACGGCCATTTAATGGTACACGTGCTATTGTAGTACCGGGACCTAACATTACATCTTTATTGCGAAAAGCGAATTCTTCACTTACTGCATTACCATAGAGATGACTGATATCTGTATTCCATGTTGAAGCAAGACATGTCAATGATGGAAACGCAACTATGGAATCGTTATTCCAATTAGCGACATTCCATGAATTCCAATCAACTTCGGCACGTACTCCGTGAGGGCCATCACTATAATGCAACTCACGAATTCCTAAGCGAGGAACACCTGGGGTTGTAAACTTGCTCTGAGCATGTAAAATAAGGATTTTCTCGTGTGTTGTCATTCTAGACAATGCATCTTGAACTCTCTGCTCTAATGGTGCTTTTGCATCTAGATAAACAGCTTTTTGAGCTTTAGATGCAGTAAACGCAGACATAAGTGCGAATGCTAATAATGTTAATTTCTTCATTTGTATATGTACTATCTTATTTGTTAGTTAATGTTATCATCCCATCCTTAAGATCTACGCTTTTAGCTGTTAGTTGTATCGTGCCTGAAGTACTAGTAGACTGTAAAACAACAAGACATTTTCCAAAAAAGGCTTTACGATTATTCGCCTTAAATCTTTCCATTGATGTTTGGTTTCCGTTATCAACTCCTGCTATTTTTGCAGAACCTTGTACAGTAAAGAATACTTGATTGTCGGCATTAGGACAAACATTACCATCTTTATCTACAATCTCTACTGTAACAAAAGCTAAACTTTTACCATCAGCTTTCAATGAACTTCGGTCGCTTATAAGACGTATATGATCAGGAGCACCTGCTGTATTTATAGTCTGACGACCGATTTCCTTTCCTAATTTTCGTGCCACAACTGTAACGTTGCCAGGTTGGAATATGACTGGCCACATTACATGATATTGATGATCTGTATCTTTTCGGCGTATGCCTTGTGATATTCCATTTATATATAATTCAACTTCATCTGCATTATTATAATAACACCACATATCTATTTTCTGACCCGGAATCCAATTCCAATGAGGGAACAAATGCAAAACTTGTTTGTTGGTCCATTCACTCTGATACATATAATATATATCTTTAGGAAAACCTGCCAAATCTATTATTCCAAAATAACTGCTACGTGCAGGAAATCCATACGGTGTTGGCTCACCAATATAGTCAAATCCGGTCCATATATATTCTCCACTTATAAATGGAGTATGCTTTATTAAGTCCCATGTTTCTTCATGAAGATTTCCCCATGAAGCACGACAATTATCATAGCTGCTACACATAAAAGATGGATCCGTATAAGGAAGCCACCATTGTTTTGGCGCTTTTATGACCGAATCACTCGGCATCTGATAGTAATCTCTTGTAGCAAAAGCAGAAACTGATTCAGTGAAAATAAAAGGTTTGCCAGGAAAGTTGACAGGAACATCTTTTGCATTCTGATTATGATAGTTGTATCCTATTAAATCCAATGCCCCACTCTTGAAAAGATGATTATTGGGACTTGATTCATTACATGCTGCCGTAACCGGACGAGAATCATCAAGACTTTTTACTATATCAGCCAACCGTTTAGTAAGCATTGAATTGACACTCATTTCTCTATTTTGAGAGAGCGTTGATGATGAATGACCAAAATTAAGTATAAGATTAGCCTGTTCTATACTCAATGTATCTGAACTAGCATCAGACCATTGCTCAAGTACTTCATTTCCTATACTCCAAATAAATACTGAAGGATGGTTACGGTCACGGATAACCATATCAGTTAAATCTCGTTCAAACCATTTATCAAAATATTGAGAATAATCATATTGTGTCTTTTTTCTATGCCACATATCAAAAGCCTCATCCATGACTATAAATCCCATTGTATCACACATATTAAGCAATTCTGGCGCAGGCGGATTATGTGAACAACGTATTGAATTACATCCCATGTTCTTAAGCATCAGCAATTGTCTATGAAGTGCATCTTCATTAATGGCAGCTCCAAGACATCCTAAATCATGGTGATTACATACGCCTTTTATTTTCATAGGTTTGCCATTCAAATAAAAGCCGGTATGAACATCAAACTTAAATGAACGTATGCCTATTGTTGTAATATATGAATCTATTTGTTTATGACCATCTGTTATATCTGTTTTTATTTTGTAAGTATAAGGATTATCAACGTACCATAGTTTAGGATTTTCGAGCGTTATCGTTTGTTGATTCAACACCTTGTCGGAAGAACCAGGAACCATTACAGTTTGAGAGCTCTTCGCAAGGGTTTTTCCATCTGCGCCAAGCAATGAATTCGTTACTTGTACACGAACAGACTTTCTAATACTATTACTCAATCTTACATCAACTTTTAGAATAGCTTTTTTATCTGTCACAGATTCTGTTTTCACGAATGTTCCCCAATTGGATATACGTAAACTATTGGTTTTAAGCAGATAAACATGTCTATATATTCCACTACCACTATACCAACGACAATTAGGCTGCTTACTGTTATCTACTCTAACTGCAATAATATTCTCTCCATTGACTTTAAGAAAAGGAGTAATATCATATTCAAAAGAGCTGAAACCGTAAGGTCTATTACCAAGCTTATGACCATTGATATAGACGGTTGAATTCATATAAACGCCATCAAAATGAACATAAAAACGAGAAGACTTATCTTTTTCATTTATCTCGAAATGCTTTCTATACCATCCGACACCTCCGGGTAAAGCACCGCCTCCGGCACCAGAAGGGTTGTTTTCATTGAAGTCGCCCTCTATAGACCAATCATGTGGCAAATTCAACTTTCGCCATCTGCCGTCATTATATTGGGGTGAAGACATTTGTACACTATCTGCCAAAACAAAGCTCCAATCTGCATCAAAATTTTGTTTTTGGCGTGCTTCTGCACTCGTAAAGAAACAGATGAATATAAAAAAAATAAATATCTTTTTCATTTTCCTATAGCTTTATAGTTATCTTATTCCCCGTATATTTAATCATCTTACCATCAGGATTTACAAGGTTTAATGATTTTTGCCTATCTTTTGAAACAACAACGACATTGAACCTTCGTTTGTTTAACATTCCATCAAAAGAACCATTACGTTTACCTATTGTAAGAGTCTTATTACTCTCTATATATTTGATATCTATAGTAGAGTACTTTCCTTTCTCGTAATTATAATTTACACCTTCATCTTCATACAGTAGAAAATCAGCATCCGCACCTTCATATACATAAAGATTTATAAGTTCAGGCTTCTTCTGATCACTCCATTCCATATCAGGACCAAATGGAATAATAGAACCTTCACGTACAAATATAGGTATACGTTCATAAGGGGCATCAACTATTAGATTTTGTCCTCCACTGATATAACGACCTGTGTACAAATCATACCATCCACACTGTTTAGGAAAGTAAACATTGCGATTACGGGCTTTATAATATCCTACCGGACAGGCCATAAAAGCAGGTCCAAACATCCATTGGTTGCCTATATTATTGACATTTGCATCATTAGAGAAATCCATTACCAAACCACGTAACATAGTATAGTCTTTAATGTTAACCCAACCTGTCATTGAATATAGGTATGGTATAAGATTATAACGCAGTTTGTCATAATAAAGAATACTCTTATATGCAGGATGATCATCAGGTGCTATATTCCATAATTCACGTAATGGCCATTGTCCATGTGTACGATAAAGAGGTATGAAACATCCAAATTGATTCCAGCGTGTCTGCAACTCACGCCATTCTTTTAAGTCATCATTTTCGATCCCTGTCTTATCATATAACTTTTGTGCTGCAACATATCTATTTTCAACACAGAATCCACCTTGGTCCATTCCCCAAAAAGGCAGACCACACATAGAATAATTGAGTCCGGCTGTCATCTGAGCGCGCATATCCTCCCAACGTGTTCCGATATCTCCACTCCATGTAGCTGTACTATAACGTTGCTCTCCTGCGAATCCGCTACGAGTAAGAAGGAATACACGTTTGTTAGGTTGAACAGAGCGTTGTCCGTTATATATAGCATCAGCATTTACAAGAGAATAGGCATTAAAATATTCAGTACTGGAACCAAGAGCCGTTGGACCGCTAAGCGCCTTACGGTATCCAATAGGAGTACAGTCACGAACATTGGGTTCACTGGCATCCATCCACCATGAATCTATTCCACAATTGTATTTCTTATACATATTCTCATTCATCTGTTTCCAAAACATTTTACGGGCTCCTGCAGAATATGCATCATAAAAAGAACCCATATATCCTAGCCAGTCATAAATAGAATCCTTTACAGCTTGGTGATACATCCACCCATTACAATCTAGTTCTTTATAGTTTTCTGTATTACAATAGAATTTAGGCCATACCGAAATCATAAATTTTCCATGCATAGCATGCACACTATCTAGCATTGCCTCCGGATTGGGATAACGCGTTTCGTCAAACTGATGGCTACCCCATTGATCATTCTTCCAATAATTCCAATCTTGTACTATATTGTCAATTGGTATATGACGCTTACGAAATTCAGAGAGTGTACTTTCTACTTCTTCAGATGTTTTATATCGTTCACGACTCTGCCAAAATCCGAGAGCCCACTTTGGATATACAGGGGCTTTACCTGTCAATGTACGATAGCCACTTATTACTTGATCCATGTTATTACCTGCAATAAAGTAATAATCCATATCACGATTCATTTCGCTCCATATTGAAAGCATATTCTGTTCATCATCTTTCATTGGTTTAGCTACACGCAATCCACAATAAGAAACCCCACCATCAGGTTGCCACTCTATTCGGACTTGTGTTTTAACACCTTTATCAAGATGGTAGACAAACTTATATGCATTAGGATTCCAAGCTGTACGCCAACGTTCTGGAACAACTTCTTTTCCTCCAATATAGACTTTTGTATATCCTGCGTAATAAAGAATGAAATGATAATCACTACTTTGTGATGCTTCTAGATAACCTTCATAAACAACGTTAGATCCGTTTAAGGGGAACCCTTTTGGGAGATTTCCAATAACTGAAGAATTCTCAAAATATAAAGAATCTTCACCCCTTAAAAGTTGGTTGCCATCTGCTGCTGTATATATACCAGTCAAATTACCAGGATTTCCATTTTTGTCATATAGTCTGAAAGCGTGGTTGAGTTGCTCATAATCATCAGGATTTCCCCAGCGGCAAAGAGAATAACTATCCCACAAAAGACCGTAGTTCTTATTACTCATTACAAATGGTACAGATACTTTTGTGTTATATTGAAAAAGTTCCTCATTTTTTCCTTTGTAATTAAACTCTTCAGACTGGTGCTGTCCAAGTCCATAAAAGGCTTCATCAGAAGGACTCTCAAAAAGAGCTCTCCATGACCATCCCTTCTTTTGGTTATCTGTCAGAGTGCCAATACCGATATTAGACTGTGGTACAGTATACGGTTTAAAAGTTTTACCGTTAACAGCTTCTTTAAGCAGCAATTTACCTGTACTATCAAAGAAGGTTATACGACCAGAAAGTTTATCTATATCTGCTTCAACATTTTTAGCCTTTATTTTGATAACAGAACGATCTTCGTTAACAAAGAACTGCGGTTTGGCTGTTTGTGGAACTATTATAAGACTGGTTTTAACTGGAAATTGGTTTTCAGCTGTAGCCTCTACACGTATGATGTTGTCGTTTACGACCTGCAAGCGTAATAGTTTTGCTCCATTTCCATTTACGTTAATATTTACGGTAACCACATTACCATTCTTAATAAAATCAGCTGCGGTTGCAATCGATGTTGTACAAGCAAGCAGAATAGTTGAAATTAGTATTTTTGCGCTCTTCATAAAATTTTATATTATTCACAATGCAAAGATACTATTTCTATCCAAATATAATAATATAAAATGTTACTAAGATGTGTATTATTTGTTATATATTATGTTATTTACCATTTTTCTCCTTATAATGAGAAGGCATATCACCATACATTTCTTTAAAGTACTTCGAGAAATAGCGAGGATTGTTAAACCCGACTTGATAAGAAATTTCACTTACACTCAATTGACTTTCACAGAGTAGGCGTTCTGCATATCTTAGTCTTATAGTTCGAATGAATTCAGAAGGTGTATTTCCTGTTATTGAAAGCATTTTTTTGTATAAATGCACACGTGACATATTTAAGATACTGCTAAGTTGCTCAACAGTAAGGTCTGTGTCTGATAAATTCTGTTCTACATAATCAGTCGCCTTCTGTATCAGTTTTTCATCAAGAGATGTGATATGTACATCCTTAATATGAGGTTGCAGATGCGCCCTATTATGGTTAGAAGAATTATGCCATTTAATAAGATTATTTATTCTTAAATTCAATAGATCAAGATTAAAAGGCTTTGTAATATAATCATCAGCTCCACTCTCCATACCTTGAACTTTATGCTCATCTGCAAGGCGAGCTGTAAGCATCATAAATGGTATGCCTTCTGTATCAGGATCAGCCTTTAGCATCCTACACAATTCATTTCCATTTATCTCTGGCATCATTACATCACTAAGAATTATATCCGGTTTTTTAACTTTAATCATTTCATACGCTTCTCTACCATCACGTGCTAGTCTCACTTTATAGTAACGACTTAATTCTTCGTTCATAAACTCCAAAAAATCATCGCTATCATCAGCAATAAGTACTTCATATTCTTTATTTACTTGCGAAACTTCCTCTTTTGCCTTATTTATATCATTATCATCAAGCTTGTTCTTAATAGATATTAAAGGAGTATCATTGATAATCTCTTTGAGTGAAGAATCATGCCTTATAGGAATCTCGACAAAGAACAAACAACCTCCACCAGGATTATCTTCTACATGCACACTACCACCATGCATTTCAACAAAGTCTTTTACAAGATTCAAGCCTACCCCACTACCACCGAAAGAATTCTCATGGTTACCATCTACTTGATAGAATCTGTCGAAGATATGCTGTTTATCATTATCACTAACGCCAATGCCTGTATCCATAATCTTTATTACAAGAATACCAGCCTGCTCTTTTTGAGTATCAGAAAGAGTTTTTATATTAACAGTCACTGAAACAGAACCACCTTCAGGAGTAAATTTGAAAGCATTAGACAATAAATTATTCATTATCTTACTTATCTTATCGTCATCAAAAGACATCCTTAGAGATGGTATGGAAGACTTGAATGAAAAATGTATCTTTTTCTCTGCCAGCAACAAAAAGGAGTTGCAAATATTGCTTAAGAAATTTATTATATCGCCAGTTAGTAAATTAAGTTGCAGTTTGTTCATATCAGCACGTCTGAAATCAAGCAATTGGTTAACTAATGTAAGCAATCTCTCTGAATTTCGATGAATCATCATCAATTTTCTTCGTTTATCATCGTCTGTTTCATCCTTTATCATTGATATTATAGGTGAGATAATTAACGTTAGAGGTGTCCGTAGTTCATGACTTACATTTGTAAAGAAACGAAGTTTCATATCATCTATTTCATGTTTTTTTTCAGACTCAATACGGACTTGGCGTATTTTATCTTCAGCCTCTTGTCTACGCATTCTAAACCGTCTTATATACCATAGTATTATAGCTATTAATATTGCATAAAGCATATAAGCCCATATCGTACTGTAAAAAGGAGACCTTATGGTTATATCTAGAGAACTTACTTCTTTATTGACATATCCATCACCATTAACAACCTTTACAAGCAACTTATAAACACCTGGCGAAAGATTTGTGAATGAAATACCAGCCTGAGATGGAACAGTTTGCATCCATTTATCATTGAAACCTTCTAATTTATAAAGGAATCTTGTATTTTCCGGTAAGGTGCAATTATTTGATGCCATTTGTATTGTAAATGCTTTGTCATCGTAGTTTAATACAAGTTTTTTACTTTCATTCAACGCTTCTTTTAGAATGACATGACCATTGAACTTTTCATTTACATTGATTAGATGATCAAAGACTACTAATCCGCTGAAGACAGCCCTACTAGGAGTTTTACCCAGGTGCAGAATATTGGGTGATACAACATTCACTCCATCCTGACCACCAATATAAATATCTCCATTTTTTGCCTGCAATATAGAACGCTGATTAAATTGTCTATTCTGTAATCCATCTATTTCATTAAAACTATACACAGTAAAATCCCATTTACCTTCATTTCTGTATACTTTAATATTAGAAACGCCCTTATCTGTTGATAACCAAATATTGTGATTTACGTCTTCCGTTACTGAACATATTTCTGATCCGCTTAATCCTGAGGTTCTATCCAAAATAGTAAGTTGGTCTGTACGAAGATCGTAAACATTCATACCAGATGATGTACCATTCCATATCAAGCCACGACTGTCAACAAATATCTGGTTTACAAACCCACTTGAGAACTCCTCATTACCTCTCGTTGAAGAATAATTTTTTATCTTATGAGTATTAAGATCCATTATTGAAAAATTAACAGAATGACCTATAACAATATCATGGTTTTTACCAATCGAGAGTGATGACAAATAATCAGAAGCTAAACCTGAATTATGACTATTATAAGTTGTAAACGTTCCTGTTTTAGGATTAAGACATTGAAGTCCTGAACCTAAAGTACCTATCCATATATTTCCTTGGCTGTCTTCCTCTAATGACCAAACACTTTTGTTAGCCAGTCCATTTGTTTTACCGGTATACCTATATGGAGTAAATTCACCATTTTTATAACGCGTTAGACCTCCATTATAGCTGCCGAACCAAATAGAACCATCGCTTGTTGCCTTGCAACATACTATAATATCCGACTGCAACTTATTTTCTTTCCGTCCATAGTGTTTTGTCTCATTTGTGATCGGATTATAAGACAATATGCCATTATCATTACTTCCACACCAGATAAGTCCACTCTTATCTTGAGACATTGATGTTATATCTCCCAGTGCAAGTAGCTGGAACTTCTTTATGTAATCTGAATAATATGCTACACCGTTTTTATATGTTCCAATCCACACAGTATAATTGTTATCTATGAATATAGACTGTTGGGTATTGTCCGGAATACTATTTATATTATCCTTATCATAATAATATGACTTCAAATATCGACGTTTAAGATTAACAACTATTACTCCTTTATGATCAGTTGCAATCCATAAATTACCATATTTATCCTGCTTTACATTCTTTACCAAAATATTTTCAGATGGAGGAATAATATCAAAATTCCTTAACATATCAGACAAGGAGCTGTACCATTTGCGGGTTTTCTGCATATAAACATAAAAATTCCCATTAGTACATATATAATAATTACAGTCTCGATCAGTAAAAATATTATATCCCTGGGTTATACCAACTTTTTTGCTTATATATGTATCAGTCCACTGCCTTCTATGTTCATGTCCATTCAGACTTATAAATTTACCATCATTATAACTCATCAACACGCTATTTCTAAATTCTGTGATAGAATTAATATTCCCCTCTGGTATCGTTTTTGCTCCATTCTTACCATATTTGAACAAAAATACAGATTGATCTCTTTTTGATATGAAATAACAGCCCTGGCCATATATTATGATCCATATATTTTTAAACTTGTCTATATATACGTTATTAATATTGCCATGAATATTATACTTTTTAAGCCAAACATTCATATCTCTCTCAAAAGTTTCAGTTCTTGGATTAAATACGCAATAGCCCCGTGATGTATGTATCCACAAATAACCTTCAGCATCCTCACAAATATTATCAACATTATTATCTAATATTGATTTTAGATTTTTATGCTGAGAATAAAACGTTTTAAATCTAAAACCATCATAACGGTCCAATCCTGAAGCTGTAGCAAACCACATAAAGCCATGAGAATCTTTAAATACATAATTTACTTGACTATTTGACAAGCCATCAGTAGTATCAAGTCTCCTGAATTTAATATCTCCGATATTTGCATTCGCATCACATCCAAAGACTATAATAAATATTATTGTCAATATATATATTTGTTTTCTCATATATCTATTTGTAGGAATAACATTTGCAAATATAGTACAAAAGTGTGATTTAAGGAAAAAACATGTCGTTTTTTTATAAATATTCAATCCAAAAAGAGCCGCCTTTTTATATGGCAGCTCTTTTATCACATATCAAACAATCATTATCACTACTTACTTGATACCCCTAGAAGAGCATCTACTATTTCACTCTCATACCAAGTATTCTTATTACGATCATAAAGTCCCATCCACCAAAGGCCTGTTGTATCTTTTGCGCGCATCTGAGTAATCGCATATTTTGCGTATTTAATACGTTCACTCATGCTCTTTTTTTCGTCTATTGCTCCGAACTCTCCAAAAAAGAATGGAATGCCAAGATCATCAAAACGATTAGAGGTACGTGTTATAACATCTGAGACTTCTTTTTCACAGGATGAATCAAATACTGAAATATTATTTGTGCCTGCATCATTGCAGAAGTTATAAGGATCATAAGAATGAATAGAAGCTACTATATGATTAGGATGCTTATCGTTTGGAACAGCAAAACCTTTCAATTTAGGAATAGTACTACCCGCACCATATGGATTACAAACAAGATTTCTATATTCATTTTTACTACCTGTAGCTCTTACTGCATCAACAAAATCCTGCTCTAGCTTATTCACTATCATGCAAGCATTTGCATCTGTAGGATCACCCCACTCGTATTTCGAATCAAGGATTTCATTAAAGGCCTCGAAAATCAGTTTTTCATCATAATCTTTAAAACGAGTTGCAATCTGTTTCCAAAGTGATTTTAACCTTGTACTTATAGCACTATATCTGTTGGCATCACACACGAGCCACCCTGCGTCATCTTTACGACTCGCATCCTTTGCTCCGCAATCATGTTGAACATTCAATATACAATATGCACCTGATTTTAAGACATACTTTACAACATCTTCAACGCGGTTCATCCAAGCCTCATCTACATTGCCATCTGTATCAATATGTGGATACCATGTTACAGGAACACGAATAATATTAAATCCTTTAGTTGTTATCGCATCGATCATTGCCTGTGTTGTTATTGGCTGTCCCCATGATGTTTCCCAATCGTACACCGTTTTTGGATTAAACCATGACTGGTTAATATCAGGATTTGCATCAAGTGTATTACCTAAATTATAACCAAGTTTGATGTTACTTACAAGCGAGTATGCACTTTCAAAAGGATCTCCTGAATCCATAGTTGCTCCATTTTGGTTTATTTTTACGACTTTAGATAAATTACCTGAACTAATTATCAGTTGAGTTGAACGTTTTGTTGTTGCATTTCGAGATACTGCTACTTTTATATAAGACCATTTGTCTGCATATCCATAACCGGCATGGTTAGATATATTAACCCATGATGTATCAAGAACCTCTGCATTCCAATCTGCGTCGCATTTTATTCCTACAACTGCAGATCCTGATGATATTGGGAAATCAAGGGTATTTATAGATACACTATCCTTGTAAACGTCAAGTTCAGATGCAGTAACAGTATCATTGCTAGTGCTACAACTCTGAATGGTCATAGCTTCAAGCAATATTAGAATAATTGAAAAAACACTCCTAATTTTCATAATTCATTATTTTTTATAATATATTCGGATATTGTCAAAGCAGACATCAATATTACCCTTCTTTGTTCCTTGATTATAATCCATAAGTCGTATCTGATTAATTCCTGTAGCAACAATATCTTTATATGTTTTATCTTTAAAACATGCAAAATTGCTAAGTTTAATAACATGACGGTACCACTTACCTTTTACGTTATTACCATCAATATCACCAATAACTGGCTGTGAAAAGGAGAAAGTTCCCTGATCTGTATTTATCCAGGCAAATCCATTATCATAATAATTTTCTGCATCTCCCACAGTTTGTATCAGATATCTCAAATATCCTGTATAACCAGCAGTGTTATAAGCAGAGTTATTGTCATAGACTTCCATAGCAAGATATATATCGTCTGCTGATGCATTTGAAGGAATAACATCATAACCAGGAAGAGGAAATGGTCCACTCCAGTCTTTACGGAAATATATCATAGTACCCCACCAATTTGAGCCATTGTCCATGACATTAATACGAGCATAAGATCCATCACTTGAATAAGGAGCTGCACCACTTGTAGCTGACTCATAAATGGCATTAGGTCCCCACCCATTATCTGTAGCATTTCCATCAAAATTAATAAGAACAGAAGCAGGGTTGAAGAAATTTTCATAATTTACCTGTCCACCTGGTGTTGTTATAGTCAATGTAGTTCCACTACCTGTTGCTGGTTTTTTATTAAATACGAACGATAACTCATCTTCCGAACTAGCTACTTTTAAATCTTTACTCGTCAAAGTTACATCGCCATAAGTAATACTTCCAACCTGAACAAATTCAGAACCTTTAATTGTTACCGTTTCACCTATTTCAGGATATTCACTACTTACTGATTTTATTTTCGGTATTCCAGGCTTCTTAGAATAAGCAATATATGAATATCCCGTTGCTGTTTTCACTACTAATGTACCTGATTCGTAAGGTATATCAGGCAATACTAATCCTAATTCAGATGAAGTAACATAAGAATTTGTTTGGGGATCAAGGTAATGATCTTTAACAAGACTTGAATACTTTGTAACATCAACAATACTACCAGTTATATCTTTCCATTTAGTTGTATCAAGCTTAGCAGCAGGGATATCAGTAAAATATATTTTTTCTATGTCAATAAGATTCTTACCATATACGTAAAGTGAATCACCCGCATCACGTGGATATAATCCCTGTATGCGACCAATAGAAGGATTTGGTGCTAAAATTTTGAATGCAAAAGTAGCCGTACCATGACTTGTCTCCAATCTTATTTCATCTTTTAATGTACTGTCAAAAGCTGTAAGTTTAAAGCCATTTTCCTCTTTTGGTATTGTGCACATAACACTATGGTCTGTATTCATAGTAGAGTTAAACGAGACTTGCTGATCATTAATATATATTTTGAGTACATTACTTAGATTTGTACCTGTAATCGCTATAAGTTGACCTGTACTGGATTTTGTAAATAAGCTGTCAGCATAAACAGGGTCAGGAACTCTAACACCAGTAATTTCTGGCGTCCCATAACCTTCTTTATTATCTTCACTGCATGAGATTAAGGACAATTGCATAAATGCGATAGTCGATAACACAAGAAGATAAAATATATTGATTTTATTTTTTTTCATAAGTCATAATATTGTTTAGTTATTTATCATTTCCAAAATTATAAGCCTGTGGAGACTCTTTTAGATAATGGTTCTGTAAAACGTCTGCTTCTGGATAAGGCATAAAAATATTTGTTTCGGTCAATTTAATAGGTAATAAATTAGATTGTGCACGTACTAATGAGTCTACATTATACACATAGCCATGTGCTTTATCCATTTTTATTCCATTAACGACAGCAGTAGAATTATCAGTTTCAGAAACAGCAAGGTGATCATTCCAATATACGTGGTTGGCTGCATCTTTAAAGTACCAGCAATTTGTACCATTATTCAAAAAAGCACGGTAACTTATAGTTCCATCATTATTCATCAAAACATCTCCTTCACGGTACTCAAATGCACGATGCTGCTTGTTATTGAATATGTCTAACATATACTGAGGTTTCCATCTGTACCAAGTAACCATATCAAACCAATTCTTATACTCCATGCAGAATTCTATTCTGTGTTCTCGAATTAACGTAGCCAGATCATATGTGTTTAGCAGACTAACATGTGCACGTGCTCTCACAGCATTTATTGCTGATAAACCTTCTGCATCTGTACTATTCGTATTATTGCCAAGTATAGCTTCTGCCTTAATCAGATATACTTCAGCAAGGCGTATAATGTATGTATTCAATGGAGAAGCCATTTGAGCAAGATGTCCACCTGCATCTGCTTTCGTTCCAAGAACACCTTTTTTGCATTGCATCCATTTGTGTTTATACGTATAGCCTCCATCAGCCTGAAGTATATATTTATAATATCTTTGTGGAGTAAAGAATGTACCACGAATACGGAATGTATCAGCAGGCTCTTGGTTATAGAGGTCTATCATATCAACAGAAGCAATAAGACTTCCACCCCATACGTTAACATCAGTTACTTCTGGAAATGCCAAATCTGAATATAACGCATTAATAGCCCCCCAACCTGAAGATGTTCCAAGATTGGCATCAGCCCAACGCATGGCTAAAACAGTTTCTGAGTTATCATTATTCTGAGCCTTAAATAAATCTTCATAATTACTCATTAGAGAATATGGTCCTTTATTTATGACATCATCACACAGACTTATTACTTCTTTAAGCGTTGCTTCATCTCTTGTAGCCTTATTCCATCCACTTTGTGCCAATAAAGCCTTGGCTAGAAGAGCCTTGGCTGCATAACTTGATGGATGACCTTTACCTGGGTTGTCAGACATCAAACTAACCGAACGCCTATAGTCACGAATAATAAACTTTAGTACATCATCTTCAGTATTTAAAGGCTTTACAGGATTATTAATCATATCCTGATTATCCTCATATAAAATATTAGCGCCCCATCCACGAAGTAGATAAAAATATGCTGTAGCACGCATAAGATAACATTCACCAAGAGCCTGATTCTTTACAGATTCAGAAACTGCATCTGAACAATACTTATTAATATTATCTATAGTTGCATTTGCCATTGTCACTACATTGTAAAGTGATGACCAGGCAAGACTCATGTCTTCTGTAAGACTTGTTATCTGAAAACGTGCAAACTCAGCACTGACATAAGGGTTCCAGGCATCATTGGCACGATAAGATCCCATACCTACTATAGCACGGCGGTTAAAATCGAACCATGCACGGTTATATAATGGTTCTACTCCTTTCATTACAGCATCATCAGAAGAGTAGAATGTCTTTGATGTATAATTGCCTTGAGGAGACTTATCCAGAAAGCTATCACTACAACTACTTAAAGCTAATAAGATCAGTAAAACTGATAAGATGCAACTAGTAAAAGCTTTTAAGTTGACCATATTATTATGAATATTTATTTTTTCCATTTCTTTTAAATTTTAAAAGCGTACTTTTATTCCAAAATTATAAATGCGCTGTGATGGATAACGATAATTATCTATACCATGAAGGATAACACTCTGGCCTATTGATCCTACTTCCGGATCATAACCATCATAGCCTGTAATAGTAAATAGATTCTGAGCATTAGCATATATCTGCACCCACTCAAGTTTTAATGGTTGAAGCCATTTATCAGGTAGATTCCATGCAAACGATAACGATTTTAATCTAATATAACTACCGTCCTCTACAAAACGGCTGCTTATACGATTGTTGTCATTCATACTTCCTCCGCTTACATATATACGGGGATAAGAAGCCGTTTCTGCATTTGTGATATATACATTTGAAATATCTAAAGCAGAACCATTCGGATTAATTAGACCTATTTTAGCATAGTTGGTAGCTTCTTTCAAAAGATTGCTATACTTTGAAAAATTTGTGGAATTTTGTTTTACTATATTATAAATATCATTACCGACACTACCATTTAGGAAGAAAGATAATTCAAAATTTTTATATGTAATTGTATTACTTATACCAAATGTATAGTCTGGGTTAGGATCTCCAATATACTTACGGTCTGCTTCTGTTATTTTTCCATCACCGTTTACATCCTCAAATATATAATCTCCAACCCAAATACCTGTCTTAGAAATATCATATAGATTACCGGATGAATCAACAGGTCTAGCCACAGGTATTTTGTTTCCATTGTGGTCTAAAAGGAATTCTCCTAGTTTATTTTTCTGATAGAAGTCAGACTCTTTAGTATACATACCTATTACGTTATATCCATAAAATCGGCCTACTGCATCCCCAACCTCTGACATTGTATATGTCTGAGAACCAATAGTGCCAGACAAGGCAGAAGAACTGCTGTTTGTCTTCGTTAGTTTATTGCGGTTGAACGAAATAGTAATACCTGTGCGCCATTGCCAACCATGAGTATTTATGTTTATCGTGTTTAGTGTAAATTCAATACCTTTATTTTCCATCGAACCTGCATTTACCCATGGAGACGACATACCCATATAGTCGTTGTTGATAACGTATGAAGGCAACTGTGCCTGCATAAGCAAATTCTTAGTTTTCTTATAATAAGCGTCTGCAATAAATTCTATTCGGTTATTAAACAAATTAAGGTCTAATCCTATATTCAATGAATTAGTACTTTCCCACTTTAGGTCTTGATTTGAGAAGTTGCCTGGATAATAGCCTGTGCCCCAAGCTGTAGGAGTATTAGCCATTGTTGCTCCATAGGCATAACTTCCTGCACTTTGATTACCTACAAGACCCCATCCTAAACGAATTTTCATATTATCTATCCAATGAATACTTTTCATAAATTTTTCATTGCTTATACGCCATGCTATAGCAGCAGAAGGAAACCATCCCCAGCGGTTGTTCTCACCAAAACTAGAAGAACCATCTGTACGTACAGTAGCTGTCAACATATATCTATCCAGGATATTATAGTTTAGACGTCCATAGTATGATTCAATACTCCATGGCGTTCCGCCATCACCTGTATTTGTAGCCGTAGAAGAATCGCCTACATTAAGACTATGCAAAGCATCTGAGATATAACCTTTACGTGAAGCGGAAAGATTCTGCCATTTGCCCCATTGTGCTTCATGTCCAAGCATTATCTGCATATGTTGATTCTTAAATGGATCTATATCATATGTTGCGTATTGCTTGAACGAGTTATACTCATTCTTAGAACTGCCACGTGTTGATAATGACTCTACTCTTACTGTTCCATAAGAATATGATGGCTGAAAATAATAGGTATTGCCCCATCCATAACTTCCGCCATATTCAACGCGTAAAGTCAAACCTTTGATGGGTGTTATATTGGCAAAGAAATTATAATCTAATGAAGAGTTTTTACTATTATTTTCTCTCATCTGTGCTTCAAAAAGAGGGTTTGAATAGTATGTTGCAAAGTCATTAACTTGAGGGAACCCATAAGTACCATCCGGATTGACAGGAGCTACATCCGGAAATTGATTTAAGGCTGTTTGTATAGCATTTGATTGATCAAATGTTGTAACTTGTTTTGTGTTTGCAAAGTAACCGTTCATACCTAACTTTATATATTTATTTACATCAATATCAAAGTTCGCACGAAATGATGCTCTATTGAATGACGATCCGACTCCTACGCCATCCTGATCCAGATATCCTCCTGAAAGCGAATATGCAATATCTTTTGCTCCACCACTTACATTTACTTGATGGTTATCCATGAATGCCGTCCTAAATAAAACATTCTGCCAATCTGTACCATTCGTAAGCAAACTAGGATCTTTGTAATCAGATCTAACACCCCAACCGAGAATGTTCGCACGTTCATTATAAAATGATGCATAATCTTTCAGATTCATCATATCAAGAGTTTTGGGCAACTGCTGCCAACCTATATAACCTTCATACTGTATCTTTGCTTTTCCATCATGGCCTCGTTTGGTAGTAATTAACACGACACCATTTGATGCTCTGGAACCATAGATAGCAGTTGCAGATGCATCCTTCAATACTTCTATATTTGTTATATCAGATGGGTTAATAGATGATAGAGCACTTGTATTATCCGAGGAGCTTCCTGACATTGCTATGCCATCTATTACATATAAAGGCTCGTTACTGCTCAAAGAATTTACACCACGAATCTGAACAGAGATACCTCCACCCGGTGCACCTGAGTTTTGTGTAACAGCAACACCGGCAATTCTTCCTTGCATTGCCTGCTCAATAGTAGTGTTTACTCCTTGCTTGATTGCCTTCTCATCAATAGATGATACAGAACCTGTGAGGTCACTGCGTTTCATTACGCCATAGCCTACTACGACCACTTCATCTAGCGATTTGTGGTCTTCTTTTAGTACAACATTGATGTTATTTTCAATACCGACTTTAACAGTTTTAGACAAATAGCCTACATAAGAGAACTGAAGTATCTGTCCTGACTCAACATTGATAGAATATTTTCCGTCCACATCGGTTACAGAACCATTAGGAACGCCCAATACTTTGACGGTGACGCCAACAAGTGGTTCGTGGTCAATAGCAGACGTAACAGTACCTGTAACGGTCTTTGCATCCAGCGAACTCGCCTCAAGAACATTCATTGCAGTGAATAGCAGAAATGCTATTAAAGTGACATTGCAGAGTAATGAACTCTTGCATAACCTAAGAAGTGTTTTTCTCATAGTTACATTGTATTAAATTTATTAAGGTAAATTACTATTCATGAAATTTAAATAAATATTTGTTCATGCTTTATAGATGGCAAAGATATTAAATAAAAAAACAAGTAATGTTAGTTAAATGTTATCTTATTATGTCGCAAATGTTATCAACTTTAAAAACATAGCAAGACGTATGTATGAAATGTTTCATACAAATGTATTTTTTGATAACAAAAAAAATATCAATCGATAAAATGTTTATGAAAGCAACTCATAAACAATAAAAAACTATCTGTATTATTATTTTGTAAATAATCAATTAATAATTTGCAAAATAAATAGCCTATTTGTTTTTTACACTACTTTCGTTTATTTGCAGTATCATTGGTACAACTTCGTGATAAATATGCTTATCACCTTTAATATTCTTTAGTAAAAGTTTGCAGGATAAGGCACCTGTCTCATGTGCTTGATCTTTAATAACAGAAAGCCTTGGAGTCATAAACCTATCATATTCAGCATCAGTAAATCCTATTAAGGCTACATCACTAGGGATATCCAAACCCACATTACGTATTGCATCAAAAGATGCATAAGTAATGATATCATTAAATGCAATTATTGCGTCTGGGCGATCTGGTCTTTTTAATATTTCAATGACATTATTACGAGCCATCTCATAATCTATTCGTTGACAAGAAACGAGAGTGCGATCTATCGGTATACCGTTAATTCTCAAAGCCTCAAGATATCCATGCTTACGCCTGCGTACCATATCCAAATGGTTTGGACCACCAATAAAAGCGATCCTCCGACTTCCTGTATCTATAAGATGTTGAGTTGCTTCTTGGGCAGCCTCATCACCATTTGCGGTAACAGTAGAAAATATATCAGGCAAACAAGTACGGGCAAAAAACACCAATGGGATACCCATATTATTAATTTCCTGAAAGTGAGCATAATCCTCAGTATCTTGAGCCAGACAGGCAATAATACCTTCAACATGCATATTGATGAAATTGTCTATGACACGAGTTTCTATAATATGATTTTCATGACTATTCGCACTTATTACCGAATATCCTTCACGAGCTGCAAAATCTTCTATCCCTTCTAACACAGAAGCATAATAATGAGCTACAATGTTCGGAACTACTACACCAATTACACGAGGAGCCTCCCTCCTTAAACTCTGTGCAAATGGATTTGGACGGTAATTTAATTGCTTAGCTAATGCTTTTACACGTACTTGCATCTCTTTTCCTATTTCAGGGCTTTCTCTGAGCGCACGAGAAACAGTCGCAATACTCACTCCAAGTTCACGAGCAAGATCTTTAAGGGATGTACGATGTTGTTTTTCCATTGTAAGCAATAAATAGTATATACAGTTTCAGCAATGCCGAAATTATGGCAAAGTTATAAAAAACTAATGAATTCGCAAACGTTTACGTACATTTTTTGAATAAATTTGATATCGTCTGCACAAAAATAACGTATCTTTGCAATACGAATAAAAGAATGAGTAATGAATAGTTGATAATAAGTTAGTTAGAAACTACGGATTAAGACAGTCGAGAGACCCTCTTAATCCTTTTTTTATAAATATATATTAAATATAATATTCAGCAGAATCTATAAGACCAGCTCGCAAGGCATATTTTGTAGCTTCGTGCACATTATTTACTGACAATTTTCTGAATATATTTTTTCTATGCGTATTAATAGTATGGAAACTGGAGAATCTCTTATCTGCAATTTCTTTTGTTGTCATCCCCAATGCTATATCTTTAAGAATATCTGTTTCTGTTGGCGTTAATTTAACTCTTTCGGTCTGTTCTGATGAGGGAGCAAGCAACTGTTCTGTAATACGCTGGCAAATATATCTGTGTCCTTGCATTGCAAATGCTATTGACTCTTTTATTTCAGGCAAAGGCGATTCTTTAAGAACAATACTAACACATGGACATAATGCGATGACCTGATGTACCATATCTATACTCAAATCTTCACTAAAAAGTATCCAATGCACATTACTGAATCTCAATGTTAATATCTGTAATTCTTCAACATCATTTATATCAAAAAGAGTATAGTCCATAATTACAACTGATTCAGGAAACAATTTAAGTTGTTCCATCATTTCACTTTTGTCTTCTACAGACTTATATTCTGCTCCATCAAAAGTCTGGCATATATACATTAGTCCAGCTCTCGTTATGTCTTGTTTGTCTGCGAAACAAAAATGTAATTTCATATTTTCAGTCGTTTTTGTTTATGACGCAAAGTTAAACATTTTATGGAAAAATCAAAAAAATATCTCTTTTTATATCGTTTAATTTATATTTTTTGTATCTTAGCTGAATAATAATATAATACAACTATGGAAATAAACAGTAAAGCTAAAAAAATAAGAATATACGTCAGCAATACGGATATGTACAAACATGAGCCTTTATTCCAATATCTTGCTCGTACAGCACGAGAGTTAGGTCTGGCTGGCGCTACTATATATAAAGGTATAATGGGATATGGAACTAGTAGCGATCTTATTCCGCCTTCTTTCTGGGAATTCGCAGAGAAAGTTCCTGTCACTGTAGAGATTATTGACGATGAAGAACCTATTAATGATTATTTATCAACAATAAAGCCTCTTCTTGAGAAACAGCCTAAAGGGTGTCTTATTACGATTCAAGATGTGGATGTGAAATTCATAAAACACGGAGAGGAACATTAAATGTTCCCCTTCTTTCTTTCTACTTTTCCATAAATTTTTTAGCCGCACGCAACTGATGTCTCATTATGCTAAGAAATTCTTGGCTCTCTTGCAGTATATTTAAATAGACCAATGATACTTCAAGTTTGCTGTCATCACCATCATTCTGCATACGGTCTATATGATGTTTACGAAGTGCCGACATTTGGTTTTTAAGATTGTCAGCTTCTGCCAGTACCTGGTCATATTGATCATAGCGGTTCGTACTAATCATATGTTCACTATTTTTCATTAAGCCCTCTATTTCACGACGAATCGGTTCAAACTCTTCAGAGTATTCTATAGGTAAAGGGGTAAAATTATTATCGATATGCTCCTTTACAGGTTCAAGCATACGTGTAAGGCAATATATAAACTGTTGGTCGCTGTTTGCACCGAGGTGAAACCAAGTATTTCTTTCCAATGCTATTTTTTTGGGAGTACGACGCAATGCTAATAGCTCTTTACGACGGAACTTTTTAAGTTTGTCTCTTTCATCCTTTAGTTCTCTACTGCAGCGCCGTAAATCTCGCAAATTCTCATCACGTAATCCTCCTAATATTGAATTATACTGGTCAAGTGCAAAACGGGCTACAAAACTCTGTGTACGTGAAACATACTTAGTAAGCAAATCCCATACTATTTCAGGATCACGTGTACGCATCATAAGTCTGAATATATCGTCCTTTTTTTCTTCTTTTACCTTTTTACCATATTTGATATTACTATGCAACAACAAAAAGACATCAAGAGCCATAAATAAGAACATTGCAACAAAACCTCCAAAATGCATTAGTATACATACAATTGCACATATTGCAAACGCTACACCTGCTGTAATAAACCATCCTCCTATTACAGATATGACTCCTGTAACCCTGAATACAGCACTTTCCCGACTCCATGCATGGTCGGCCAACGATGCACCCATAGCCACCATAAAGGTTACATATGTAGTAGATAATGGCATTTTATAGTTTGTACCAATAATTATAAGTATACTGGACAATACCAAGTTGACGGCAGCCCTTATCATATCAAACGCAGCACCATGAGCAATTATAGCGTCATCTTTATTAAAACGACTCTCTATCCAGTCTTGTGCTTTTTTGGGTATCACTCCTGCCACTGATTCACCAATATCTTGTGCGGCACGCACGATGCTCCTTGCTGCACGTGATGAACCGAACATTTCTTCACCCTCATCCTGACGCGAGAGATCTACACTCGTCTTCACTACATTTTGGGCCTTCTTTGATGTTGCCATTGAAATGATCATAATAATACCTGCCATCATAAGATATGGAGCAGGAGTCTTGGCCGATTCCATAAGTGATGTCATCATAAATGTTTTATCATGACCAAGACCATTTGCAATGAAATCCTGAAAAGAAGATAGGCCCGCTAGTGGCACACCTATAAAATTGACAAGATCATTTCCTGAAAATGCCATAGCTAATGCAAAGGTTCCAACAAGGACTATTATTTTAAATACATTTACTTTAAGAAGATGCAAGACTTCTACAAAGATAGAGGACCCCAAAAAGATGCCCAACATGATGACCGTCGTATTATTTTTTATCCATTGCTTATAAAACTCGCTGATATAAGGGGATTTGGCAAGCCCTTGTATGAAAATAAAATAAGCAAGAGTTGTAAATGCGATGGCTCCAAAGACTGCTACTGTATACCGAAGGTGCTTTGTATAATTGAATGTAAAGATTAAACGTGAAATCCATTGAACTATAGTTCCAAAAAAGAAGGCAATAGCAACACTTACAAAAATAGCTATAATAACACTTAGCGCCTTATCACTATTAAGTAAATCATTAAAACCTAAATTGGGATTTGCACCCATCTTAAGTAACGCAAGTACAAATGTGCCCCCAAGAAGTTCGAATACCAATGATACTGTTGTTGATGTTGGAAGCCCAAGTGTATTGAACACATCCAATACAATAACATCCGTTATCATAACAGCAAGAAAGATTGTCATACATTCATTGAAAGAAAAATTTGATGGATTTATTATTCCATGCCTAGCAACATCCATCATTCCGGCACTCATCACCGCACCTATCACGACACCAAATGAAGCAACTATCAACACAGTCCTGAATTTAGCAACTTTGGCACCTATTGCAGAATTCAGGAAGTTTACGGCATCATTACTGACTCCCACAAAAAGGTCAAACACAGCCAAGATAAGCAAGAAAACGACAATAACCAGATAAATTGATTCCATATAATGATTGTTACATCTTAATTTAGGATGCAAAATTAATATATATATATTACAGGACTTTTAAACAGATGTTTCATTTTTGTTACAAAGACAAGAAATGCATATAAAATCTGATATTTTTATCTATTTATATTACGAATATCATTCTATGGGTATATTTATGTCAACAAAGGGAATATGAAATACTGAAAATCAGAAACAACAAAATGCAATATATGTAATATTAAAGACTCATAATTATGAGTCACCCCCTAACCATTTACAGCATTAGTTTTTAAGTTTACGACTGAGGGTGACTGCAAAGTCGTTATAGGTTCTTTGTTTTCAAAAAAAAACGTTTTCAAACCTCAACCTCACTAATACTGTGTAAATATATACATATCAACATATTAGATGAGTGAGGTCTGTTTTTAAAACCTCACTAAACCTCACTATGTCTTTTTCCAAAGGTGGTTGACTGTTTAATTGTTAATTGACAATATAAGTTGTCTTAAATAATTACTTTTTTAAAATTATTATTTCAGGTTGACTGCGGAACTTATTTCCGCACAAGAGATGGATAATCTTATTTTGTATATTCTATAATATTGCAGATAAAAAACGGTATAATTTCCCCTTTATTTTCGAAACGTATTCAAGTAAATATTTTAATAATTTGTATATATAGAAAGTCATTTCTGCAACAAATATATAAATTAAATTCATCATATTAAAAGCATAAATGCAACGACACAAATCAACTTATTTTGTTAGACAAATCAACTTATTTTGTTGAGTAAAACAAGTTGATTTGCATATTGAAATAAGTTAATTTTTAAGGGTATATATGTATGATTTAATCGTTAAATATTAAGGTTTGAGGTTAGTGAGGTTTGAAAAACAAACCTCACTCGTCTAATATGTTGATATGTATATATTTACACAGTATTAGTGAGGTTGAGGTTTGAAAACTTTTTTTTGAAATAACGATTAGTTAAACTGCTTTTTACAAGTTTTTCTGTGATATACACAACGTTTATTTAATTCCGCCAACGATAAACACAATTAGTATACCCAATAAAACTATAACATTAACTATACAAAGACTGACACCAATTTATCTTATATTAAAAAATGAGTATATTAAAACATACTCTGTTAACTAAAAAGCCGTTTTAATTTACGCTGAGTTACATAAAAAAACGAAAGTGCAAAGAAATAATCAGGAATATTTGTGATTTTAATCAGGATTTATTGTATATTTGCAACCTAAAATATTGATACTTTTCTAAATGGACAATATTGATACGACCCACGTTCTTACACAAACTGTAGACGAATTGTCTTCTAAAGAATCGTTAAAGGGCCTCTTTCATCAACATAGGGAAGGTTACCCATTACCTTCAAGCAAAGCTCTAGAAGAAATTATAGAGTTAGCTCGTGCTATCCTTTTTCCTGGATATTTCGGCAAGTCAACAGTTAACATAAGAACAATACGCTACCACATAGGTGTAAATGTTGAAAGGTTACATAAATTGCTTACTGATCAAATATTAGCAGGACTGTGTTTTCAGAATACAGAGAATTCTGAAGATTGTGAATCAACATTCAAGTCAAAGAGTAATAACGCTGAGTTTATAGCTACAGAACTAATAGGCAAATTACCACAAATAAGAAAAATACTTGCTACAGATGTAACCGCAGCATATAATGGAGATCCTGCAGCTAACAATTTCAGCGAAATAATAAGTTGTTATCCTGTAATAAAAGCTCTTACCAACTACAGACTTGCTCACGAGTTAGTCTTAATGGGTGTACCTCTTATACCTAGAATAATGACAGAGATGGCTCATTCAGAGACTGGCATTGATATCAATCCTGAAGCTAAGATAGGACATCATTTCACAATAGACCATGGCACAGGTGTTGTAATCGGTGCTACATGTATTATCGGGAATAATGTCAAATTATATCAGGGCGTCACTCTAGGAGCTAAAAGTTTTCCATTGGATGATAAAGGCAATCCTATAAAGGGAATTCCACGCCACCCAATATTAGAAGATGATGTTGTAGTTTATTCTAACGCTACAATTTTAGGGCGCATAACTATAGGTAAGGGCTCTATCGTAGGAGCAAACATCTGGGTAACAGAAGATATGAAACCACAAACAAAAAAATACAAGAAATTATAACCACAAGATGGAACAAGAATTTGAATTGATTGCCAAAACATTCATGGGACTGGAACCTGTATTGGCAAAGGAATTAACAGAAATGGGTGCCAACGCTATTCATATAGGACGGCGTATGGTTTCGTTTAAAGGAAACAAAGAGATGATGTACCGTGCAAACTTCCAATTGCATACGGCGATCCGTATTTTAAAACCTATCAGGAATTTCAAGGCAAATACAGCCGATGACGTTTATGATGAAATAAAAAAGATAGACTGGGATGAATATCTGACACTGGACAAAACATTTTCTGTTGATTCAGTTGTCTTCTCAGAAGAATTCAGACATTCTAAGTTTGTGGCATACAAAGTTAAGGATGCGATTGTCGACCAATTTAGAGAAAAGACAGGTAAACGCCCCAATATTAGTATTACCAATCCTGATATAAGACTCAATATTCATATTGCAGATGATAAATGTACACTAAGTCTAGACTCAAGTGGAGAAAGCCTGCACAGAAGAGGCTACAGGCAAGAGTCTGTAGAGGCACCACTAAACGAGGTTTTGGCTGCAGGCATGATTCTTCAAACAGGATGGAAGGGTGAGACAGATTTCATAGACCCGATGTGTGGTTCTGGAACTCTGCTTATCGAGGCTGCGCTTATTGCTCACAACATGAATCCAGGTGTATTCAGAAAAGAATATGCTTTTGAAAAATGGCCTGATTTCGATAAAGACCTTTTCGACAGTATTTATAATGACGATTCGCACGAACGAGAGTTTGAACACCATATTTATGGCTACGATATTGATATGAAGGCTGTAAATACAGCTAGAATAAATATTAAAGCAGCAGGTTTGTCTAACGACATAACTGTTGAGATGGCAGATTTCAAGGATTTCAAACAGCCTGCTAACAAGAGTATCCTAATTATGAACCCTCCTTATGGTGAACGTATTTCTACACCAGATCTTCTTGGTACTTACAAGATGATAGGAGAACGCCTTAAACATCAATTTATGAATAATGATGCTTGGGTTCTTAGTTATAGAGAAGAGTGTTTTGAACAGATTGGATTAAAACCCTCAATAAAAATACCTGTATACAATGGTTCTTTAGAATGTGAATTCCGCAAATATCAGATATTTGACGGTAAATTCAAAGAGTTTAGAAGCGAAGGAAATATTCTTAAGACAGATGAGGAAAAGAGGGCCATGGCTGAGGCTCACCGTTTTAAGAAAAATCGTGAATTCAAAAAGCGTATCGGAGAAGAGGAAGAAAACGAGGAGGGCGATATTCGCTCATTCAAGTTCCATCATTCTTTTGAAGATGCAAGAGATGATAGAAGGTTTGGCGGTAGAGATGAACACAGGTTCGGTGATAGACGCGAAAGAAGATTTGGAGATAGAGGTCCTAGAAAATTTGGAGACAATGTTAAAAGTAAATTCGACGCAGATAAAGGCAGCAGCAAGTTTGGTGCTAAACGTAAACGTTTTAACAACAATGGCAAAGATTAAAATTTTAATTTTATTATTGCTATCAACCATAACTATGAGTGCTCAGAAGCATTTTACCCTAGAAGATCTTAACTTTGGAGGTAACAATTTTCACAACATGCGCCCTGAAAACCGTTTCAGCACGTGGTGGGGTGATGAATTGGTAAGGACTGATGTCGAAAAATGCTACATAATAGACAAAGATAACGGCAAGGAAAAAGAACTACTTTCTTTAAACGATGTAAATAGATGGATTGGAATTAAAGACAGTTCAAATATAGTACGTTCTCTATTATATGCATCCTTTCCATATCCTAACAAAGATCTATTACTTGTTAAGAACGAGAATAGCCGGTTCCTTATCGACTTCAAGAGGCACAAACTTGTATGGCAACAGTCATGCAAAGATGAAAGTAACACTGACTGGAACTCGAATAGTCGTGCTACAGCTTTTGTAAAAAACAATAATCTTTTTGTTAATGATTGTAATGGAAAGACGGCACAGATTTCTACAGACGGAAGCTATGATATAGTGTACGGACAAAGTGTCCATCGTGATGAGTTCGGAATATATAAAGGTACTTTCTGGAATAAAGCCGGTAATAAATTGGCTTTTTATAGAATGGACCAAAGTATGGTCACTGATTACCCACTTGTAGACATAAATACGCGTATTAGTACAGAGACGCCGATTAAGTATCCGATGGCGGGTGAAAAAAGTCATAAAGTAACCGTAGGTGTTTATGACCTTAAGACTGGCAATATAGTTTACCTTGATGCAGGCGACCCTACAGACAGATATTTTACGAATATAGCCTGGGGACCTGACGACAAGACTATATATATGATAGAACTGAACCGTGACCAAACAGATATGGCCTTAACCTGCTATAATGCTGAAAACGGTAAAAAGACAGGCGTATTATATACAGAACACGACGATAAGTACGTACATCCTATGAATCCTATTGTCTTTCTGCCATGGGATAATAGCAAGTTCTTGATAAGAAGTCAAAAAGATGGATATGACCATCTTTATATATTTGATACTGCAACTAAGGAATTAAGACAGTTGACAAAAGGGAAATGGGTAGTAATGGATTTGCTTGGCTTTGATTCTAAAAACAAGAATGCAATAATACTATCAAGAGAAAAGAGTGCTATTCAGGTAAATGTTTTTGCTGTTAATATCAAAAGTGGTAAAAGAACATTACTTGATAACGGACGTGGATACCATTGTACAAATACAGATGAAGGTGGTCACCACTCAATCAACCTAAGTTATAGTGGAAGATACGTTTGGGACAATTTTTCGGAACCTAATGTTCCACGCCAAATCAATATTATTAATACAGAAAGTGGTAAGAACACTGTATACCTTAAAGCTGCAGATCCATGGAAAGGCTATAATGTACCTGACATAACTTGCGGCACTATAAAAGCAGCTGATGGTCGTACAGACTTATTTTACAGAATGGTAAAACCCATTGGGTTTGATTCAAAAAAGAAATATCCTACTATAGTATATGTATATGGTGGTCCGGGTATCCGCAATGTAGATGCTACATGGCACTACAACACACGTGGATGGGAAACGTATATGGCTCAAAAAGGTTATTTGCTATTCATATTAGACAACCGCGGTAGTTGTGACCGAGGCCGAGATTTCGAACAAGCAACGTTCCGCCACCTTGGTGTAGAGGAGATGAAAGACCAAATAAAAGGTGTAGAATTTCTAAAGAGCTTAAGTTATGTAGACTCAACAAGAATGGGAGTACACGGCTGGAGTTTCGGAGGGTTCATGACAACATCACTTATGACAACATATCCAGATGTCTTCAAAGTCGGTGTAGCAGGAGGCCCTGTAATAGACTGGAAATGGTATGAGGTAATGTATGGTGAGCGTTATATGGATACTCCTAAGACAAATCCTGATGGATACGCAGAAACAAGTCTTCTTCATAAAGCAAAAAATCTTAAGGGTAAGTTGCAGATTATTATAGGTCTGAACGATCCAACCGTTGTACCACAACATGCCCTTTCATTTATAGAGGCATGCATAGAAGCCGGAACACAACCGGATTTCTTCGTATATCCAGGAGAACCACATAATATGCGAGGCCATAAAAGTGTACATCTACACGAAAGAATTTCACAATATTTCGATGATTACTTAAAATAGGAATTAATTAAAATATAAATAAGGATGAAAATACTATTGTTAGGAGGCGGCGGAAGAGAACACGCCTTAGCTTGGAAAATAGCACAAAGCAAAAAAATAGAGAAATTATACATTGCTCCAGGAAATGCAGGTACAGTAAACCTAGGGGAAAATGTAAATATCAAAGCCGATGACTTTGAAAAATTAAAAGACTTTGCCGTTGACAATAATATAGATATGGTCATAGTAGGACCAGAAGATCCTTTAGTGAAAGGTATTTATGACGATTTCAAAAATGATGAACGAACAAAAAACATTCCTGTAATAGGACCATCAAAGCAAGGTGCTGTTTTAGAGGGATCCAAAGATTTTGCAAAGAGTTTCATGCAACGCCATAATATCCCTACAGCAAAATATCACACTTTCAATGGAACAAGCATAGACGAAGGACTGGCATTTCTAGAAACATTAGAACCTCCATACGTATTAAAAGCTGATGGACTATGTGCCGGTAAGGGTGTACTTATATTACCTACTCTAGATGAAGCCAAGAAAGAGTTTAAAGACATGCTTGGCGGTATGTTTGGCAATGCTTCTGCATCTGTAGTAATCGAAGAATTCCTAAGTGGAATAGAATGTTCTGTCTTTGTACTTACAGACGGAAAGAATTATAAGATTTTACCTGAAGCTAAAGACTACAAACGTATAGGAGAACATGATACAGGTCTCAATACCGGAGGTATGGGTAGCGTAACCCCTGTACCATTTGCTACTAAAGAATGGATGCAGAAAGTTGATGAAAGAATCATACGCCCAACTGTAGAAGGACTTGCTGAAGAAAATATTGATTATAAAGGATTTATATTCTTCGGACTTATCAATGTAAAAGGCGAACCTATGGTAATTGAATATAACTGCCGCATGGGTGATCCTGAAACAGAAAGTGTAATGCTTCGTCTCAAAAGTGACATAGTAGACCTCTTTGAAGGTGTTGCCAAAGGTGACCTAGACAAACGTTCAATCGAATTTGATAAACGGGCAGCCGTATGCGTCATGCTGGTAAGTGGAGGCTATCCGCAGGAATATGTAAAGGGATATACAATAAAAGGCATCGACCAAGTTGAAGGCAGTATTGTATTCCATTCAGGTACTGCAACAAAAGACGGACAAATAGTAACCAACGGCGGACGTGTGATAGCAGTAAGCAGTTACGGAGATAATAAAGAAGATGCCTTAAAAAAATCTTTTGAGGAAGCTCAAAAAATACAATTCAAGGACAAATACTTCAGGAGTGATATAGGACAAGATTTATAATGGTAGTAAAAAGATTACAAAATAGAGTTGCAGAGAGCCGTTTAGCGCTCCCTGCAATTGCAGTTTATGCAATAATAATGTGGATAACATCAGGATTATTCACCAAAGGACTATGGTTGCAATTTGCTCTATTCGTAATATCAACATATCTTATTGTTGAGATGAACAATAAGTATGCACTAATACGTACATATAGTCGTATGGTTTCTTGTTCTTTTCTTGTTATGACCCTTGCAGCTTCAGGACTATTATATTCTGTAAGTGGAAATATTGTACAGTTGTGCTTTGTTGCATTCTATACCCTACTATTTAATTGCTATCAAAATAAGAAGTCGGCAGGATGGACATTCTATGCATTCTCATGCTTAGGTTTGGCCAGTCTATTGTTTGTACAAATACTATACTTTATACCTGTGTTATGGTTAGTAATGTTGTTTAATATTCAATCACTGAGTTTCCGCACCTTTTGGGCATCTATATTTGGAATTATTGTCCCATATTGGATTCTTGGTTGTTATTATCTTGTAAATGGGGATTTGGCAAACATAGCTACTCACTTTGCAGCGCTGGAACAATTCGGAACCTTTGCACAATTCACCAGTCTTACTGTAAATAAAATTGCAACATTCGGATATGTCTTAATATTGGCCCTTATCGGTAGCATACATTTCATGCGCAAAAATTACAACGACAAGATTCGTATCAGAATGATTTTCAATACATTCATAGTGATGGATCTACTGTCTGTAGTATTCATCATACTACAACCACAGCACTACGATATGCTCATCCGGCTGATGATTATCAATACATGCCCACTTATAGGACATTTCATAACACTTACAAAAACATGGATAACCAACATCGGATTCTACATTATCCTAATTTCTTCTATTCTCCTAACTATATTTAACATATGGGCTCCATCATTCAGTTTTTAACAGAATATGGATATACTGGCATGTTCGTTGCGGCTTTTCTAGCAGGTAGTTTTGTCCCATTCAGCAGCGAAGCTGTTATGCTTGTTCTATATGCGACAGGGTTACATCCATGGACTCTTATAATCAGTGGTACGATAGGCAATGTGGCCGGTAGCATGTTCAATTACAGTATAGCCCGCTTCGGTAATATAGACTGGATATCCGAACATCTACATGTAAAACAGGAAAAATTGGACAGAGCAAAACAAATTATGTCTGGCCGTGGAGCATGGATGGGGTTCTTTGCATTTTTACCAATAGTTGGACGTCCTATTACAATTGTACTAGGACTTATGCGCTCTAACATTATAATATCAATAACTAGTATATCAATCGGAAAGATACTGAGATACATTATACTTATTTTTGGTGCTACCTTAATTTTCGGTTAAAAAAACCTATTAGTTTTGGTATGTTTTATAAAAAGACTATCTTTGCAGCATAGTATCAAAACAATAATACATAATTAATTCTTATAATGAAAAAGTTTAAATTGGTGGACAATACACTGGGATGGGTTGTATTTATTATTGCAGCATTCGTTTATTGCTCCACGATTGAACCGACAGCCAGTTTCTGGGACTGTCCTGAGTTTATTTCTACAGGGTATAAGATGGAAATAGGTCACCCACCTGGCGCACCATTCTTTATGCTTACAGCAAATCTATTTTCACATTTTGCAAGCGACCCTTCACAGGTTGCGCGAATGGTGAATACGATGAGTGCACTACTCAGTGCTACCTGTATAATGTTCTTGTTCTGGACTATCACACATCTAACACGTAAACTGATTCTGAATGACTGGAGCGAAATCACTACAGCCAAAACGATAGCAATAGAAGCATCTGGACTTGTTGGTGCTCTTATATATACATTCAGTGATACATTCTGGTTCAGCGCAGTAGAGGGTGAAGTTTATGCTTACTCTTCTGCGTTCACAGCAATAGTGTTCTGGCTTATTCTTAAATGGGAAGATCATGCCGACGAACCTCACAGTGACCGTTGGCTAATTCTCATAATGTATATGACCGGTCTATCTATCGGTGTACACTTGCTCAACCTGCTATGCGTACCAGCTATAGTGCTTGTTTTCTATTATAAGAAATTCCCTAATGCGAACCTTAAAGGTTCTCTTATAGCATTAGCTATTTCTATAGTTATATTAGCATCTGTACTTTACGGCATTGTGCCTGGAATTATAACAGTAGGCGGATGGTTCGAATTGTTCTTTGTAAACGTATTAGGTTGTCCATTCAACACCGGTGAGATAATATACATACTATTACTTATTGGCATCGTAATATGGGCTATATATGAGACTTATAAAGATAGCAGTAACAAACGCCAGAACATAGCATTCATACTCTCAGTGGGTATGTTAGGTATACCATTCTACGGCTTTGGCACATCATGCGTCATCATCGGTATCGTAATTCTTGCTGCACTATGGTTCTTATTAGGTCGCAAACGTAATCAGCAACCATTGATAAGTGCCCGTATCAAAAATACCGCACTCCTATGCATGTTGATGTTAATGGTAGGATATTCAAGTTATGCACTAATCGTTATCCGCTCTGCAGCCAATCCTCCTATGGATCAGAATTCTCCTGAGGATATATTCACATTAGGAAGTTACCTTAGTCGTGACCAATACGGAAGTCGACCATTACTATACGGACAGGCTTACACCTCACAGGTAGCCCTCACAAAAGACGGCGACATGTGTAAACCGGAAATGACAAAAGGCGCTCCCGTATATAACAGAAAAGAGAAATCATCAAAGGATGAAAAAGACTCTTACTTCGTAGTACGTACAGATGATCAATACAAATATGCGCAGAACATGATTTTCCCGCGTATGTACGACCAGTCGCACGCACAATCTTATGAAGACTGGATGGGTGGAGTTGACGGAACAGAAGAGCATTACGACCGTTGCGGTGAAGATGTTACTGTAAAGGTTCCTACACAAATTGAGAACATCCGCTTCTTCCTGTCGTATCAGTGTAACTTCATGTACTGGCGATATTTCATGTGGAACTTTGCCGGTCGTCAGAATGACTTGCAGGGCAATGGTGAACTAGAGCACGGTAACTGGATAACAGGTATACCGTTCTTCGACAACTGGCGCCTTGGTGACCAAAGCAAACTACCTGACGAACTACAACAGAACAAGGGACATAACGTATTCTATTGTATGCCTCTTATACTGGGTATTATAGGACTTTTCTGGCAAGCATACCGCGGGCAGCGCGGCATAAGACAGTTCTGGGTTGTGTTCTTCTTGTTCTTCATGACAGGTCTTGCTATTGTATTGTATCTTAACCAGACACCTATGCAGCCACGAGAACGAGACTACGCATATGCGGGATCATTCTATGCCTATGCAATATGGTGCGGTATAGGTGTGGCGGCTATAATAGATTTATTGAAAAAGTATAAACTGAAAGGAACAACCGTTGCGGCAATAGTAAGCATTTTATGTCTTCTTGTTCCTATCCAGATGGCATCACAGACATGGAACGATCACGATCGCAGCAATAGATACACTTGCCGTGACTTCGGTCAGAACTATCTGATGTCTCTACAGACTAAAAATAGCCCTATTATATTTACAAACGGAGATAATGACACATTCCCATTATGGTATAATCAGGATGTAGAAGGTGTACGAACAGATGCTCGCGTATGTAATTTGAGTTATTTGCAGACTGACTGGTACATAGACCAGATGAAACGCCCTGCATACAATTCACCATCTGTACCTATATCATGGCCAAGGCTGGATTATTGTGCTGGTACAAATGAGTACGTGGAAGTTCACCCTGAAGCTAAAAAGACAGTACTTGACTTCTATAAGCAAAATCCGGCACAGGCTAAAGCTACTTATGGTGACAATCCATTCGAATTGAAGAACGTTCTAAAGTATTGGGTAAGAAGCAAAAATGCTGACATGCATATTATTCCTACAGATACAGTGTATGTAACTATAGATAAAAATGCTGTTAGACGCAGTGGCATGATGATGGCTAGCGATACTATACCTGACAGAATGGTAATCTCTCTAAAAGGTAAGAATGCTCTTTATAAGGGAGACCTCATGATGCTTGAAATGATTGCTCAGTGTAATTGGACAAGGCCACTTTACGTAGCACTTACAGTAGGTCAGGAGAACTATATGAACCTTGGCGACAACTTCATACAAGAAGGACTCGTAAATCGTATTACTCCATTCACTACGAATGCAAATGGTGCGAAGAACTTTGATACTGAGAAAGTATATAATAACTTGATGCACAGATTCAAATTTGGAGACATTAATAGAAAAGGTATATACATAGACGAAACAGTTATGCGCATGTGCTTTACACACCGCCGCCTGTTTACTCAACTAGCTCTAGGACTTATCAACGAGAAGAAGTTTGCAAAAGCTGCACAAGTATTGGCATACTGCGACAAAATGATACCTTCTTATAACGTACCCGTAGACTATCAGTCCGGTTCAATAGACGAAGCTAAGGCTTATGCCGCATTAGGTAACAAAGCTAAATCTAAAGCGCTTTTCAATGCACTATGGACAAAGTCTCAACAATACCTTAACTGGTATACGTCTCTAAACGGTTCACGTTTTGAACAAGCACAGCAAGACTGTCTGTTACATTTCTACATCATGCAACAAATTGTACAATATGGACAACTTGTAGATAAAGGATGGGCCACTCAGAAACAAAACAATCTAAGTATGTTGCTTTCACGCTATCAAGCAAAAGGCGGGCGACTTCCAAAACAGCAATAAGACAGAGATGATAATAGAGCAACCTGCAATGTGGTTGCGCTGGTTATATCCCAGAGCGACTTGGAGAATGGACCGACACGAAAAGTCAGTATATCTGACTTTCGACGATGGTCCGATCCCCGAGTCGACTCCATTTATACTAAAAATACTTGCCGAATATAATGTTCATGCTACATTTTTCATGGTTGGCGACAATGTGAGGAAGCATCCTGAACTATACCGGGAAATTGTAGATGCCGGTCACAAAGTAGGCAATCATACATTCAACCATCTTGGGGGGCTGAAACATTCTATTAAGATGTACAGTTACAACACAGAAAAAGCGAATGCACTTATACACTCGCATCTATTTCGCCCTCCACACGGATGGATGCGTCATGACCAATACATATGGTTGGGTAGAAAATATAAAATAGTAATGTGGGATCTTGTTACGCGCGACTATAGTAAATGGATGACATCCGTTGGAATATTAAACAATGTAAAACGTTACACTAGAAACGGAAGTATCATAACTTTTCATGATTCACTTAAGAGTATTGACAAATTGCACTACGCATTGCCAGAGTCTATAAAGTGGTTAAAGCAGCAAGGATATGAATTCAAAACTTTCGAATAATACAATTTCCGAACGTTCGGAACTATCGCAAAAAATAAAAGCCGAGGCGTTAAGTCTCGGCTTTTCTGCTTGTGGAATAGCAAAAGCAGAACCTGTATCAGCAGATGTTGCGGATCATCTAAAAAAATGGTTGTATAACAAGTACAACGCTGATATGGACTACATGAACAATTATACAGACAAACGTCTTGACCCACGCCTTCTGATGGACCGACTGAAAAGTATTGTATGTGTAGCATTGAATTATTATCCACAAAAACGTATACCAGACAATGAATTACAATTTGCAGCCTACGCTTATGGCAATGACTACCACGACATTGTAAAATCCAAACTGAAATTACTAGCTAAAAAATTAGGAGTCACTAACTATAGAGCTTTCTGTGATAGCGCACCTGTATTGGAAAGATACTGGGCTGTACAATCAGGGATAGGTTGGACAGGGCGTAATCACCAACTTATTATACCAAAAGCAGGGAGTATGTTCTTCCTTGGAGAATTGTTTCTTGATATAGAACTAGATTACGATAAGCCACAAATAAATAGATGTGGAAAATGCAAAGCTTGTATAGAAGTATGCCCTACTCATGCTATTACTGCGGATAAAGAAATTGATGCTAATCTATGTTTATCATATCAGACAATTGAGAATCGTGGACCAATACCACAGAATATTACCACAGCCATGGGAGATACAATATATGGATGCGACAAATGCCAAAAGGTTTGCCCATGGAACAGATTTGCGGTGCCTACAAAAGAACCGGAACTGCAACCCAAAGAAGAACTTATGGCAATGACCAAAGACAAATGGTATAGTTTATCAGAAGATGACTATAAACGCCTTTTCAAAGGAAGTGCCGTAAAGAGAGTAAAATATACGGGATTAATGCGGAATATACAAGCTGTAAAAGATAAATAATTACAACGTTATCTCGCCACTGCCAAAGCAACGATGATGATTATCATCATATACTACACAAAACTGCCCAGGAGCAACACCTTGTATCAAATCTTCTGCATGCACCATATATGATCCCTCACCTGTTGGTTCTATTACAGCCTTATGATACTCAGGTGTATGACGTATCTTAAATGTAACATTCACCGGATTTTCGCCCCATTGTTTTTCTGTTAGAAAATGGAAATCATGTATTGGAAAATCTTTCTTATATGCAGTAAGTGGTTCATAACCTTTACTCACATATAATATATTACTACTTACATCCTTCTTTACAGCATACCATGGTCCACCTCCGAAACCAAGACCATGACGTTGCCCAATGGTATGAAACCACAGACCTTTATGCGTCCCTATCTTTTTACCGGTTTCAAGCTCCAATACATCACCTGGATTTTCACCAAGATACCTGCGTATATAGTCGTTATAATTTATCTTGCCCAAAAAACAAATACCCTGACTATCTTTCCGCTTAGCATTAATAAGATGTTCGCGCTCTGCTATTTGCCGAACCTCATCCTTAACATAATGACCTATTGGGAACAGAGCCTTATTCAACTGCCAATCGTATATCTGAGCAAGAAAATCAGTTTGGTCCTTTACAGGGTCAGGACTTGTTGTGAGCCATTTTTTACCATCTATAATTTCAGTTTGAGCATAATGACCTGTAGCAATCAAATCATATTCATGCCCCATTTTTTCATCAAAAGCGCCAAACTTGATTAAGCGGTTGCACATAACATCTGGATTTGGCGTAAATCCTGCACGCACTTTATCCATTGTATACTTAGTTACCTCGTTCCAATATTCGTGATGACAATCTATGACCTGTAATTTGCAACCGTACTTTGCAGCAACAGTTGTAGCCATCTCCAGATCCTCCTCAGAAGAACAGTCCCATTCTTCTTTTTCTTCCGGACCTATTTTAATATAAAAACAATCCGGATGCAAACCTTTACTGGCCAGTTCATAAACGACTACCGAACTGTCTACTCCTCCTGAGAGTAAAACAGCTATTCTCTTATCACAAATATTTTCAATCATGGGTGCAAAGATAGTGCAAATCAGAAACACTACAAAACAAAAGACACATAAAATATATTTGTCTTATCATATTTGGATTATAACAGACTAGTAGGCTTCTCTGTATTTACATTCATCTTTATCATGCAACATACTAAGATATGACTGATACCTGCTCTCTGAAATATAATGATCTTCCAAAGCTTTCAACACTGCGCATCCCGGCTCATGTGTATGTGTACAATTACTAAACTTACAACCTTTAGAAAATTCAAATATCTCTTTAAAATAGCTACAGACCTCCTCTGGTTCTATATCGAACGTACCAAAGCCCTTTATTCCGGGGGTGTCAATAACATAGCCGCCACCCTCTAAAGGTAACATTTCACTAAAAGTTGTAGTATGCATACCTGTGTTGTGAGCATCAGATATTTCTGAAGTGCGCAAATTAGCATCAGGTATAATAAGATTAATTAGCGTACTCTTCCCTACTCCGCTGTTGCCACTCAGAAGAGTTATTTTCCCATTCAGCATTGGACGCAGTTTTTCTATTCCATCGCCAGTAGCAGCCGAAACAGTAACACACTTGTATCCTATCTGAGTATACAGAGTACACATCATTTCCTGATAACGAAGTTCCTCGTCAGAATACACATCATTCTTGTTGAACACCAGAACTACAGGAACTCTGTAAGCCTCTGCCGAAGCCAGAAAACGGTCAATAAACGTAGTAGAAGTATGGGGATAGTTCACAGTAACTATCAGAAATGCCTGATCTACGTTAGCTGCGATGATATGACTCTGTTTAGAAAGATTCTGCGATTTACGTATAATATAGTTACGGCGATCATCAATTGCAGTGATGAACGCCGTACCTTCCTGATTCTCGATAATATCCACACGGTCACCCACAGCTACAGGATTTGTGCTACGGATACCTTTAAGGCGGAAATTACCTTTTATTTTACTCTCAATAGTTTTGTCATCATCAGTCTTGACGGTGTACCAACTACCTGTATTTTTTATTACAAGTCCTTTCACGCTCGTTATACGGTCATGATTTCCTTATTCTTATCAGCCAGCGTGGCGTCAAGCTTTTTCATAAACTTGTCGTGCAAATTCTGCAGTTCATCCTCGGCATCCTTTTCGTTATCCTCAGACAGACCGTCCTTAATTGCCTTTTTCAGTTTTTCCTTATAGTCAGCACGCACATTGCGTATTTCGACTTTAGCTTTTTCTGCTATTTTATTACACTGCTTTACCAGTTCCTTACGTCTTTCCTCTGTAGGTTGCGGTATACCAAGACGTATTATCTCTCCATTATTTTCTGGTGTAATACCTACATCAGAATCCATAATTGCTTTTTCTATATCTTTTATCTGCTTTTTATCCCACGGACGGATGGCAATAGTACGCGCATCAGGGGTGGAAATATTTGCTACTTGGTTTAGCGGAACTCTTGATCCGTAAGATTCCACTTTCACTCCATCGAGGATAGCCACGTTAGCACGCCCGGCACGGATATGAGACAGCTGGTCTTCAAAATACATAGCTGCCATCTCCATCTTCTCCTCACTTGCATTTAATGTTGCTTTTACGTCTATCATAGTTAATATTTTATATTCTGCTTACAAAATTAGGTATTAAATTCGGAATACACAATATTTTAATGATTTTTTTAATGTCAAGAATGTATTAGATAATGCATATACTCACAATAAATGAGTATCTTTGCACAGAATTTCACAAATAATAAAATACAAAATGGAAAAATTAATTATCAATTCTTACGATGATTTCGCATCACATCTAGGTCAGGAGCTCGGTACATCCGAATGGTTGCAGATTAACCAAGACCGCATCAATATGTTTGCAGACGCCACGCTTGATCACCAATGGATTCATGTAGATACTGCTAAAGCAAAAAAAGAAAGCCCTTACAAGAGTACAATTGCTCATGGTTACCTTACATTATCACTTTTGCCATATATGTGGGATCAGATAATCGAAGTAAGAAATTTAAAGATGCTTGTCAACTACGGTATGGACAAAATGCGTTTTGAGCAACCAGTAATTACGGACAGTCGTATTAGGTTAGTAACAAAACTTTATGCCATAGCTAATCTACGTGGCATATGTAAAAGCGAAATAGAATTTAAGATAGAGATAGAAGGTCAGCGTAAACCTGCTTTACAAGGCATAGCTTCTTTTCTATATTATTTTAACTAACATAAAAGAAGTTTGCTTTCAGCCGGCACTTAACCTGCTGGTTATCAACATGTTTGGCTGAAGGCAACTTTGATACGGATACAATTATTAGCTATCGCCCATAATTATATCCAAACAATTTTACAAGTTATCTTTAAACATCTATATTGTAATAATAATTAGTTATTACAATAAGATAATAAATACTTTGCATTAGTGGTCATTTTAATGTATAAAAGCAATTGTATCTTCTTCTAATAACAACTCTTTACAAACTTTCGACCTTGGTCAAACGATCATTCGACGTAGGTCGCACGATCGTTTGACCAAGGTCGAAAGTTATAAGAGGATCGTTTATACTATTTATTAGTTATGCATTTAGTAATGATTTGCATAGCTATTCTGGTTAATTTGTAGTAAATATTTTTCCACGGTCATTGATTTGCTGTTCAGAATTTAATTGTTATCATTAATCAGACATGCATATATTAAGTAAGCATGCACAAAGTATAAAAGTTGCCTTCAGTCGAACAGACTGAAAATCAGCATATTAAGTTGTGGCTGAAAGCAAAACGAAATTTTACTTACATATTATTATTAAGATTGTCCTCCCTAAAAATAAAACATAATATAAAGACATATTATATTTATCTAAATTTCATGGCATATTATAGTTTAATTTAAGACCTATTAGATTATGTAAATTGCTTGAAATTTTAGAATGTAAAAGTAGAAATTATACGCTTAATTTATTCAATAATGTGCAATCTGAACTTTGTCTTATACAATAACTTCTAGATTATCAAAAGTATAATTATCAAATTAATAATTTTGATTTAATGATAGAGAAACTTTCATAACAAATATTTGTGGAATTAGAAAGATATATGTAAATTTGTTCCATAAAATATCTTAACCATGAAAACTTTATTATTAGCAAAACGATATAATCGCATAATCACATGGAGTGTTGTTTTCATGCTATTATTTGTTTTCTTACAGATAATGGCTCAATACCATTTTTTCTATATGGAACAATGGCAGACATTCTTTTATGAATCATCTTTTATAAAGGGCGTGTTACTGCAACCTGGCGGATTTGCTTTTTTATCTGCAGACTTCCTTATTCAATTTTTCTGCATCCCATATTGTGGCGCACTCTTATTAGCCTTGGTTCTTTTAATAATAGCTTTTTTCACAGGCAAGATTATAGATAACATTATTCCAAATCTACATATCTCTTATTTGGGTATAATTCCGGCAATATCATTATTATTCATACAAATAACTAATGTGAATTATCATATGGCTGGAACTATTGCATTTATGTTTATGATATTAGCTCTATACTATTATACGCGAATTAAGTCATTAAAAGCTCAGATTGTTTATTGCATAATACTCTCTGTTGCATTATTTATATTAGCAGGTCCCATCGCTACTCTTTTTTCGATTAATGTTCTTTTATTTGGTTTATTCCGGACTACACGTCGTTCTTATTATTTCATATTGCCAATATTACTTGTCTGTATGATGGCTCAGATAAGTGCTCATCTTGGTTTTTCAGGCGATTATATTAATTTTATTTTGCAAGACTATTATTTTAATCAGTCAGGAAATGCTCCATCTTTTGCTTATCAGTCTTGGATAATTCTAATAATAATATTTACTATATGTCTTTTGTTCAGAAATAATAAAAGCCTTAACTCAAAAACCTTTAAAACAATTCAAATATTGCAGATTATATTAATCTTCGTTTTTGGTTGTTCAACTTACAAGCTGGTATATAGGCCAAAAGATGAGACTTTTAAACAATTTACATATTACCTTAGAATGCACAAATGGGATAATATTATACAGTTAAGTAATAATGTTGAGATGTCAAACTATATTTATCAGATATGTCTGAATATAGCTTTAGCAGAGAAAGGTGAATTGGCAGAACATTTACTCGACTATCATGAAGAAGGATTGGCTAGCATATACCTCTCAGATGAAATCACTAGTCCGACCGTAGCAATGATTGTAAGCGACGAATACTTCTCTATGGGATGTATTGCTATGTCCCAACGTTGGGCTTTCGAAGCTAATGAAAGTATGGATAATAATAGTACATACGCATTTCAAAGACTTGCTCAGACAAATATACTTTTTGGAGCATACAAAGTAGCCGATAAGTATTTATCAATTCTTGATAACACTTTATTCTATAGAAATTGGGCTGAGTCGCAACGTCAGTTTTTATATAACGACAAGGCTGTAGAAAAAGATGCTTTTATGGGATTAAAAAGAAAATGTATTTTTCCGGAGAACTGTTTCGGTGGACAATATGGGATAGATAATGATCTTAAACATATAATAGATCACAATCCAGAGCATAAAACGACTATACAGTATCTTGGTTCTATGTACATACTAATCAATGATATTGATAAATTTAATTCAATGATAAAGCGATATTATAGAACAAAAGCCTTACCATCATTGCCTAAATCATTTAAGTTGATAGTCGATAAATATAATATTAATAAAAAGGATTGTATTAATAATTAAAATAAGAAGGTCTGTCATCACGACAGACCTTTCCATTAACCTAATTTTCCTAATGTATGAACTTAAATTTATATAGTCATAATATAGGTCGAACTATTATTAGATAAAAAGGGTGCATTATTACAACACACCCTTTCTTTCTAATTTAATCAATACCCCACTTTAATATGTATTCATACATATTTATTTTAAATAAGAGTTATTTTAATACCCAGGGTTCTGGTCACAGAGTTTATTCTTTATTATCTCTTCTGAAGGTATAGGCATATCCATCTTACTATCTTGATAATCGAAAGTACGGTTTGACCAAGGTGTATTTGTCAAATCAGATTCGTTGCGTTTGGGATAGTTATGTTCAATATGATCAGCCATATAACCTGAACGTTGCATATCAGGACGTAAACACCATTCGCAGTTGAATTCTTTACGACGTTCCTCATTTACAGCTACCTTCCAAACTTCAGATGCAAATCCCTTTTTAGCCTTCAACGCTGTGTAGTAATCCTTAGCCGGAGTTACATTTACTAAAGTTGTATCAAAAGGAATAGGGTATGCAGTCGGGATTTTTGTATCAGCTTGGCCTTTATCAGCGTAGAATTTTATAGTAGATTGAATACCCGGCAGGTACTTAGCTTTCAATTCATCTGCATGGCCAACCTCAAGATTACCGAATGCACGGTTACGTAACTGATCAATCAAACCCCATGCAGTAGCATCATCACCTCCGTTGAGGATAAACAGACATTCAGCATAGTCAAGCATTACGTTAGGAAGACGTTTCCAATAAATCTGAGTTGGGCACCACGTATCTCCATCCCATCCTGCACGTGCATTACGCCAGAACTTTATACTCCAAATTGAAGGAGCATACTCACCATTATAGAAATGGAAGTTTAATGTCTTGCTATCAGCTGTTCCATTACCTACATTCTGCTGAGTATAAGGATTACGACCATAAGTCGGGCTTTGGGTGATACCTGGGAAATAGCTCTCATAATCTGCTGCATTATGAATTTTACCTGTACAGCAAGAACCGTCACGGCGCTTATCACCCTTTTCATAGCTTGAATACCATTCCCAAGAGAGGAATAATGATCCCCAGCCACCATTTTCAGGACATGCAGAATAGTATTTTGTAAACATGGTTGATGTGCGTTTAGAGTTATCATTTGTACCCCAATCAGACCCTGCATCAAGAACTTCTTCCCAAATAGCTTCCTTATCCCAAACTCCATTTACATCCCATAGAGTTGTAAAAGAACGGTTCAGCTGATATGGGCCTTTATCAAGAACTTGCTTATAAGCGGCAGCAGCTTTTGTGATTGATTCTTTCTGAGTTTCAGGACAACGATATGCCTTCCACATGTATGCATCGCCTAAGTATGTCAGAGCCATGCCTTTAGTGCAACGTCCGTATTGACTATTTAGAGGAGTCCAATCTAGCAATGGAACTGCAGCCTCAAGGTCAGCAATGATAAAGTCCCACATATCCTGATATGTCTTTGCACGTGCCTTCTGTGGAGTATTTTGATATGTTTCACCAGTAGCTAACATAGGAACACGCCCAAACGTTGTAGCCAACCAGTTATAGAAAAAAGCACGAGCTGCTCTACCTTCGCCTTCAAGAGTCGTTTTAACACTAGGAGTCAATTTATCAGCTGTCTCCAAACCGGCTAGGAAGTCGTTGGCACGTGAGATACCCATATAACACTGCTTCCAACCATCAAGTAACTCTTTGCTATCTGGACCCCATTTCTGGATGTTCCAGTTTTTATCCCAAGCAGTAGCTTGTGTATCCATTGTTGGATGGCAACCTGTAAATAAGTTTGGTTTGAAGCCCCAGTCTCCATCACCGTTACCATCTTCATCAGGTTGCATCAAATCATACACGCCATTCATACCAGATATAGCATTGGCATCAGTTTCGTACAGAATGTGACTTGGATCCTTATCGTACTGCGTAACATCCAAAAAATTGTCATTGTTACAAGAGGTAAATGCAAAAATAGCAAATGAACCTGCAACTATATATGCTTTATTTAAGTTTTTCATATTGTCTTTAATTAATAATTAGAATGTAACATTTAAGCCAAACATAAATATACGTGGCATTGGATAACGACCTGAGTCAAGACCAGAGAAAAGCACGCTGTTCTGGCCACACTCAGGGTCTCCATACTTGTTATAACCAGAGATTGTTAATAGGTTCTGAACTGCTGCATAAACACGGGCTTTTGTAATACCGATTTTATTTATAATCATATTAGGTAATGTGTAGCCAATCTGAAAATTACTTAATCTTAAGAAATCACCATTTTTAACCCATGCATCACTACAACGTACATTGTGGTTGTTATCAAGTACTGTTAGACGAGGAAGTGTCGCATTAGCTTCATTGCCACTGCGCCAAACCCTATCATAACTGTCTTTTAATATATTAGGGAATGTTTGGTCATCTGCAGAGAAAACAGTAGAAAGACGCATTGCTGAATATGATAGTATCTGCTGGCCTAGTACACCATACATATACATACTGAAATCCCAATTTTTGTATGTAGCACCAAGTGAAATGCCATAATTTAATTTTGGAATACCATTGCCTAAGATTACCCTATCGTTTGCATCAACATGACCATCACCGTTGACATCCTCATATTTGAAGTCTCCAGGAGCGTAAGAAGCTGATATGGCATCGTATGCATTAAAATTTTTTGCTTTTGCTGCTGCATTAGCTGCATCAATTTCAGCTTGATTTTTCCAAATGCCCGCTACTTTATATCCATAGAATGAACCTACAGCTTCACCATTCATACAGATTGAGTGACCACCCCAATAGAATGAAGCAGCAGCACCTACTGCACCTACGTTACCATTACCAGTGCCACCATCATTAGTAGAATATAATGGATAACCCATATTTTTAACTTTGTTCTTCAAAGATGAACCATTCAATGTTGCATTGATTGACCAATCTTTGTTTAGACGCTTGTTGTATGTCAGGTTAAACTCCAAGCCGTGGTTGTCTATTTCACCATAGTTAGTATAAATAGATGTGTAACCTGTGGAAGGACGTATCTGTTGGTCAATAAGAAGGTTCTTAGACTTACGGATAAAGTAATCAAGAGTAATATTCAAATCTCCATTCAAAATTCCGAAATCAACACCTATATTAGTCTGCTCATTAGTTTCCCACTTTAAGTTTGTATCTACGAGAAGTTGCTTAAAGCCAGATGATACAGTACGATTACCACTTATGCCCATTGTACCTCCTTGTGAATAAACATTATAGTTAACGTCGCTAGTGCTTAAAGCTGGTACAGCTCTACCTGCCATGTTACCGGCGTTACCAGTCTGACCCCAACCAATACGGAGTTTCAAGTTGTTTATTATCTTAACGTCTTTCATAAATGGCTCTTCAGAAATACGCCAAGCCAAAGCTGCAGATGGAAAAGTACCCCAACGGTTGCCGGCACCAAAGTTAGAAGAACCATCACGACGGACAGTACCTGTGAAAATGTAACGATCAAAGAGATTGTAAATAGCACGACCATAGTATGAAATAGTACGAGAGTCTGCATTGAATCCGCCATTACCCTCACGAGAAGATGGATTTATAGAAAGACTCATCACGCGGTTATCTGGTGAAGCGAATGTATTAGCATTTGCGCTAACATAAGAACCATAGTATTTGCTTACTGAGTTACCTACCATCAAAGTTAAATCGTTGAAACTTGTTTTCCAATTATATGTAAGATAGGTCTCAATTCCGAGATTGTTGCCATGATTCTGATTCAAACTGAAAGAATAACGATTATCAACACCTGCAGCAGAAAGGTCCATTTCTGTTAGATTACCATTTATATAGTTATAGCGCTTAGAACCACCGGTGAAGTCTCCTCCTTCAAATGTATTTACAGTGTAAGATGCGATAGAGTGCAAATTTAATCCTTTCATGAATTCGATATCAAAAAATGCACTGAGGAACATCCTGTTTCCGCGGTTTATCTGGTTCGTTTTCTCCATCTGAGATGCGTATGGGTTAGCAGAATTTTTTGTCATACCTTCCCAACCATCTGATGTTCCAAGATAGCCACAACCATAAGATCCATCAGGGTTAACCAAGTTGACACCTACATAAGTACCGTTAGCTGCATTGTTAACAAGATAATCAAGTGTAGGAGTCCAGTAAGCCAAATCACGAAGTGAAGATAGGTTACCGTTGTTATTGAAACCTGCATTTGAACCATGTGCCTCTGTATGAACAAAGTTCATATCTCCGCCAAATTTCAACCACTTAACAGGCTGAACATTTACGTTAGCGCGAGCTGATAGACGATTGTAGTTTGAGTTAACGACCAAACCGTCGTTGTCTAGGTAACCTAAAGAAAAGTTATACTGACTCTTATCGTTACCACCAGATGCTGTAATACCATACTGCTGTTTGACAGCTGCATGTGTCATTTCTTTCTGCCAGTCAATATAATTACGTTTGCCATCATACTTCTGATCCCATATGTTATTATAGATACCTGCACCATCATTAGCTTTTGCCTCACGAACTGAAGAAGCGAACTCATCAATGCCAAGAGTCTTTAATTCATTAGGCAGAGTCTGAACACCAAAGTCTGCTGTTACTTGTATTTGTGTATGGCCCTTAGTTCCTTGACGTGTCGTAACCATAATCACACCATTAGCACCAGCAGAACCATAAATAGCAGTTGCAGAAGCATCCTTTAGAACCTCGATCTTCTCGATATCAGCTGGATTAAGGAAACTAGCATCTGTACCAACCTGTACACCATCTACCACATAGAGAGGGTCTGCAGAACCATTAATAGTTCCGATACCACGGATACGTACTGCTGCGAAACCATCAGGAGTACCGTCATTCTGTGTAACCAGCACACCTGCTGCTGCACCCTGAAGAGCCTGACCAATATTCGTTGGAGCCTTCTTCAGCATAGCGTCACGGTCGACTGTAGCAACAGAACCAGATATGTCACTTTTCCTCATTGTACCATAACCTACAACTACCAATTCATCCAATGTCTTACTGTCTTCTTTTAAGATAACATTTATTTTGGATTTACCTCCGACAGAAATTGTTTCTGGTCGGTAGCCTATAAAAGAGAATACAAGTTTTGCATTTGGTGGAACTGTAATTTTATAATTACCGTCAAGATCGGTAATAGTTCCATTTGATGTTCCAACTTGCTTGATACTTACTCCCGGAAGAGCGTCACCGCCAGCTTCATTTACACTACCCATAACTGTGACGTTTTGGGACATTGCCCATAGAGGTATCATCATAAAAATTAACAATAGCCCCATAGACTTTTTTAAATTAATGCATTTCATAGATAAAAATTAAAATTAATTTTAAACGTTATTTTGTTAAATAGGAACTTTTAATTCGGTATTAGATCGGTTAATTAGTGTTACACGGTTGCAAATTTATAATTTATCTCAAAATATTTGCAACGATAATGTAACATATACTTTATCCTATGTAACAACTTGTTAAAATTAGTTACTTTTTGTGTTAAATTGTAGGTTTAGAGGGCTTTTACGCTTATTAAGTTTCCGTATCGGGCCTCTTTCATTATTAGATATGAATTTATTTTTACAGATCCTTTTACAAACTCGGGTATATTATATGATTTCTGTAATAAATTATAATAATTAATATCATCTTGTGGAAGTAAGAATGGCTTCGAAACCTTACCATTGTTATTAATATGAGCTATAAATGGACGAGTATAAAGACCGTCAATTCTTCTGCTGCTGAATATGACCCAGCGACTATTACTACTCCACGAATGATAACTTTCTGCTTCATTACTGTTCAGAGCATCTATGTTAATGTCCTTGCCTGTACGCAGATCTATCATACATAAGTTTGCCTCTCTATGCCATATAGAGAAGTTTCCATAATTGGAAAGTGTAAACATCAGAAATCTGCCATCAGGTGATACTCTAGGGAATGAAGCACTTTTATTTTTAGTTTTTGCATTAAAAATTGTATCTATTCTATTCCCGAATTGCCTTGTTTTCTGATTAAATGATATTGAACAGATACTATATTTAACTTTGTCATAATCAGCAGGAATATTCATGCTGTCAGCAGTACAGAAATATAAGGTATTGCCATCTGCAGAGAATGTTGGAAATGTTTCAAAAGATGTCTTGGATGATAATAAAGGAGATGTAACAATCTCATGCTTATTGACATCATAAACAACAACATCTGATGCGCAATCAAAAACTTCAACGCGATTCCGATTAGTTGTATGGAACATTTGTTTTGTAGTATTAACCGAGAAAGCTACATAATTGCCCGATGGATGCCAAGATGGATATACCAATGGTGAAATTGTCTTATTTGTCTTCGTGTTAAGTTTTTCTATATCATTGCCATTAATAATATAAGTACCACCAAAATCTTTACGCATGTGAAATAACATTCTATCTGGCGATTGCTTGCAGAACGAATGACAATTCATACAATTGTGCCCCGTCGCTTTGTTTGTTATTATTGCTTTCTCATCATAATTTCTAAGGCATCTTTGGTATATTCCCATTTCAGACCATCTTTCATAACCAGGCTCTATCAAACGGTATGCTATATATCCATCAATAGCATCCTTTGATATAAAGAAATGAAATGGAGCGTATGCAATCCATTTATTTGCTTTCTTTACGGCTATTATTACAGATATTGTCTTGCTTTGTTTTTGAAGTTTATTCCATTTGGTTTTGCTGATCTTAAACTGTTTTCCTTCTTCGCTTACTGTTATTTCAATATTCCCGGCTTTAAATATAGCACATGCATCATCATATTTCGAATTATCAAGTAATTCAAAGTGTAATGGAGCTAAATCAGGTGGTATAGTTACATTTTTATAATCAGGGAATATTGGGGGTAATTCCGTCAGAGTATTATCAATATGAACAGTCTTCTTACAGGATGTAAATAGTATTGCTGTAATAAGGATGAATACAAATTTAAGGTAATGTCTTATTTTCATGATTAATAATTATTTTGTTGTTGAAAAGCGTTATCGCATGATTATATTCTTTTCTTAAATATGACCATTATCCATACAAAACAAACGCCATATTTACAGCAGAAATCTATGATGATTGTAAAATACAAATAAGTAGTAATAAGTCTTTGATTTTAATTTGATTATATCTGAATAATATCTGTTGTTTCATTTTAATATCTGTATTGGTTATTTACTCTGGCAAAACTAATAATTTATATTCAATTTTCATAATTATTTTGTTTGTTTTTTTCACCAAAAAGTCATTAACATGATATTATTTCAACTTATACTAGTCATCAGTAAAATAAAAAGGATACTTATCATTATAAGTATATTGATATCACGCTTACTTATCATAATATCAGAAAAGTTCACAATGATAACAACAATGAATAGTTACCTTAAATAAGTAATAAAAAAAGACATCCGTTAAATACGGATGTCTTAATAAATAGTTTATTTTTCCCCTTTAAATATATTGCAAACAAATTGCTTAAGGCATCTGCGCCATGTAAGCCATTCGTGAGCAGTTCCCGGTGAAACGAAATAATGATATTTGATACCAGCTTTCTTTAAATTTTCTGCTAAAGCTGCTGTACCAATATTTTCTTCACTTCCACAACCTAGGAATAAGTAATGTACCTTATTATTGAATTCTGCTGAGCGAGATAATATACCATCATAGCTCTTGTTTACATCCAAACCAAAGATAGCTCCACTGAAAGCTCCTATGTATGAGAACTTATCAAGATGATTAAGAGTTACATCAAATGTCTGATGTCCACCCCAAGAAAGTCCGGCCATTGCTCTATGATTACGATCAGTCTGAGTGCGGAAAGTCTTTTCTATTGTTGGGATAAGATCATTAAGCATAACTTTGTAGAATGAAGCGCCATATGAACTTTGACCAACATTGTTACTACCACCTCGTGCATAATTAAAAGGTTGTTTAACATCGCCGCTCTCCATAACCACGATCATAGGCACAGCTTTACCTTCTGATATCATGTTGTCCATAATATTCTGCATAAAGCCTTGTTTTGACCATCCTGTTTCGTCTTCGCCCATACCATGCTGAAGATAGAGTACAGGATAGCGTTTGGTATTATTAGTTTCGTATTCTGCAGGTGTGTATACCATTGCACGGCGCCACTCACCTTTTGCTTTAGAATAATACTGAACTGAGCGTACTTGTCCGTGTGCAACGCCTTGCTGTGGACGATAATAATTGCCTTCAACACCCTCAGGTATCTCAATACCACTAGACTGGCGACAGCAACCAAAATACGTATCAGTAGCAGGATCGGTTACCTGTACTCCGTCTACAAAGAAAAAGTAATAATGGAAACCTACAACTAGAGGATTGGTCTTAACAGTCCATAGTCCTGTGCTGTCTCTTAGCATGTCATACTTTTTACCACAGCAATCAACAACGACTTTATTAGCTTCTGGTGCACGCAGACTAAAATAAGCACAATTGTTTTTGTCTATTCGTGGAAAATCATTTCCAGGTTCTGCTGTTATAGACAGTTGTGTGTCGGCCGGTATTTGGGCGCACATAGTCATCGGAATAAAAGTGATGGCCAATAATGATAAAACGATTTTTTTCATGTTATTTGTTATTTTAAATCTTTAAAGCATTTTCTAATTTATCAACTATAGAATTTTCAAATATAGCTCCAGTTTGACTATAGATGTATTTTCCGGTTTTGTCTTTTATAATATATGATGGCCAGCCAAAAAACTTAAACTTTTCAAAGATTTCATGTGTTTGTTTACTGCTCAAACGGTAATGTTCACCACTGATACCACCACACATATTGTGCCATGCCCCTTCAGGAGATTTATCGTCTGTTACATAAACAAATACGACACCTTTTTTATTCAATTCTGATTTATATGGCTCAAAGTATTTTATTGAGCTACGACAAGCTCCACACCATGTTCCCCATAGGTCAATCATCACAACCTTACCTTCATAAGTCTTTTCAATTTGGGCAAGGAAATCTTCTCCACTATTATATTTTTCAGTATGTATAATATAATTTTTATTATTCTTTCTCTTTTCGAGAAGTACCTTTAATTCATTATTCTTTTTAAGAAAATAGTTCTTTATCACATCGTTGTCCATAGAGTTCAGCTCAACTAACTGCTTATCATTGAATGGGCTATACGAATCTAGTATATCTGAGAAATATTGTCCTTCTATTACATCGAAAACAGGTCCTGAAGAAGTGCCAAGAATGCTAGCAGCATATTCTTTTCTATATTTTCTTTTATATTCATTTATTTGTTCGAAAGTTGAGCCATTTTCTTCCATCTTTTTTGAGCTAAAATTAAACGTTTTTACAGCAACAGTGTCTAGTCCAATAGCACAATCCACATAATTTGAAAGAGTACTAAACCTCCCGGTATACGCCAACATCATATTATTCAAGTAAAGTTTACTAATACTCTTCATTACGTCATTACTACGATGAGCCATACGATCATTTGGATTTATTTTTATATAAGACCATGAAGGATACAGAATATTAATTGCTGTGTTGCTCTTTATTAAAGATGTCATATATTGGCGTGCAGATGTGATGAGATGAAGAGAATCCAATGTACATAGATTTTTCTCCATACATTTAAATATAACATCACGATATTCCTCTGATGTAAGATTATCCCTTTCGGGCTTTGGCATATTACGAGATAAAGATTTCAAATCACAAACATCTGGTTTTGTTATCTGATTATTAACATCTGACATTGCGCCTGAGAAATATATAAAAGCACACTCATTTTCATCTCTATAACTATCAACTTCTTTAATTCGGTCTGTAATATAATGACTGCTTTTCACCAAATCGACATATAAGTCACATTCTTTACCATTTTCCAATATTATTGAAACAGAATAGTCACCTATCTGAATATATACTGCCTGATGAGATGCATATAGAGGAACAACAGCTGAAAATGAACCGTCATCAGAAATTGTTGATTTTATAGATGCAGTATTTAAGTCGAGCGGACATTCCGGAAAAATCTCTATTTTCGACCTCATATGAGGATTGTAGCCAACAAGTTTACCCCTAACAGTTGCAGAACCATTTTCCCATTTAGGCATTGGTAACAGTTTGTTATCATCTAATGGATGCATCGCTGCCTTACGTACCATTTCAGGTATCGCTTTACTGTCATAAAGCAGTTTTTTATTTTTGAGATTAATACCAAAGATCTGAAATGCACCATCAAAATCTCCTTCTAAAAAATCTATACTATTTGTTTTTGCAGAAATGGCGGGAAATATAAGGGAATAACGACATTGCCTTGTAGAATCAACGGTAATATTGGTATCCATCTTTATACCTTCTGCGCTATTAACTTTTATTTTTTTACCATCAGCCAAAAGATAACTACTAGAAGCGATCTTAAACCACCATCCTGGATGATTATAAGAAACACAATGTAATACAGTAGACTCCTTCTTGATGTCGACCTTTTCTATTTGAAACATATACGTAGAACTAACGGTAAACGAAGGATTATTTATCGTTCTAATATTTTTAGCTCCAACAACAGTCAGCATCGTAAGAAACACTAATAATATCGTGATCTTTTTCATTAGATTCAATTTAATTAACTCTATAGAAACAGTACATAATGTTTTGATTTCAGCAATACATCAATCAGACAAGAATAGTTATACGAATAACGTAAACATTTTACTGTTTACATTATTCGTATTTTTCCTATTTAAAAATCTTCTGTGCAAAAAGGTATAAGTCCTCTCTCCATACAGGCCAAGTATGTCCACCTGCTTTTGAATCAAAGTATTCAAACTTAATACCGGCCTTGTTTAGATGTTGCATCATTATCTGGCAATTTCCATAAGCAATGTCTTCTTTACCTCCTATGGTTATAAAGAAATTCTTAAGATTATTATTCATTAATGATGAGTTATTATCCATATACGAATAGTTAGCATCGCGTTCTTTATCAGCACTCATAAATGATGTTCTCTGGGCAAACCAACCAGAACTGAATACTCCTAAATGATGGAATTTATCTGTATTGGGTACTCCTACATACAGAGTATACATGCCTCCCATTGATAAACCGGCCAGAGCTCTGCTGTCTGCAGAAGCATCTGCCTTGAAATTATTTTCAACAAATGGGATTACATTATCAAGTATTTCTGATTTTACATTATCAAATCCCCCAACATTAGCATCAAAGCTTACAAGCATCATCGGTTTCGCCTTGCCTTCTGCAATAAGATTATCAAGTATGATATCAGAACGTCCTTGTTGAACCCATCCACGGGCATCCTCACCTCCTCCATGCATTATATAGATTACAGGATATTTCTTATCCATATTCTTATCATATCCTGCAGGGGTATATATATACATTACTCTCCAGCTCTTAGTCACATTAGAATAGTATCTTACAATACGTATATCTCCATGTGCCACATTTTGAACCTGAAAACGTGTATCTTGTTTCACATAAGGAATTTCTATACAACTCATCATACGACCACACCCGTAAAAAGATTCGCTTGAAGGATCGGCAACAGACAGACCGTCTACGATAAGACTGTAATAATGTATGCTTGGACTTTGAGGTGTAGTGGTAACAGTCCAAATGCCATCAGCACTCTTAACCATGTCAAACTTTTGTCCCAAATCCACTTGAATTTTATGAGCTTCAGGTGCTTTAATACTAAATTCGACACTGTTGTCGGGCATAATCTTTGGATAGCCCGATTTGTTAATATTAGTTTCTGCTGGTGTCTGTGAAAACGTTGCGGCAGAAAACAGAATACATAAATTAAATAATAAATACTTTTTCATGTCTTTTGATTATTAATTGTTTGTAACAAATGCGTTTTTAATTGCTTCGATAAGAGCTGGACGCCAATAATCCCAATTATGATTACCTTCTTTTACTCTAAACTGATACTTTATACCATGGCTGCGAAAGGCTTTTATAAGATCCATATTGGCCTCTAAAGTAAAATCATCATCACCACAGTCTACAAACCAACGAACAGTATTATACCTTTTGGCATCGTATTCAGAACAATTTGATACTGTCTTTATGGGATTGTTGTCTTCAACAATCTTTTGACGCCATTCACCGGACGGATCATTCTTTAGGAAATCTAAAGGTTGACGCCTTAAATAACAGCTCATTCCATATACCATGTTAAACAGTTCCGGATGATGCACTCCATATACTATCGAGGCTCCCCCTCCCATCGAGAAACCGGCTACAGACCTACATGCCTTATCGGTGTAGGTTCTGTAATGAGACTCAATATAAGGGATAAACTCTTTGAAGAAAAAGTCTTCGTATGTCCAATTGGGAGCGTTAAACCATATCATATTATTTTTATTGGCTTCTGGACATACTATTATCATTGGCAGTATGATATCATTATTTATCAAACTGTCTGCTACATTACCTAAACGTCCCTCTGTAGCCCAGTCTGTATTGCTGCACCCGCCACCATGAAGAAGATACAGAACAGGATATTTGGCCGTATTATTATTGTAGCCCGGAGGCAGATATAATGTGTAATCACGTTCTGATATTCCTTTAAGCATAGTACATGGCATCTTTGTAAATAGCACTTTGCCTTTAGGCTGACTGCAAACCAAGCAGCATATAAGTAGAAACAGTAATGATAATGTATATTTTTTCATCTCATTATTTATTTTCGCGCGTTTCAATATCCTTTATAACAAATCCGCCATTACAAGGTATTGATATTGTGAGTTTTTTAAGACCTTTTCGGTTAAAGGTTTTTACACTGCCTTTTAATGAAGCATCATCAGTATACATCATAAAAGATTTGGCATTAGATAGCATTGGAACATTCAATGTCAATTTAAGTGTTTTATTCTCTGCATTTACGCCTGCCAGAAACCATTGATTTCCGTGTCTTCTTGCCAATACAATATATTTGCCTGGATAACCATCTATATATTTAACTTCATCCCATGTTGATGGAACGTTCTTCATAAAGTCTATTGCCCATGCAGGTGCATCAGTGATATTATTAGGAGCCAGAGCAAAATGTTGAACTGCACTTTGGAATAAAACAGCTGTAGCCAAAGCATATACATCCGAAGTTACTCTGTGAGTACCACTCTTGTTGTCTGAACTATAATGCTTATTAAGTGCACTTCCACCAAAATCCATGCTACCTATTGTATTACGTATAAATGGATATAGACAAGCATTTACGGCTTCATGATTACAGAAATCTTGAGAGAAATGAAGATTTTCACTGGCCAATACAGCTTCACTCGCTACATAATTAGGATACATGCGCTCCCACCCTCTAGGAATAGTACAACCATGGAATATAACTTCTAGCCCATAATCATTGGCATCACATAATATTGACTCATAAAGATGCATCATTATCTGTTTGTCTCCAGCAAAGAAATCTACTTTTATTCCTTTTATACCTATAGATTGCATCCACTTCATCTCTTTACGTCTCAATATAGGATCGTTCATAATACCACGTGGTGACTGCGGTGCATCGTTCCAATATCCATTGGAATTATACCAAAGATATAATGAGACTCCTTTTTCTGCACCATATTTTGCCAGATCTGCTATTTTGTCTCTTCCTATCTGAGTATCCCAAAGTGCATCAATTAGTACTGACTGATATCCCATAGCTGCAGAAAAATCAATATAACGTTTCTGCTCGTTATAATTGCAACTTGGATCCATTCCAATAATCCAACTCCAAGAACCTTTGCCATATGTATAAGACTTAGATGGCTCATATTTCTGACTAACGAGGTCAAATGGTACTGTAGTTTCTACTATATTTGAAAGTGTTGAACCTAGGGTTATTGTTCTCCATGGAGTTGCTCCTGGAAGTGCCATTCCCGGCGAAACCATTCCGTTACCATTACATTCACCACTCTGTGGAAAACCTATATTATAGGTTCCATCAGTCTGTCCTATTAGTCTACTTGCGCAATAGCCGCCATCAACACCAGTCTCTGATATTAGCATCCAACCGGCATTATTATTCTTAAAGAGACAGGGGAATGTATATCCTTCTCCCCAGCCGTTCTTTCCCATAGCTTCATCAACAGTATATGATGTCTCATAACTTGGTGATGTACCTGCAAAGCCACCCATCGGTTTTGCCTGTGGGCATAAGAATGTAGTAGTACCGTCAACAGGTTTAAACTGTGTTGTCTCTTTCGTTATTGTGCAACTCAATCTGGCACCGGCCTGATGTAATATATATCTGAAAGCTACATCACGATTACTTACCCGGAATACGATATCCAATACATTTGTAGAATCACGGTAATACTTATAGACAGCTTCGCTTGCTAAATAATGAACATGGCTTTGCTTAATATTAGCCACAGAATAATCATCTTCGACTTGTCTGGTAGTAACATCTTTAAGATGAAGATCCTTTGAATAATCACCATAGTTAGTAACTATTCCCAATTGTGACGGTTGAATAAACTCTTTATCACCATACATAACCGAATATTGTGGTTTTCCATTATCATCAGTTACAGTAACGCTTATTTTTCCATCTGGGCTTTTTATAACGTTATCATTACCATAAGCAGAAACTGTTCCTAAAGAGAAGAGGACATAACCTATAAAGAGAATCGTCTTTTTCATATATATCTTATTTATTATTATACTATTAAAATCTAACTGTTATTTTTTTCCCTTCATACATAACAGTTTTTGCATTTTGTAAATTACTGTCTTTGCCATTTATACATACCAGTTTCAATTTACGATTTTGGCACATACCTTTAAAATAGCCTTTGCGTGGACCTATAATCAAAGTATGCTGTTTATCATTCCATGATATACCATATGTAGAATAGGCACCTTTTTCGTAATTATAAGTTGTTCCATCGTCTTCGTATACTTTAAAAATGCCGTCAGCTCCTACAAAGATACGTATTTCCCATGAAGAATGCAAGGATAATTTAGAATCTTTTTCGGCTAAACACAATGGAATAATAGAACCTGCTTTTGCATATACAGGAATTTTCTTTGTATCAGTTTTTACTAAATAAGTTTTTCCTCCTATATATGGTTCATTTGTCCAAAAGTCATACCACTTTTCTTTCGAAGGAAGATATACAGACCATTCTTTGACACCTTGTTCCAAGATAGGTGCAATCAATAATGACTTACCGAACATATATTCGTATTTCTGACTCAAAGCTAATTTATCATAATAGAAGTCCATAACCAAAGGTCTCATTAGAGTTGATCCTTGCATAGACACTGCAGCTGCATTTGAATATATGTATGGAAGTAAACGATAACGCATATCAAGACACATGTGTGCATCATCCACTACCTGTTTACTGTAGTTCCAGAATTCTGTATTCGTCATGTATCCATGTACACGCATTAAAGGAAGAAAGACTGATGTCTGCATCCAACGCATAAAACGTTCTTGATAAAGTGTATCTGTATATTGATTAGAAGGCCGGAAAAATCCTCCTGCATCATAAGTCCACCATGGAAGTCCTGCTGACATTTGCCCAAGTCCTGCTGTTATTTGCCTGCGCAAAGTCTCAAAATCATTGCCAATATCTCCAGACCATGTTGCTACTCCATAGCGCTGTATACCAGGGAAAGCACAACGTGTAAGAATCATGGTACGCTTATCCGGTTCATCTTTTCGACAACCTTCATATACAGTTTTATTTACCAATAATGGATACACATTTCTAAAGTACTCGCCTGGATATTTACCATTCATAACTTTACGACCGGCTAAATCGTCATTCTCGGGTTCTGTGGCATCCTGCCACCATGCATCAATACCATATGGCTTCAACAATTTATTACTGAAATTAGTCCAATAAAATGATGCTGCATCCGGATTAAAGAAGTCAACCCAAGTAGTATTTGGTATGAAATATCCTTTTTTTTGCATTTCAGTTCCAACAACAGTAGATGGGTCTACTTTAGACCATACAGAAAGCATAAATTTAATATCCATTCTGTGAAGACTATCAACCATCACTTTAGGATTAGGATAAAACTCTTCATCAAACTTCATGGCATTCCATCCATATTTACCCCAATATTGCCAGTCTTGAACGATCACATCAATTGGAAATTTTTCTTTATGAAAACGGTTTGCTGTTTGGAGTATCTCATCCTGCGAATGGAAACGTTCACGACAATGAATGTATCCTAAAGACCAAAGTGGCATCATTGGAGATTCACCTGTTTGCTTACGATATGATGATATAACATCATCTGGTTTTCCGACAAACACCGTATAATCGACTGATTGCGCAACAGGAGAACGGAAAGTAGTAGTATTGTCTACAATTCTGTAGTAAACTTTAGGCTGGTCATTATTTGAAAGTATGGCATGTAATTTATGTTTACCTGCATTAAGAGAAACAATTACAGATGCTGTAGGAGGTAACCAAAAGTTTTGGAAGTCGATAACTTTTTTACCATCAATAACTAAGGAATGTTTCCTAGCCATTTTCTGACCTACATCAAGCATCAATGCATACTTACCAGATTGTTTTATATCCAGAACAGCATCGAATTCATTACTTTGACGTATTTCTCGACCATTACCTTCTGCTGTTGTTATATTAACAGCCTGACTATCACCTGAAACAGCTGTTTTCTGAAGAGTCACACAACTATCTGCAGGGTTGAAATCTGTTAGTCCATAATTATTCCAAAGAATTCCGTAACCTTTATTCGAAATAATAAGAGGTAATGATATCTGAGTATTAACCTGTGTTAGGCGACGAGTTAGTCCTTTAACATTAAGATAGCCATCCTGAAATTGACCAAGTCCATAAATAAATTCATCTGGAGATGACACAAAACTTCCTTTAGCAACATAATTATTAAAACCATAACAAGCACTTGGAGTAAGCGTCCGGTCTGACTCTGCTAATAAATTATGACCATTCTTATCAAAGAAAGAAATTTTTCCCGTGCCTTTTTGCACTTTTAGTGATAAATCTTTTAGATTTACAATAAGGCTATTGTTACTTTCTTCAATTTGATATTTTGGAATATTAGATGATTCAGTTGTATAAACCCAGTCTGGTAAAGACTGAGATTCTTTATACATATAACGAACTCTTACTGCATTATCTGAAAGTAACTTTAGATATAAGTCGCCTCCACTCAAATGATATACTAACGTATTACCTTTGCACGTGTAAACAGTTGAGGAACTGGCATTAAGAGAGAACAACATAGAGACAACTATACAGAAGGCCCTTATTATATTTATGCAGTACGACTTATTAATAGTTTTCATACTATGATCTAAATATATTACTATTTATTAATTTTCCAATAGTCTAAGCTGAACAATTCTTTATTATCAACACCTTTGAATATAAGGTATAAATTATGCACTGAAAAGCACTTCTTTATTTGAGTCTGGTATATCTTCCAATGATTATCATTTTTTGATATATTACAGTTTCCAAGTATTGTTCCATTCAGACTATCAACTCGTAATTCAATTGAGCCACCTTCTATTGCATTGGCTGCTATCTGGAATGTTTTTCCACCTTTACTGAAATTTACACCTTTAACTAAAATATAATCTCCATTATTGATGTTATTTACAACTATTCCTCTACCATTCTCATTACAGGTCTTTACACCATGACCCCATGCCATAGTCTCAGCCTCAACCCTTTTATAAGGATTCAAATATTGTACTTGTTTTACTCCTTCTTTTGACCAATATGGAACTTCCTCTATTGTTCCGTCCGGTCTATAATTCATTTGTGCTACAGAAACAGAACGACGTTCATGATGCTCCATTGTAGTCGTAATATGCATTAGATCATAATTAAGTCCAAATACATATGATTTTCCTTTGTAATCCATAATGCCAGGATGATTACCCCTACTCTTATCTGTTGGAGCCATTATATATCCTTTTGTTGTCCAAGGTCCTTCCGGTCCTTTACTCATTGCATATCCAATACCTTCAGGACAGCAAGTTGATGCAAATGCAAGATAGTACTTGCCTTTACGCTTATAGAACCAAGGACCTTCCTGATAATGTTCAGGACGAGCCACCTTATGTATTTCTCCTGAATATGAAATCATATCTTTATTAAGTTTTACATAATATGGATCTGGATTTCCCCAATACATATATGCTTGACCATCGTCATCAATATATACAGTAGGATCTATATCGTTCCAATTCTCTTTCTGCCATACTAAAGGTTTTCCTATTGGGTCTTTGAATGGTCCATATGGTGTATTAGCAACTAGTACGCCTATTCCATTTCCATGAATAGGACAATACATATAAAACTTACCATTCCTTTCCACAACCTGTTCTGCCCAGGCTCCATTATCTTTAGTAACCCAACTAAAACTTTTTAAAGAGGCTACAGCTCCATGATCTGTCCAGTTTACCATATCAGTTGAACTATAAAGCAACCAGTCTTTCATCAAAAAATTGTCTGCGTTATCCTCATCATGTGTAGTATAAAGATATACAGTATCTTTATAAACCATTGGGGCAGGATCTGCCGTATACTTTGTTGTTATTATTGGATGCTGAGCACAGATATCTGCACTGATCATTGAACAAACAGAAAATATTAGTAATGCTTTTTTCATTGTCTTAATTATAAATAATATTAATTATCTTTGTACGGTGATTCATTCATAATATTCACATTAACAAATTATTTTAATATGCTAACTGTTACTGAAATTGCCACCAATCAAAATTAAATAATTTTGCGCCTTGATTTCCGCGGAAAAGGAAATACAAATTATGAACACCTTCAATCTTTTGGTTAAGATCTACATTCACAGTCTGCCACTTTTCCCAACCACCTGTATGAGGAACAGTAACTGTACACAGTAATGGACCATTAGGGGCATCTGAATGCACCTCCATTTTTCCACCTTGCAATGCGCTTGCCACTCTTGCTGAAAAAGAAGTTGGAGATACTGTACCAAAATCTAAGACTCTTACTACGATAGAGTCGCCACTATGAATATCACTAACATAAACTCCTGTTTCATCGTTTGATTCTACTTTAACACCTTTTGAAAAAGCCATAGTCTCTGCTTCAACCCTCTCTTTTGGATTAAGTGTAGCTATTGGATCTGCACCTTTATCTGTTGGTAATATTGTAGGAAATGTTCCATCTGGGTTATATTTAAATTCCTCTATGGCTACACTTCTATCAAATCCGCCTCCATTAGGAAGTTTTCCTGTATGATAAAAAAAATAAGAATGTCCTTTGAAATCTGCCACGCCGCAATGATTAGTAAAACTATTAGTATTAGACAAAGGCATTACCTCTCCCATATACTTCCATGGACCACGTGGCTTTTTAGCTATCGAATATGATATATGCTCAGGAACTCCGCCTGCTGCATATAATAAATAATAACGTTTGTTGCGTTTCATAATCCAAGGTCCTTCCACATAAGAATCCTTATATTTCACACCTTTCTGTCTTTCACGGAATGTTGGACCACCAAAACCTTCGGTTGTCATCGGAATGTTTTCAACTTGTCCATCAATACTTATCATATCTTTATTAAGTTTACAGAAATATACCCTTGGATTTCCCCAATAAAGATAAGCCTGACCGTCATCATCTATCATTACAGTAGGATCTATATAATCCCAGTTGCCATCCGCTAGAGGTTTGCCTATAGCATCTTTGAAAGGGCCAACTGGACTATCTCCTACAGCTACGCCAATAGCCATTGCATTACTTAATTTAGAATGTGCACATACATACCAATAATATTTGCCATTGCGTTTTATTGTCTGTGCTGCCCATGCACGGCCATCTGCCCAAGCAAATGAAGACTGTGACAATGGACTGCCATGATCTGTCCAGTTAACCATATCTGCACTTGAATAAACGCGCCATTCATCCATCCAGAAAAAACTGGCGTGGTCCTCATCATGGCCCGTATAAACATACATTCTATCTCCATCTACCATTGGAGCCGGATCTGTAGTATAATTAGTTTGTACTATCGGATTTTGTGAAAAGCATGCAGCTGAAGCTGTTGCCATTAGCATAGATAAAAGTGTTCTTTTCATTTAAAAATATAGTATTAATAAAACATTTGCAAAATAACATAAAATATTTTAGAAACAAAAGTCACTATGTTTCTAAAACTTTACATCTTGTATCATTTATTGCATTTATTGTCCTAATACGGTAAATTTTGAAATTTTAATGCCATTTTTACAACTTATCTTTATAAATCTAGCTGTTAATGGTTTTCCATCAAAGACGTTCCATTCCTCACCATTTAGAGAGGTCTCTACTTTATAATCTTTTACTTCTGATTCAGATACCAACTTTATATTAACGTCAGTTCGATTAATTTTAATTAAATGATTCTTCGGAAAATAAATATATTTATTGTACCTTTGAAAAATAAAAAAGCGCAAAAGAGAGAAATGACTAATAATAATTTTACATGGATATTACTCAAATGGTTTGAGGAGAACGGGCGCGACTTACCGTGGCGTGAAACGAAAGATCCGTATGCTATATGGTTGAGCGAGGTTATTCTGCAACAGACACGCATTCAGCAGGGTTATGCTTATTGGGAAAGGTTTATGCAACGCTTTCCGACGGTGAACGACCTTGCAGAGGCGACAGAAGACGAAGTGCTACGCTATTGGCAGGGATTAGGTTACTATAGCAGGGCACGTAATCTACACACTGCCGCCCAGCAGATTGTAGCGTTAGGTCATTTCCCTAACACTTTTGAGGACCTCCGGAAACTAAAGGGGGTGGGCGACTATACAGCTGCGGCCATTGGCTCCATAGCTTTCGGCCTGCCCGTTGCCGTAGTGGATGGAAATGTATACCGTGTATTGTCACGTCATTATGGAATTGAAACACCTATCAATTCGACCGAAGGGAAAAAAGAGTTTGCTGCGTTGGCGCAATCACTATTGCCAATAGACCAACCTGCGGCTTTCAATCAGGCAATGATGGATTTCGGCGCCATCCAATGCACTCCTACGTCACCACACTGTCTTGACTGTCCTTTGGCAGAAAGGTGTGAAGCACTCCGCTCAGACAGTATAGGATTATTGCCGGTAAAACTTAAGACTATCAAGATCAAGACAAGACATTTCACGTATGTCTACCTGCGCTACCAGAATCTGACCGCAATCCACCGACGTCCAGCAGGCGACATCTGGCAGGGATTATGGGAACCGCTTCTGATAGAGGGCGGGGTGATGCCCGACTTCAAAGGAAAACTTACATTATTAAAACAGAAAATGAAGCATGTACTCACACATCAGATTATTTATGCAGATTTTTATCTTCTGGAAACACAGTGGAAGCCAGAATTACCGAAAGACTTTATTTGGATTAAGGAGTCCGAACTAGACAATTATGCAATACCACGTCTGGTTGAATTACTAACAGAAAATTTAAATCTCCTCAAAAATAAGTAGTGAATGATCACAATAAATTCTCCACGATATTCCTAAACAATAAGCAATATTCTACAGAATAGTTCGTGAGGAAAAATTTAACTTCCATATATCCATAACAATAGAGCAAAGTTAGGACACAAGATCGTTACAATGATTAAAAGAAGGTTTTATGTTACACTTTATCTGTGTACCCGCCAAGTGAATAAAGACTGGAAGAAGCTATGTTTTGAGCCTATATACAACTAAAAAATATTATTCAGACATCTTTAAAGAATAGGTCTTGCTTTTTTGAAAGCAAATATCAAGTCCCATTCATTTGGATGGGGAATTTTGTATACATAACCAATCTGAAGTACAATAAACCCACTAGGATTAGTTATAAGGCCTAAAAACGCTTCTCAATATAAATATGAATTATGCAAGAAATATCACTGCGGATTTAAAGCTATTTTATAAAGTTCCCCAAATGCTGAGAAATGAAAAATTAATCGTATCTTTGCATCAAGATAAAAACAAATTGTAATTTAACAACAAGATAATGAGATCAAAAGACTTAAAACCGTCTGAATCGGCAAAGATATTAGTGATAGGTGAAGATTCTAATTTACAATGGTCCGACACGGCGACCGAAGTAGCCATGTTTGCCGACTATTATTTTCGCAGTTTTCCGGAAGATGACGGAGAACGTAGTCGTAATGTGGAAGCACGCAATTTATTCAGTCATATAGATTTCGTCACTCTCAATCGTGTCAAGCCCCAAGAGATATACATTACTAATTTGTGTAATGACCAGTTAACTCCTGCTCCGAAGGGGAAAAGAGTTCTTATCACCGAAGAGCATGCTATTAAGGGACTGTCTCATATCGAATGGCTGTTAGAACAATATCCAACAATCGAATATGTGCTGACCATGTCTCTGCAAACCAATTATTGGTTACAGAAATTGGGATTCTATGGCGACGACGAGAGATTCATTGAAGAGGCTCAACCCCGTCGTAAAGGTTTCGAGGATATGTCAGCCCCTTTCTATCAACCAGTGAATGGAAAGGCTTTCGAATCCATCTGCGGCAATATCTATAACGCCAAAAATCATCCTGTCAAGGTGATACCCATCCTTGCAGCCAAAGATTATCCACTGAAAGGAAGAAACGAAGAGCTTTACACAGAGGCTTACGAAAAAATAAGAAACTCTTTTCGCAAATAAATGCTGCATGATCCAGTTGAATTTAGGTAATCATATAGTGGATAACCCGTTGGCGGAATTAAATTAGCGTGTATTTTACCCATTCTGCAGCTCCCTGGTCGACGCTGCCAATAGATATTGAATAATGCTTTGTGCACTGATCTTGCCAATTATCTCATCAGACGGGCTGTTTGTATTTTATCTTAGTCATATAAAAGTTTACAACAGCCCTTGAATTGCAGGCCTTATAGCAAAAAAGTTCCCCTACGGCTATAAATACATTCAAACAGCAGTATGAAAGAATATTGAATTTCTTCGATAACAGACTTACCAATGCCAGCGCAGAATCATTTAATGCAAAACTAAAGGGATTCAGGGCTACATTCAGAGGTATTGATGATGTTAGATTCTTCCTCTAAATAAATAGCGGATAATCAAACTACAAATAAACGACGAAATAAAATATGCAGAAATTAATATCGCATTTATTGTCCTAATACGGTAAATTCTGAAATTTTAATGCCATTTTCACAACTTATCTTTATAAATCTAGCTGTTAATGGTTTTCCATCAAAGACTTTCCATTCCTCACCATCTAGGGAAGTCTCTACTTTATAATATTTTACTTCTGATTCGGATGCCAACTTTATATTAACATTCTCTACTTTTATACATCTTTCAGTATCAAGCATAATCCAAGGTTTCTTATCGTTGGGCAATGGGGCCCAATATGATTTTATGTCATTATCTGTTGCCATGCTTGATGTGTGTTCGTTCTCCATTGATGAAGCAAATATAGGACTATTTTTCCCAAACATTTTTAGTTCATCACTATCTTGTTTTATAAATCTATGATACGGATGTTCAGTATATAGAGGTGTTACATCCTTTTTATAAATTGGACCATTACAAAAAGACAATAAAACCTTGCTTGAAGATAATCCATCTGAAGATGCCTCCACAACAGTGTTTCCTGAGTAATATGATCTGATTGTTATAGCACATTGGCCATCTCTGATATAAATATCATCATCCGGACTAAAACAGATAGAACGACCTGTGGGGAATTGACCTGGACCGCTCTTTATTGTTAAAGTAACTTTAGGCGAATTACTAATAGGAAGTTTGTCTTTATCAACGACACTGACAATAAGCTGCGCATCTTCTGTACCGTCGGCCTTTATATTCTTTGTTTTAGAAGCAGTTACAAGAATCGCTGCGGGAATACCTTGTTTTCGCTCTGCAGGTGGAACAATATTTCTATATTCATGACAGTACCAATAATATCTCCTTTTAGGTAACCTCTGATAATCGATAAATCCCATGCGACCAAAATCTCCATTGACTTGTGTGCCATGGTCAAATGCACACCATATAGCTTGTCCGCTACGCCATGGTTTACCTTTCCAACCATTATCGCGTTCTAAATCACCCCATCCTGCACTATATTTTCCAGGACGAACATCCATTGTTGAACCATATTCAGTAACAATACTTGCAACTCCCGGGTTCTGAAATTCAGCTATTGTAGCACCATCGCCATTATATCCGGCAATATCACCAATAAGATCTAATCTGTTTTGATCTGTTGGGCGTTGGCAGCCACCTATGCCGGCGGGTCTATTAGGATCAAAAACGTGCGAGGCTCTTACCATTTTTGCAAGTAATCTCTTTACATTTCTTAATGTTTTACTTTCCGAAAAAAATGGTTCATTACACATACTCCATGCTATTACCGAAGGACTATTGCGATGTCTCTGTATCATTTCTCTTAATTGCTGTATACAACTGCGTTCGAATGCGGCGGTATCAGATGCTGTTATTGGGTATCCACTAGCGGTCCACCAACCATCTTTATTATCACCATAAGTACTCCAATATGGAGCTTCACTCCAAAGTAGAATTCCAAGTTTATCACAAGATTGAACAAACGCAGGAGAATGAGGATAATGTGAGCCTCGTATAAAATTCATTCCACAGTTCTTAATCATCAATACATCTCTGTATGCAGCACTATCTGTTGCAGCATCACCCCACCCCGCTTGATCTTGATGCACATTCGCACCACGAAGATAAAGGTGTTTCCCATTTAAAAAGAATCCTTTATCAGCTGTAAACTTAAACCAGCGGAATCCAAATTTATTTATTTTACTGTCTATTACTCTACCTTTATTGTACAATACTGTTTTAATTGTGTAAAGATTCGGACTGTCTGGCGACCATAATGATGGAGAATTTATTGCCTCGGTTGTTTCATCAGAATTCCATACTTGATTAGGATACAGACGTTTCTTGCAAACTACTTTTGCAACTATCTTATTATTTCTGTCTAAAACTATTTGAGCCAAAGACAAATCTGCTATTTCATTGCTACTATTAACCACTCTAATCTTAACATTTACATTAGACCTTTTGCCTTCAGTTGATTCTAACGATGGAGTTGTAATCCAAATACCATACCAATCTAGATAAGTATTATCTGTAATAACAAAACGTACATCACGATAAATTCCACCGCTAAAAGTATGTTCACCTGCTCGTGGTGCTACATCCGGACGCCAATTGTTATTCACTCTTATTGCAATTATATTGTTACCTGTTTTAGCAGCTTTACTAATATCAATACTAAACCCGGTGTATCCACCAACATGTCTACCGCAAAAGATATCATTTACATATACTTCTGCATCTTGAAAAACGCCATCAAAGTCTAATGTAATATGTTTATTAATGTCTTTCTTTAACAAGGTCAGGTTATGACGATACCATCCATAACCCATATAGAATTGCTTTGCTTCAAAATATGGCAGACTCATCGTATGAGGGAGCCCTATTCTTTGCCACGAAGAACAGTCTAAATTGATTTTTGCACCATCCTTCACATCACCTTGGATATATAACCAATCACCATTAATTAACGATGACATTCTTTGGGCACTTATTGATACAGGAACAATAATGGCAAAGAAAAATAGTAATGATATTTTCTTATTTAGGCCCATAAACAATGTCTTTATATTATCCAACTCATTCTACAATTTCATATTTAAAGACGCAGCCGTTCCTTCTATTTGCATCAGGTCCTTGACAGTCAACCGAATAAGGACTTCCATCACTAGGATGCTTACATACATAACGCTGAGTTTTAAGAGATAACAACATACACTGACCTCTCAACATATCTTGCCACATAAAATCTTCAGCTTTATCTCGGTCTGCTGTAAGGCGCAGATCACCGGAAAGTCCGGCACCGGCGACATAGACATAACGTCCATCAGCACATTGCAAATTAATCACTCCATTTCCTTTATCTATTACAATGAATTTTGAACGATCGCCCTTGTAATCATTTGAAGAAATCCAGGTACTATAAACCATACCGTGGGACATTGCATACATTGGATTACCATCTGAAAGATTGAACAATCTTATTGTTTTCCCATAAGGGATATTACCAGAACGATCTGCTAATGGTTCTTCTACTATAAAATCATCAAAATCTACATATCCACCGTCTTTTAAAATCGTATTATATGCATAAAGCGCATAGCGTACGCCTTGAAAAGTTTTCAACTGATATGAAGTAATAATTGTATCACCAATATTTGTCCAGGATTTGTTATCAAGCGAATATGAATACTGCACCTTACTCTCATCATAATTACCCCATAACCTCAACCATATTAGTTTATCATTTAAGTCTTTCTTTATCTCCTTATTATGACTCTGGTCATACCATCGTAAGAATAACTTGCTTTTTTGTTTTATTACTCCCAGCAAAGCACTTGGTGCATTAATAATTCCAAGACCTGAATTATCTCCATCCTTAAGTTTCGATACATCCATTTTTACGGTAACTATTGATACAGGTCCTATAGCGCGTTGAGTAAGAGAATTCTTTGCTAATAACAGTTGTCTGGCAGCCATCGTATGTAATCTCAAGACTCCTCTTTTCTCAGTTAGAGACCACTTTTGATCATCTGGGTTATGGTTCCATTGCCAAACAGGCTTCAAATCCTTACTGCTGAAATCATCCGATCTATCATAAGGAGCTGTAGGAATATTGATTGAGCTATTCGGTTTAAACCAAGTGCGAGGACTACGCCCAAGGTTTTTTTCCAAACCGAAATATGGCCATCCATCAACCCAAGTTATTGGTGATAAACATGTAGTTCTCCCTACTGCATTAAAATCTTGCATTGATATACCCCACCATTTACCATCTTCGGCCTGTACTATTCCACCTTGGTGTATAGTAGAAGAGAACAATGTATTCTCTGAAGGTTTATTTTGTACAAATTTGAACCCATCTTCAGGTATGAGGCTTCCCAAGCCAACATTTCCAGTCGTCCATGAAGCAGAATACCCAAAAGATTCACGCTCGCTTATTACACAAGTTTCATATGGACCATAAATATTCTTTGACCTGGCACATTGCATACGTCCCATCGGAGAATAATCAGCAGATATTATATAATACATTCCATTGATTTTATATATATGATGCCCTTCACCCATTGCATTTCCTTCAGGTATTATTATCTTTTCTGTACCCTCTATTGGTCCACTGAGATCAGATTTCAACTGTGTGCATGTTACATTGCCATATTTATGAATGGCGTATATTTTACCATCATCATCAAAAAGTATTGATAAGTCATAAATATTACCATTAATATGTTTATGTATCCACGGCCCTTTTATATTATCAGCAATATAAACCTGTAGTCCATGTCCATTTATATTTGAGAACACATAGAATTTTCCTTTATTATAACGGATGCAAGGAGCCCAAATACCTTGTCCATATACATTTTTGCCATTGCGAAGATTAAAATCAGGCGAATTATCATCAAACCTATTAAAACAATATGAACAAAATTTCCAATTTACTAAATCAGTAGAATGCAGTATTACTATACCCGGAACACAGTGCATCGTAGTTCCTGCCAGATAATAATCTTTTCCAACGCGGATAATATCAGGATCAGAAAATTCATCATAAAATAATGGATTTGTATATGTACCATTCCCATTGTCAGCACTCCACGATTTTTGTTTTGGAAAATCTGATTTTGATTCAACAAGTACGTTATTGAATGAGAATAACACTAATAAAATAATAAATTTTGTTTTCATCTATATCTTTTTAAGGATCACTCTAACTTATAGCTAATAATTTTGATACAAAGTAACATAAAAATATACGAAGATACAATATTTATTGTTACATATATTTCTCTATACAAAACATAAATTAATATTTAGCCTGATTATAGGGGTTGGGTAAAACTTTTAGTATTAAAAATTATACCACGATATGATATTAATTCAATATAGCTATCGCAAAACAGAAAAAATATTTAAAAAGTAAAATTCACATCCCTCTGGTACAAAAAGACTTAAACGCATGTATTACAGACATTTAGTTACGGGGAGGTGAAAATTTCACCTCCCCGAATTTTAGACCTTTACAATGGTTATTGATGATCATCATGCTACATCTTTGAATGATCAAGCACTTGGGGGTAATTTTTCAATAACTTTCAACTTCTGTTTTAAAATAAATGCAATCCATTCTATAGACGTCATAAGATAATATGAATATTTTTGTTTATATTTTTTAAATCAATATATAAAATTGACATAAATACAAATTACAACTTTAACGCATATAAAAGCATCATTTATGATGTTAAAAAAGTAATAATGAGATACCAATACAATCTAAATTGATGACTAAATCAACTTAGATTGATTACCAATTCAAGTTAAGTTGTATACCAATTTAATTTAGATTGGTCATTACCTGTACTAGTTTAACTGCCCCCAAAAAAACCGAGGAGGTGGATTTTTCACCTCCCTGACATTAACACATTTATTATAAGCAAGTTATATTGTTTTTATCAACGGGGAGGTGAAAATAAAATTCCAGATACTATTACGTATCTGGAATAAAAATTATAGCAATCAGAACAGGAAAGTAAATATTTTATCATTTTGCCAATAGCCGATATACCCCTCCTACCTTAGTCTGCAAATCATATTCATATACTTCCTTTAGTTGTGGTGCTTTTGTCTCTACAATAGGTGAAACAATTGGTTTCTTACCTCTTGCTCTATAGAATAAAGGATTAGTATTTTCACCTTCTGCTATTTTCAACCCTTTCGCTGTTAATGGTACATACGATCTTATACGTAAATTACCTCCGATTTTAGACTTTACATTAATCTCTGAAACTTTATTGTCTATCCATTTCATTGAAACTTCGAATCCCCCTCTGGCCATAAGTCCATTCACGCTACCGGTCTTCCACATATCAGGGAGGGCAGGCAGTATTTGAACAGCACCATCATGGCTTTGCAATAGCATTTCTGCTACTCCTGCTGTAAAACCGAAATTGCCATCTATCTGGAATGGTGGATGAGCATCAAAAAGATTTGGATACATTCTTCCATTCGGATATTCTCTCATTTCTTTGTCACTTGGTAATATATTCAAAAGACACTTTATAAGTTTATAAGCATGATTGCCATCTAACAGGCGAGCCCAAAGGTTTATTTTCCAACCAATGCTCCATCCTGTTGCCTCATCTCCACGCTGTATAAGAGTGTTTCTAACTGCATTAAAGAGCAGGGGTGAATGGTAAGCTGATATCTGATTACTTGGGAATAGTCCATAAGCATGCGACACATGACGATGATTGTCTTTAGGATCGTCTACATCTTCAAGCCATTCTTGAAGTTGTCCATATTTACCTATCTGCATAGGTGCAAGCATAGATAACTGATTTTTTAAACTGTCTTGATAAGATATTGGACCATTTAGCAACTCTGTAGCGCGCAATGCATTATTAAGTACATCAAAAGCAATCTGATTGTCCATAGTACATCCGGCAGTTACTGATGAAGAGCCGTTTGGACCATGCTCAGGTGATATACTAGGACAAGTTACCATCCATCCGTACTTAGGATGCTTTACCATCGCTGTAAGATAAAAGTCAGCTGCGCCCTTCAACTGTGGATATATATCTGCAAGATATGATTTGTCTCCATTGAACAGATACCTTTGCCAGAGATGCGTACTTAACCATCCGGCACCATTAGGCCACATACCCCAAGTGGCACCGTCTATCATTCCTGTACTTCTCCATATATCTGTATTATGATGAGCAACATAACCCTTAGCGCCATACATATCTACAGCTGCTTGTCTACCTGTAACACTTAGATCTTTTACTAAATGTATCAAAGGCTCTTCTGTCTCTGCAAGGTTAGTAACCTGAGCAGGCCAATAGTTCATCTCTGTGTTTATATTTATTGTATACTTCCCATCCCATGGAGCATTCAAGTTGTCATTCCATAATCCCTGGAGATTTGCGGGTTCACCACCCGGCTGAGAAGAAGAAATAAGAAGGTATCTACCATATTGAAAAACCAAAGCAACTAGTGAAGGATCATTGCTCTTTTGAAAATTAGCTAATCTCTCATTTGTAGGCTGGTCTATCTTATTAGTTGAAGGTAAATTAAGAGATACTCTTCCAAACAATTTTCTATAATAATTTGTATGAGCTATCAGAGCTTTACTAAACTCCTTATTCATACTATTTGAAAGTAATGCTACCGATTTTTTAGCTTCATCACCACTTACGTCTTTATAATTTACGAAATTTGTTGCCGTAGAGACATACAATACAACATCAGATGCCTTACTTATTGACATAGTAGAGTCTGTCATAGCGATCTGTCCACCTATGCACTTTACACCTGTTGTGGTCTGAACCCTTATTTTACCTTCTACTCCTTCGTGGCTAAGACATTTCCCTTTCATAATAAGAGTTTTACCATTATACGAAGTAGTATGCGGAAGAGGCGATATATAACTAGCCTTTAATGATATTGCATTTGCCCTATCAGCTGATATATGAATCATTACTACATGATCTGTGAATGATGCAATAACCTCTCTTTTATATGTAACTCCATTAACCTTGAATAAAGTAGTTGCTACTGCTCTATTAAGATCCAAATCTCTATAATAAGATGAAGGTTTATCGGTGAAAGGAGATTGCAAGATCAAACTGCCAACAGTTTCATATGGCATTCCATTCTGTCCTGTCATGAAATAACTATTTATCATATTCTCAGCATGATGAGTATCGCCTGAAAATATCAGACTACGTATCTTCGAAAGTGTGTCAGGAGATATTTTTCTTGCGTTATTATATGGAGAGCCACCCCATACGGTATTTTCATTAAGTTGTATTTTCTCATATCCAACACCTCCGTAAACCATAGCTCCCATGTGTCCATTACCAACAGGCAAAGCTTCTTGCCATATTGAAGCAGGACTATTATACCATAATTTTAAATTGGAAGAGAACATTAATACCGGTATTGCAGTCAGTATTAAGAAAAATAGTAGTTTTCTTTTCATATTGCTTTTTGTTTTTTCATATTCTGATTGCAAATTTATAAAAAATAATCAAAACAATAATATAAGAATGTTACATTAATTTGTTATTATGTATCATAATAAAAATAACTTTATATATGTACTAATTCGTATAGTATTATGCTTATTATAGTATGTATAAATTTATATCATAACAAATAACACCAGCAATAAGATTTATTTAAAATCAAATGCCAGTGTTATAATCTAGTCAATTATAATATTATGTATGAGTAATCTATAATAAAATTATTAATCTTATTTTATTACCACACATTTTTTATCTATAATATACACGCCACTCTTCAATACTTTTTTAGCCTCTTCTCTACTTATTTTAGAATAGAGAAGCATTCCCGATAGATTATACACATTTACAGGCTTATCCGTTAAGACAATAGGTTCTATACCTGTAACAGGACTAGTTCCATCATTACTTAAGAAGATGTCCTTTATAGAAATCTCTCCTCCGCCATTTGACCAAAATCCCATTATATATATATGAGAAAGGTTCAAGGCTGTAGAAGTTCCATCTTTAATCAATTTTGAAAGTTCTATCTTAATTGTTGTATTACTGCCTATATCAACCATTGCAGGTTTACTCCAATAAGAATTTTCATCAAAAAGGCGGAAAGAAGCGCCTGTATTCTGGGGTTTATTCATTTCAATTACGATATACTTACATGATGACAGATCTATGCCATTCGTGTATTGCCATCCTCCAAATCCCCATTGTCCGGTTACAAGCGTATGAGTTGATTCATCAAATGTTCCAGTTGCATATATACTTGGATTTATGCCATCAGAAGTAAGCGGAAACATTGATACATAAACATTTAAATCTACAGATATACTATTCCCGACCTTATCTTCGTAATTAGCAGTCATCTTTGTTGTACCTTCCCCAAGTGGAACAAGTCTGCCGTTTACGACTTTTACTATGTTATTATCTGAGAATGTATATTTTGCTTCAGAACTTACATCGGCAGTATGCCCGTCTTTATACGTAGCCGTAAGGGTAAATGACTGAGAAGAGCTAGGTAAAAGTGTAAAAGAACTTTTATTTGCTGATATTGACGAAACGGTAAGATAATCACTAGAATATGGCACAAATGAGTTATCATAATACTGATCTTCCGAAAAGTCTCGTTCTGTAGAGAACCAATCTACATCTACATATCCACCTTCTGCTTTAGTAGCATAATTAAATATACAAAAACGATTACCAACAAATACAGACAAGTCATATTTCATATCGAGATCTTGACCAAATTTTGTATACGTGACGTTATCCAGACTATAATAGAATGAGGCTTTTGATGTAGCAATATCAGCTATTGCCCGCAAGTATATTATAGAATCGCAACTAATAGCAGTGTTATATTTCTTATTGTCTTCTGTATTGGTCTGCACAAGGTTCAAGGCATTGCCAGACTTATTAACAGCAATATATGCATAAGGATTTTGGAATACTGCTACACCGGCCATATCACCATCTTGCATTTTACTGATATCCATACGTATCGTACCATACGAAGGTACGGTCTTGTCATGGTAACCCATAATGCGTTGAGTAAGTGTATTACGAGCTTTTTGCAATGAATCTGTTACACCTGATGTATATAACCTTAGCCTACCGGGTTTATCTAATAGCGACCATTTTGAGTTATCTGGATTATGATTCCACTGCCACTGATTTCCTAATATATAATTTCTGAAATTATCATTAGTTGGCAAATATGTTTTATCATAGTCTTTGCCTACATTTGGCTTATTATATGTACCGGCATCTGTACCATTATTACCTATTACAGGCCAATCATCTACCCACTTTACAGGTTCAAGGTATGGCATACGCCCAAAAGAGCCACAGTCTTTCATTAGCATTGTCCACCATTCGCCACTTTGCGTTTGTATCATAGCTCCCTGATGAATATCGTCACAATCAAAGACTTCCTTTTTTTCATATGGTCCAAATACATTTTTAGAACGGAAACACCACTGAGTTGCCGGCCATGCACAACAAGTTGAATAGATATAGTAATAACCGTCTTTCTTAAAGAAGTGGCTACCTTCCAAGCCATCAAATCCACCATCAACATTAACCTCCTTCACAGATGAGAAGTTATCATCTAACTGTACTACTTTCAGGTTTGTATTTCCACATACTACATAGACTTTTCCATCTTCATCAAGTAACATGCCCGGATCATAATAGCCTTGGGATAGTCGTGTCATTGTCCATGAACCTTCAGGATCAGTTGCTGACAACAAATAGCCTCCAGCGTCATCACCTTTGCCAAAGGCATTAAACATTATGTAAAATTTTCCGTTCTTATACATAAGACTATTAGCCCAAGAACCCTTTGAATAGATATTTTTACCATCCTCCAGATTATATTCCGGATTCGAAGACATTTTTGTTAATGGGTTGCTACAATAGCTCCAATTTACCAAATCGTTTGATTTAAGTAACGTACAGCCGGGAAAATTATGCATAGTAGTTGTAACCATATAATAAGTGTCGCCTACTTTTACTACATCCGGATCAGGAAAATCAGCTTGTATTACCGGATTTGTGAATGTGCCATCTCCATTATCCGCAGAAGACTGATAAGTAAAATCTTTATGTGGATAGTTTGCTTTTGCATAATCTTTATACCAATGATAAGTAGGCCAAGGGCATGCTTCTGGATCTGTTAAGAAAGTATTTCCATTACCTGGATCATCTTTAAAATTAGCCATTAACTCTGCTGAGGTAAAAATAAGCCAACTAACATTACCTGAATCATCTGCTATTTTTTTAAAATTAGCTCCAAAACCATTCCCTCCAGCGGTACCTGTAACACCTTTACCCCAAGACGATTCATATGATTTCGGTGCCCAATCCATCTCTGTGACTACTATAGGTGCAAAATTTGAAACAGGTGTTATCTGTTTATCCCAACCGGCTTTGAAATTAGCATAATTTACGTTAGGAGTATCTTCAGAACCGCTATTGTACCATCCGGGATAACAATGCACGGCATAACCGATATTTGATCCTTCTATAGGATACTCAGCAAATCCTTCATAGTTAGCCTGATAAGCCAGTCCCGGTATTAAGACAATGTTATTACAATTACTTCTAATCGTATTTGTTATGCTTTGAAAATAGTCCTTAAGTTCTTTAAATCCTGCCGTTGAACCATCTTTACCACATATCTTAACGGGTTCGTTTGCAAGTTCAAACATAATATTTGGATTATTTTTTATGTACGGATCAGCCGAAACATAATTCCAGACCTTTATCAAATATTTTTGATAATCATCACCAACGGATATTGAGTCAGGACAGACTCCCGGAGGACGCATTATAACATATAGCCCTTTACTTATTGCATATTTAGCCATAGGCAAAAATACACTTTGAAAGTATTTTGTAAACCTATCATAACTGAAAGCAGATATATCGCTTTCACCTTTTGTCTGCATTCCAGGAGTATTTGACCAATATGGGTCCATATGAAGACGGATAAAATTAACATCCCATCCAGCTGCAAGAATTTTGTCTATCAGCCCTTGGTTATAACTTAAACATCCATCAACATCATAATTATTCCATTTAGTTCCTTTCTCGTTAAACCATGGACTATATGTCTGTGCAAAACCATGCAGATTGACTATATTTCCCTGATTATCTTTGAAATAGCGCCCATCAACGTGCAGACGTGGTATAGGCATACCTATCCAGGCGCACACTGACAAAGGAGCAAAAAGGAATATTGTGTATAAAAGGTATTTTAATAATTTATTTCTCATAATTTTAAATTTAAAAAATAAGGGGAAGACTTCACAGACTCCCCCTTATTATCGTATAACTATTTCATTATAAAGTGCTGTTTATTCCGCTGGATAAACGACTTTTCCTGCTAAACCGTCAGCAAAGCCTGCATAGGCACGCTTACGATCGTATTTGCCATTCCATAAACCAATTGGTTCATTAGCACGCCAAGCTCCTGTAGTAGATGGGCTATCTGTTTGAGCCCATTGTGCAATACCGTAACGTTGAGCTGCCGGTACATTATCAAAATATGCTTTAACTATAAACTGATAAAATGCAGCTTGTTCTTTCATCTGTGCATCTGTAACATTAGGTGTAAGAACCTTATTTCCATTAGCATCAAGGATACCCATATCAAGTTCTGATATACGAACTAGCTTCTTAGTAGCAGCCATAATCTTAAACATATTTACAATAGCATCTTCCTGACTTTTCTGCTTAATCGGATCCTCATTATAAGATACATGCATCTGAGTTCCAATACCATCTATTTTAGTCGTGCCATCAGCTTCCCATTTGCCAATCCAACTAATAAGACTTATCAATTTTTGATTGTGATCCCAAAATGTTTCCAGATTATAATCATTAATAAATAACTTTAAGTCAGAAGCGTTTCCACCAGATTCTACAAAATACTTACGAGCATCAGCTACAGCTGTACGCACATAGTCTAAATCGCCCATATAATCCTGCCAGTAGAAGTTTGCACTAGCATCATTATCAGAAACAGTGCCACGTGTAGCAGACTGTAAATCATAGAAACCGTCACCATCTTTATCTACACCTGATAATGGCTCATTGACAACATCCCAAGCTTTAACATATCCTTTACAAGCATTCATCATGCCTTGTATCCAGTTACCCATGGCCCAAGTAATAGTATCTTTTTTCTCTTGATCTGTAAGAATTTTTGTTGGTATCACACCATCTATGGCATAAGTAAAGTTTAAATAACTTGGCTTACTATAACGGGAAATATCATTATTATCAAAATTAGGATTTACTATAAGATTAGTACTACTGCCATCTTTAGTAAGTGATATATTATCAAGATACAGACTTCCATTTAATTGTCCAAATTCATAAGATAACTTATCAATTGGTTTATCAGGTGTAAATGTGATACTATATACGCCCCATTTTGTACCTACTGAAAATTGTGGATTTAAATACATTGTACCAGCAGAACAAGAAGGCCAAAACCACACTGTAGTTCCCGGCGATGATTTTGCGCTAAGACTTAATGTATAGCTTTTTCCAACTTCCAATGGAGAATCAAGATTATAAGTTATGCCCCAATCCCACGGATTAGGCTTAGTTCCAACAGAAGTAGTCGTTATATGCATATATCTTTCCGAGTTAGGGACAAGACTATTCAGATACTTGTTATTCTGTTGTGAATGCCATGCTAATGTATGGCCAAATATAGAAACGTCTGCATCTTTGGCTGTAGAGACAAATTTTTTAACAGCCCCGAAGTCCATATTTCCATTATCGGCTACGCAAGAACCATACTTCATAGCATTACCCGCTGTTATCTCATCAAAGTTTCCAACAGTTAATGCATAAACGGTACCTTTACTACTAAAATCACTCGCATCAACACCAGTTCCTAGTTTGAAATTAGGATTAGCAGTACGGTCTACATATTTTTTTAGTACATCATAATTATTCAGATAGCTAAGCTTTACCAAGCTGTCGGATTTACCGACAGCTGGTGTAAAGTCTAATGAATTATTATCCGCACAGGAGGCAAAAGCGACCAAACTTATCGCTCCCAGTAAGAATTTATTGTAATATTTCATGTTAATCATTAGTTTAACGGTTAATTTGATTTATATACCGGTGCCAGTAGTTCCATTCCTGTTATTCCGCGGTCACGAACTACTAAAGTATCTTTAGTAGCTGTAACTTTACCACTTGCAGCAGTTACATTATAATCTAAATAGATAGCGTCTCTGTCTAGGTTTCCCCAAGCTTTTTTCTCTCCATCTTTAACAAATGTTCCTGTACCGGTTACTGTATATCCATCTGTAGCAGAAGTAACAGTACATTTATTATCGTCAGTGAAAGTAATAAGTAGGTTACAACTAGAACTGAACGGGTATAACACTGTCTTTAAAGAGTTCGTTGTAATTTTAAACAAATCATCTTGTTCTACAGTAGCTTTATGACGAACTATTGTACTTGTAGCTCCATTTTCTGTTACTAAATCTACACCTCTACGCAAATATGTGCCAGCCCATGGGTTGATATATTTAACACAATACAATACATAATTCTGTGGTTGTACATCCCAATCACTAGAATTAGTAAGAACTGGATGAGGAGATGTTACCTTAGCCTTACCAACTAGAATAGAGTCTGCACCTGTTACTTTTGTCATACGCAAAGGTATCACATATGTATTCTTGATAGAACTAGGGTCTGCAAAAAAGGCATCAGTAAATTGAACCTTAACAGCGCCATTCATTGTACCATTCATAACGATCTGGTTACCCAATAATGAATAATATGTTGATGGCATTGGTTTAACCGGTGTTTGACCATCAGATAAATACAGATTATCACAAAGTGAATTATCAACTGTAACATCAATAGAAACTGTTCCTTTATTAGAATACATACCACTTAACACAGCATATATTTCACACTGATGGGCATTATCTAAATCCGTATTATAGTTTTCATCTTGACCAAGACATAATGTACGAACAGGATCTTGGTAACCAAAATATACAGCACTGTGACCATAATTAGGGAATTCGTTATCCTGATTTTCACAAGATTGAAACATAGATACGAATATGCCAAGTGCCAATACTGGTATTAATGATTTTCTTTTCATAATGATTTTATTAAATTAATAGTTATTTTCCCCAACCATGATTCTGCTGCAGGTTTGTCCATTTTAGAGTTTCACTGTATGGGATAGGACCATAATACATATAATCCTCATAATTCCTTGTTTCAACCGGTACGTTAGTATAAGTGATAGTATTATCATTTTGTTTATCAATCTGCATACCGTTAGCAGTTTCATTAAGTTTTGCGAGATCAACCTTCCAACGACGTAAGTCATAGAAACGGTGGTTTTCAAAACAGAGTTCAAGACGGCGCTCATTACGAATAAGTTCACGCATTGCATCTTGATTTGAAGTGTTTTTGATATTCTCCAAATAAGGGTCTCCGTTATTTACACCAACACCTGCACGAGTCCGGATTGCCTTGATAACATCATAAGCACTATAAGAATGAGTTCCCTTACCTGTAGGTCCCCAAGCCTCATTAGCAGCTTCTGCATAATCTAAGAAGATCTCTGTATATCTGATACGAGAATCGTAATGTAACTGTTTTGTTGGGGATGCAGAAGTAACATTACAGTCAGAGCGTAAAAGTTTACGAAGATAATATCCTGTACGAGTAGAATATCCACTCTCTTTATCTTTAGCATCATAATTTGTGCCATAAGTAGCAGTTGTTATTACAGCACTACTTGATCCCTGTGTACTTCCATTAACAACAATATATTTTGCCAATCTCGGATCACGATTACTATATGGGTCTGAAGCATTATATCCACTGTTTGTCTTATCTGATATTGGATATCCATTAGCCATAGGGAATGCATCAACGAGATTCTGAGTAGGATTTATTCTACCCTTGCCCTCCAATGAAGGCGGGAAGTTAGAAGTTTCCAAATCATTACCACTTCCGATATCTCCTCTCCAAATAATTTCTTTAGGGTTAGAACCTTTATCAGTTTGAGCAGCTGTAATCTCGGCAGCATTATCACTACTGTACCATGTTAAACCTGTTGGAGCCAGTCCGGAGACTCCACCGATGTTGTCAAGAACAACAGCAGCTCTGTCGGCAGCATCTGCCCATGTTACAGTTGTACCTTTATTATAAGCAGGACTTGCAGCCAACAGTGTTGCTTGAGCTATAATTGCATTAGCTATATTACCACACATTCTACCTCTAACGATTGCACCAAACACGCGATTATAGTCACTTGCTTTTGTTATACCCATAGCCTGATATTTGGCTGGAACATCTGCATCGTGTGCAAGATCGTTATACGTTAATGGCAAATGAGATTCTGCACGAGTGGCATCGACTATTATACTGTCAATACAATCTTGGAATGAATTTCTTGCTACATTAAAGTCTGATGCAGGAGTTTCTGAATGAGTTAGAATAGGAACGCCCAACAGTTTACCGCTATCATCCCAACCACCATGGGCTTGCAATAAATAAAACATTTGCAACGCACGCAATCCATAAGCCTCAGCTTTAAGACGCTCTTTAAACATAGCAGCTATGGTTGGATCGTTTGCCCACTTTACACTATCTGCTCTCTCCAGGAATAGATTGATATATTGAATGGCATTTCTACGTGCTTGCCATTGTGACATAGGATCGGAGTTTGCAGCCCATGATCCTGTAGCCATTTTAAGATAATCGCTAGTTTTATCGTTTGTAACTGCATCATCAGTTGCTACATCACTATTTGGAGTTGATGAATAAGGCAATAAGACATATGCATTTGCTAATATTCCTTGAGCATATGACGGTTCTTTATACATTGCATCAAGACCTCTGATATTTTCTATAGCAGGAGTGAATATATCATCACATGATGTAAGCAAGGGCAAGAATGCCAAAAGCTTAATTATATTTTTGATCTTCATAATTTTAATATTTATTAGAATGTAACATTAACACCTAAATTATAGAAGCGATACTGAGGAGCACTACCGACATTCATCTCTAATATTTTACGTTCTCCTGAGAATGTCAATAGATTAGATCCACTTACATAAGCAGAAACACCACTTATAAAGAAGTTTTCAAACCATTTTTTAGGTAAATCATATGTTATCTGTACTTTTGCCAAGTCAAAGCGATCTGTTGAATACAACCAGAATGTTGAATTTTGGAAGTTATTATCGCTTGTTCCTGTTGTTAAGCGTGGATAAGTTGCTGTTGACGCTGTTGCTTCTGTCCAACGACCAAGCACTGCTTCTGAATATTTTCCGTCACCATATACCCACCAATAAGAGTTATTCTTAAATGCTTTAGCACCATAATTTCCGGTACATAATGCGAAGAATGTGAAGTCTTTGTATTTTGCAGTTAAGTTGATACCTAAAGTAAATGGAGAACCATACCAACCACCTTTGCCAAGATATACCTGATCTTGGGCATTAATGATTCCATCACCATTCTGGTCTACGTATTTTATGTCACCTGGTTTGCAAGTACCATAAGACGACTTTGGCGATTTTGCGACATCAGCCGCATCAGAATAAAATCCATCGCTAACTAATCCCCAAAGACCATCAAGAGGTTTACCAGTTCTGTTCTGATAAGAATCAGCATAATTTTCATCACGTTGTGTAGCCTTTGATGTATAGTACATTCCTGTAACGCCCAAAGATAAGCCAACTTGTCCAACTTTCTTATTCAAGTTTACTCCAAAGTCAAATCCTGTTCTTTTATCTTTATTGTAGTTAACGTATGGAATAAAAGACGCACTTGGATAATATGTTGAGAAATAACTTGGATATATTGTTGAAGGCTGTATTAAACCACCATCAATAACATTAGTAAAGAATGATGCTTTTGCCTCAATCAAGTGATTCAATAATGAAGTCTGCATGCTTACAGAGAATTCTTTACGCTTTATAAATCTTAAGTCAGGATTCTCACCTCTTTTTACATTAGTGGATTTTTCTAAAGTACCATCTGCCCAGCTCCAATATGCACCATCTGCCTGAGTGTAATTTGCTTCGTATAAATAGTAATTTTGAATATCTGTATCACTATTAAGTTCACTAAGAGATGCGCTTAACGTAAGTTCATCAACAATAGAAGAATTCTTTAAGAAATTCTCGTTCTTAAGTTTCCAACCCAATGTTGCAGATGGAGATAGGGCATCACGGTGTCCAGGAGCTAATTTTGCAGAATGAACTAATGCGGTTCCAATTTGTGCAAAATATTTTCCTGCATAATTGTAATCAAGTTCCAATCCAAGATTAACATTGCTTGTTTTATGGTATGTGCCTGATAATTTTGTCTGATATCCTGCACCAATCAACATTGCTTTTATGTTATGTACTTTATTAATAGTTGTATTATAGTTGAACTGGCTAGAAAACATTATTGTCTGATTATCAGAACTTCCACTTACATTTTGAGTTCCTGATTTTTTATCATTATTAATTTTTGTAAGACTAGATATTACATCAGAACCATTGTAATTACTCCAATTAGGAGTATATACAGCATATGTATTATTATATGCCGTAGTGTAGGCTGTAGCATAATCTATTGCGAATTGTGTTTCAAAAGACAATCCTTTCAAAACTTTAGCTAAATCAAACTTCAAACCTGCATCAAACTGGAATTGTCTGCTTGTGTATTTTCCATGGCCACCTGCACACATGTCTGCAATAACATTTGTTTGGTCTATAGTAGTTCCACTAAGAAAATTCCCATTAACAATATTCAGACTATTATTCATATATATCCAAGAAGCCGCTGAGTTAGGATCTATAGAACTTGTTGGGATTAACGGGCTTAAACGATTTGGGCGGAATGTTGCAGCTGTACTCCAGTAATTAGAGCTGGAGTTTGCAGTACTAACATCATAGAAAGATACGTTACTATGAATATAAGCAGAAATATAGTCATTCAGGTTCAAATCAATATTACCACGAATGCTCAACCTGTCTGTTCCATTATTTTTAGCCTCACCAAAATTAAAAACATCATCAAGATGATAATAATTGATATTAGCATAGAAACGTGCTATTTTACTACCTCCGTTTATTTCCATATTAGCTTCAGATCTTGTATAACATTTATTTATATAATCTGAAGAATAAAAATCCAAATTAGGATAACGATAAGGATTTTCGCCACTTGAATAGTTATAAATATCATTATCTGTATATAATGGTGTAAGTCCGTCATTAGCACGAGCTTCATTATATAATGACATATATTGTGCTGATCCTAAATACTTTGGGTAACTCTTTGCTGCAAATATTCCGACATTACCACGAGCTGATATTTTAAGATCACCAATATTTCCCTTCTTTGTCGTGATAAGAATAGCACCTTTTGTAGCACGGCTACCATAAAGAACTACTGCTTGTGCACCTTTTAAGAAAGTAACTTGATCAATTTCTGTAGGCAATATATTATTAGCGTCACGAGGCACCCCATCAACTAAAACGAGATAACCATCAAGCCCCCACATTGTAGATCCATTCCAACCATCTATATATCCCTGAAGATTATCAAGACTATAAGTGTTATAGTTCTTCTTAGTCAGTTCTTTGTAATCTAAAACAGAGACTCCACCAAGCAATTCGCTCTTTTTGACTTTCTGAAAGGCCACTTGAACCATTTGGTCTTTCGGATTATCAATTGAGTCTTTGCCATCGGCATTAGTTGCCGCATTTAGGGTAAATGGCAGGCAACTCAATGTCGCTCCTATTATTATATTTTTATTTATATGTTTCATTGTTATATGCATTATGAATTATTAATTATGCATTTAATATATTACCATCCATAGTTTTGACCGAATTCAGGATACATTGAGGTATCATTAACCTTTAGAGGAAGCCAATAATGTTTCGCAGAGAATTTACGAGTCAATATAGTATTTTCTGTTAAACCTGAAACTTCAGCGTTACGAGGATCATTATTTTTATACCAGTTATTAGTATAAACTCCATTTGCATCCTTCTCGCTTCCACTTACACGATTGAATTCTTGAGAGGTTTTTACTGTGTATGGAGCCTCTGTCAATAACAACCATCTCTGTAAGTCATTAAAACGGAATCCTTCGAATGACAGTTCTACAGCACGTTCACGTCTAACTTCATCCATAAACTTCTGTTTGTTTCCTTCAAACTTAGCATTAACATGTGCTTCGCCTACACGATCGCGGAGTGTATTGATTGCATCTTCCGCAGTTTTTGAGAAATTTGTAGATTTGCCTGTCGCTCCATCTGTAGCAGCACAAGCTTCTGCATACATTAGATAAATATCAGCCAATCTCATATATGGTAAATATAGATGAGTTCCAGGCCAGTCATATCCTCCATCAAAATGATTACAAATGTGAGGACACAATTTCTGATAGAAATAACCAGTACGACTACCCGTCTTTGCATCACGCATAGTTCCATCTGAATTCAAACCACAATAACGAAGATATTCTGTTTTATCAGTCATTGTTCCGTTTACATACTTGAAACCATCAAAAACAATATCATGATAAAAACGTGGATCACGGTTTTTGAATGGATGTGTAGGGTCAAAACCTGAATCAGGGTCAGTTATAGGTAAACCATTTGCCATACCATAAGCATAATTTATATAATTAGCTGTTGGCATATGTGTAGCTCCCGGATCAACAACACCTGCAACAGTTGGGCCAAATGTTTTATTTGATCCCCAACTTGATCCCCATGCGTCTGTAGAAGGTCCACAGAATATTGCCTCACAAGTGCCCGGCATTCCGCTCTGTCCTGACTTACTAAAGATATCACTAAAGCATGTAGTTGCATCATCGGATTTCTTGTGATTATATATATCCTTATAATTGAATTCAGCCAAAGCATATTGTGTTTGACCACTTTCTACTAATGAAAGTAATTGACCAAATGCATCGGCTGCCTTTTTACAATATGTCTGATCATAAGTATATGTATTAGCTCCACCTGTTTGAGCACCATTCTTCATAAGAGGACTTCCTGCCCATAAATAGTTTTTACCTAGGTAGCCTAAAGCCATAATCTTATTGATACGCAAAGCGTTTTTACCCATAGTAGCCTTACCAATAGTTGTATTATCCCAATTTATTGGCAATAGATCAACTGCTTTTTGAAAATCAATAGCAGCACTATCAGCACATTGTTGATATGTTAAACGAGGCAATGTAAGCTTTTGATCACCAGGTAAAACTTTAGTAATATATGGGAGTCCTCCAAACCATTCCATTAGTTCAAAATGCCACCATGCACGGAAGAAATATAGCTGACCTGCTATAAGATTTTTTTCCTCATCTGTTGCATCTGTCATCTTGTCAAGATTTGCAAGACCTAGATTACATTTACGTATGCAATACCAAGCATGAGGCCACAAAGCATGGCTAAATTTATCCGTAGAAGAAGGATTCGTACTTGATTTGTCAAGCCAGTTTTCAGGTTGAGACTGATGTTCAGCTTGCCAAGCCCAGAAGTTACCCTGATCAAATTGATTTAAAGTACGCCATGATGATTCAGAATCCATTACCTCATCATCTCCCCAGTTCCAAGAAGTATTCCAATAGTTTTTCAACTTATCAGGAATGCAATTATACATTTCCTCTACAAATCCTTGGAAATTCGTAAAGTTTTTATATGCTTCTGTGTCTGATACAGTAGAATCGGCTGATTTGTCTAGATAAGACTCACATGATGTAAGTCCTAAAGCAAACAATAAAAGTCCACCGCATAAGATGTTTTTATATATTTTTTTCATTTTCATTTATTTATAATGAGAATTTTATGCCTAAATTGTAACGCTTCATTGTTGGATAAGCTCCGACAGAACCTCCAAATGAATTATTCATCTCACGGTCATCAGGCATTCTTGACCACATCCAGAGGTTATTACCATTAATAAATATCTTAAGATTAGAAATACCAAGTTTTTTAGTAAGTTGGTTATTGAATGTATATGCTACCTCAGCATTCTTTAGACGTATATAAGATCCATCATAAAGGTATTGAGTCGCATCGTTATAGCTTGTCTTTGAATTCCAACGAGGAACAACGACATCTCCATCGGAGTATTTAGACCACCATGCACCTTGATCATACACGTTATCAAGATTACCCGCGAAACTTGTAAGGACAACATCACGTGTAACATTAGTTACGCCATAGAACTGAACAAAGCCACTAAACCCTTTCCATTCAAATCCAATTGTAGCATTATATGTGTTTTGTGGTGTACTAGAATATCCATAAGGAACCTGATCTTTACTATCAATTACACCATCTGCATTAAAGTCAATGATATTATAATCTCCTGGTAATTTTGAAGCATCATTTGCATCATGCTTAGTACTGCCATAGATTTGGTCATAGGTATTCGTATGCCCAGAGCTTATATATGATTTATATTGTCCCATACTATATCCAGCTTGCTTTTGATATGCAGGAAGTAATTCTGGGTCATCTTTAACAAGAATCTTGTTAACAGCATGTGTCATATTGAAATTAGCCCAAATATGCAAATCTCTATTAATGTTTTTATTAAAGCGTAATTCAAACTCATATCCATGAGTAGTAACTTGACCTAAGTTAGCTGTTGGAGCTGTATTTCCATAATATGAAGGTACAGAACGGTCAGAACCTCCTACAAGGATGTCAAAACGCTTATCATGGAAGAAATCAACACTACCAGCAAACATTCCATTCAAGAAAGCATAATCAATACCTAAGTTCGTTTTCTTTACGGTTTCCCACTTTACATTTGGGTTACCTACAGAAGCCTCTCTATACCATGTATAAGGGCTCTCCTCACGAGAATTATAACCACTACTAGTCCATGCTGTTGTGCCACCATATGCCCATTGAGACATATACAGCCAACGACTTCCTACATTATCATCACCAATTTCACCATAAGAAGCCCTGATCTTCAACATGTCAAGAAATTTCAGATTATCTTTTATAAATTTTTCTTCTGATATCATCCATCCTAAAGCACCTGAATTAAAGAAAGCAAAACGATTATCTTTACTAAACTTTTCCGAACCATTATATGCTCCATTATATTCAACAAAATATTTATCTGCATAATTATAAGTAGTACGGAATACCCAGTCTTCACGATAATGTGGAACTTCACTACCTGTAGCATATTGTTGACGTGCAAATAATCCCATTGCTGTAACATTATGCTTACCAAAATCACGGCCCCAGTTTAACTGTAACTGGTAATTTAGATTACGCTGTGTAGCATAATCATTGACAGAACCACCTGATGTAGACCATAGAACTCCTTGCTGATAATCAAACTTGTTATTGTTGTCAAAAGCTGTTTTATAATAAACTGTTCCTGTAGCAGGATCAATCCATTTATGCTGAGGATCATTATATAAGTCAGATACACCACGTGACCCCTCAACGAATGTGTTATCCCAAGCGATCATACCACTTGCTCTTAAACCTTTTGTAATAAAGCTCAAGTCTTGTTCTAGAGTAAAGTCTGTATTTATTCTTGTTGTAGTTGTCTCTGCTACACCGGAAATTGAGACACCCTCAGCAGAGTTTGAAACATTTACGCCATTAGGATAATATCCCCAAGAACCATCAGAGTATACTGGTAAGAAAACATCTGGAGCTATATTATATGCTCCTGCCCACTGTTGAGCTATCTGCCAATCTGACTGACCGGAATTACTCCAAGGAGATTTACTTGTACCTGCAGAACCTGCTAAGTTCATTTTGAAAACTGTTGTTTTTGTCAACTGGAAGTCAAGGTTACTACGTACATTTAAACGATTAAATCCGTATCCAGAATTATATCCACGGCCATTATCAATTTGCCTATAAAGGTCACCTTCATGTACATAATCAGTAGCAACGAAATACTTCACGAACTTTGTACCTCCTGAAATATTAACATTCGCATTATATGACATACAGTAATCTTTAAATAAAGTTTTTTGCCAATCTACATTTGGATAGCGTTCACGTTGGGCTGTTGTTGTTTGGTCGCGATACATATCTATAGTTGATTGTGGAGTAATTTTGCTCCAAGAATCAGGAGATATTGGCAACTCATGTTCAATAGCAGTATTTCGGTACATAAGAGCATCATATGAATCATATTTTGAAGGCAAATATGAAGGAGCCTTCACTGTCATTGTTGCACTTACATCTATTTTAGCCCGGCCTTCTTCACCACGCTTTGTAGTTATAAGAATTACGCCATTAGCACCCTTAACACCATAAACGGCTGTTGCAGAAGCATCTTTCAATACAGAGATTGTCTTTACAGAACTAATATCCACACTACTCATAGGGCGTTCAATTCCATCTACAAGAACAAGAGGATCACTATTGTTCCAAGAAGAAGCACTACGAATAACAATTTTAGGCTCTTCTGCACCTGGCATACCCGAGCTAGCTGTAGTAACGACACCAGGTAAATTACCAGTTAGTGCAGAACCAATGTCGTTAACACCTGCAGCACGTTTCAACACGTCTCCTGTAGTTTGAGTGATTGCACCTACAACACTGGCTTTTTTCTGCTGGCCATAACCAACTACGACCAATTCACCGAGTTGAGTGTTGTCATCATCAAGAACAACTTTGAAGTTTCGCATACCGCCTACCTTCATTTCCTTTGATTTCATTCCGACATAAGAAATGACGATAACAGAATTCGCATTAGGCACTGAAATAGTAAAATGTCCGTCTAGGTCGGATATAGTTCCAAGCCCAGGACGCCCTTTCACGACAACAGATGCACCAATAACGGACTCATTCTTCTGATCCGTTACTACACCTTTAATTGTAATTCCCGACTGGGCATGCATGTTCAGGCAAAACGCCATCAGCAACACCACAACGGGAAAAACTCTTACGAATAATAGTTTTACATGTTTCATTGTTAATAATTTAATACATATTAGATTTGATTATATAATTAGAAATCGTTTGCAAAAGTATGAAGTTTATAACATTCTGATGTTTTATAATGTTACACGAACTTTATTTCATGTAACCAATACACTTATTATGTTAAAATATAGCACTGTATATATAATGATCGACGGAATATAATGCAAATTAACATATAAAACAACAAAATAATAAGGCTGCGCAAAATATTGTTAATGTTTTTAACACAGCCTTAAAATTATTTATTATAAAAAGCTAAAAGTTCAATATTGTAATAGAATAAGGTGGAAGTGTAATCTTCATATCCTTTGATATTCGTACTAGAGACTTCACAGGAATAATATTTGAAGGATTATCAATAGTATTTGTAAAATCTGGTTTTGAAGATTTAAGTTCTATCTTATATCCTTTTTTATTTACTTTACTATTTCCATCTAATATTAATTGTACATCATTTTTATTTTCTGTTACATTTACTATTTTTAGATATACTCGTCCGTTATTGCTGTCTTTTGTTGCTGTATAATATATTTCAGGTGCAGTATCACCTAATTTATCTGTAAGTTTAAACAGTGGAACATTTTCAGCATTTATTGGAACTATCTTATTTCCAAGATTATTACCAAACATAACTTGAGCATAATATGAAGGTGATCCATAAGCCTTTAACGCATCGTAACCAATAAGATCACTCTCCCACTGCATCGCTCCAGGGCTCACATTTACAAATAAAGGGGCATAACAAGCTCCCATAACCAAATCTGAGTTACGCTCTAAACAGGTCATCCAGACAGCATCACCTAGTGCCGCATTCATATTAGTAGTAGGTTTACCTTCACGTGTAGCCCACTCTCCACAGAATATTTTAGGTCCTTTTCTATCGTATTTATCATATTGAAATGCAGAACGGTACATATCTTTTGCGTTACGATAATAATGTTCGTCAACAATATCCAATTTTATTTCATCTGGATTTTCTGCGTTTGTACGCAATGCATTGCCATCTATTGTTGATATTATCTTCAACTGAGGATATTTTTCCTTTATAGCATTATAGAATTGCTGATAACGCTCTGAATAGCTACCACTTATATCAAAGAAGTCTTCGTTTCCTATTTCAACATAATGCAATGGAAATGGTTGTTGATGTCCGTCTTTTATACGCTGAGCACCATATTTTGTATCAGCTCCACCAATTACATATTCTATTTCGTCAAGAGCATCTTGAATAAAAGGCTTAAGGGCATCTCCTTCTACATGATCTCCATTAAGTATGTATCCTGCAAAAACAGCAAGCAAAGGTTCGGCACCAACATCTTCTGCCCACTGCATAAATTCCAGCAATCCCATTCCATCTGTAGACCAATACCCCCATGGACTTGAATGTCCAGGACGTTCATCTGGGTTTCCAACTGTCTTTCTCCAATCAAAACGATCACAGAATCTATTGCCTTCTACATAATTTCCTCCAGGAAACCTCAAAAATTTGGGGTTCATACCTTTCATCATTGTCATAAGATCTTTACGCAAACCATTTTTCCTATTGTTATAAGTAGGAGGAAATAATGTTACTCTAGAAAGATCATAAGTGCCTATCCCATTAAATGTTATTACGAAATGTGCATCTTTGGTTTCCTTAGCTTTACTGTTTGTAAGCAATTTAAAATAATATTTTCCCCATACATCTGAAATATTATTTATTGTTGTTTGGGCATAGACTGTTTTATTATCATCAGACTCCAATTTGACAGTTATTGAAGAACATCCCTTTGCAAACAAAGAGCCATTGTATTCTGTATCTGAATGTATGGGTAATCCCCAAAAGCCATTGTTTAATAATTCTATTCCCGGCTTAGTGACATTAACAGAAAGATAATTATTGTTAGCCCTATTCACACCTTTATTATATTCTACACGCATTGTTGCATTAATAGAATCAGTTAATTCCCAAAACTTAGGTTTAACTGGCATCGAATGAAAAGGCATACGATGTCTTATTATCTCTTTAAAAGAAGGATTTCTCAAAAGTTGTGCATACAACCCGCCCTCATAAGAATAGTTTATTTCCTCTGTCATTAGACCATAAAGAGTTGGACTAACGTTTTTTTCGGCATTGTCCAAATGCAAAGTCATCTTTGTCTGTGACATAGACAAAGATGAAATTGCGATAAGAGCAAATATAGATAATATTTTTTTCATTACTTGCTTAATAATTTACTGTATTGTAACATTTACCTTTTTGAGATCATTATCAGAAGAACTTGTTCCATAATACAGCTCATAATTTCCATTTGTTATACGCATTGTATTACTACCTTCATCGAAGCATTCAAAAGTAGATGGAACCAGATTAAGTTCAACATTATCAGTCTGTCCTGCCTTTAAATTCACTCTACTAAAGGCTTTCAAAGATTTAATAGGTCCATTAGCATCTCCATCCTTATGTACATATACTTGTAAAATTTCAACGCCATCTCTTTTTCCTGTATTTGAAACAGGTACTATCATCTTTAGATTTTCATTTTTACTAATGGTAGTCTTATCCAGTTTGGCATTACCTATATTAAATGAGGTATAGCTTAGACCATAACCAAAAGGATACAGTGGCTTTTCTGTCATATATCTATATGTACGTCCTTTCATGCTATAGTTTTCAAAATCAGGAATCTGCTTAATACTTTTATAAAAGGTTATTGGAAGTTTTCCACCAGGATTGTAATCACCAAATAGGACATCTGCTACAGCCTGTCCGCCTTTATCACCAGCATACCATGCTTGTAGTATTGCATCACAAGTTTTTGTTTCTGGTTCAAGACCAATGCAAGAACCTGAACAGTTAACTAAAATCACTTTTTTACCGGCATCTTTTAAAGCCTGTAAGAAACGACGTTGAGATAAAGGCAACTGTATATCTGTACGATCTCCACCTTTGAAACCTGGTAGTTCAATAGGCATCTCTTCACCTTCCAATTGAGCAGAAATACCACCACAGAATATTACGACATCTGTCCCTTTCAATTTATTTACTACGCTAGCATAATCAACATCCTTTTCTTTTCCAAAAGAAAATCTTAAACTGGCATCAGCGAAATCATTCTCCTGTACAAAAGTGAGTTGTATATCATATTGTTTGCCTGCCTCGAAGTGATATGGAATCTTAGATGTTACATTTCTCCAAGATCCATTGCGACGAACTGTATCTCCATTAATTTTTAATATATAATTGCCGGTGAAACTGATATTTATTGTTAGATCTTCTGTTGTTTTTGGGCTATATCTGGTGTCATATATGGCAGAAAAGCCTTTAAGTAAAACACCTTTAGCAAACTGATGTTGTCCTGCTGTTGTCAGATTAATTGGTTCTGTATATTGTGCAGTAGCAACAGCATCACCTTTTTGCTGACGATTATTCCAATATGTTGCAATAATTCCTTTTTTGCCATTAATGTTACATTTTGATAGATAATCATCTGTCATTTTATCTTCAACAATATCGCATCCTTTCATATATATAATATTCTTTTCGGATACTTTTTGTTTTATTCCATCAAGAATTGTCACAGTACTACTTGGAACTCCATTATAATTTCCCCACATCAACTGCTTATCATCAGCATTAGGTCCTACAACTGCTATCTTTTTAATATTCTTAGACAATGGTAATATATTATCATTGTTTTGAAGTAAAGTCATAGTCTGACGTGCCATATCAAGTGACAAAGCCTGATGTTCCTTTGTATCTACATCATTTTTATGTGTAAGTTTTGACCATGGAACTAATGATGGATCGTCCATCTCACCAAGTTCAAAGCGGCCTTTCATTGCCCGATAAACATGTAAGTCAACATCTTTTTGACTTATCAAGCCACGTCTCACAGCATCGGGTACAGATTTATAAGCATAGTTGAAACCACATTCTACATCTGTACCAGCAAGTACTGCTTTTGCAGAAGCATGAGTAGCATCAGATGACACCTTATGGTTTTGCCATAAATCGCTTACAGCACCACAATCTGATACTACAAGACCTTTAAATCCCCATTCATCACGCAGAATTTGTTGAAGAAGTCTGTTATTACCACAGCATGGTTCATCATCAAGACGCTGGTATGCACACATCACTTCTTTAACCCCTGCATCCTGCACCAAAGTTTTAAATGCCGGTAAATATGTTTCAAACAAGTCTCTTGGACTTACATCATTGAGATTAGCCACATGACGGCTCCATTCTGGACCACTGTGAACAGCGAAGTGCTTAGCACAGGCATACAATTTGCTATACTTCGCATTTTCAGGACCTTGCAATCCTCTAACCACAGAAGTACCCATAACAGAAGTTAGATAAGGATCTTCACCATAAGTTTCCTGTCCTCTTCCCCATCGCGGATCACGGAATATATTTACATTTGGAGTCCACACCGAAAGGCTAGTAAATTTTTTATCTTTATTGCCTGCACGTTTATTATCATTATACAAAGCACGCATTTCGTCGCTCACAACTCCGTATATTCTCAAAAGCATTTCAGGATTAAAAGACGCTGCCATTCCTATTGGCTCTGGAAAAACTGTAACGTTATTATTATTGGCGACTCCATGTAAAGCCTCACTCCACCAGTTAAAGCTTTCAATATTCAGACGCGGTATTGCTGGAGACTCATCAAGCATAAGGTTCGCTTTCTCATCAAGAGTAAGTCTAGAGACTAAATCTTTGGCTCTCTCATCAGCTGTCAACTTTGGATTGCGGAATGGAAGGACCTGTGAGAATGATGCTGTTGAAGCAAGCATCAAACAAAAGGCAATTGTAATTTTTTTATTCATATCAAAAGTATATAAGATTATGTAATATCTGTAAGTTTATTTTGCAAAGTTAGTCAAATGCCAAATAACATACTGTTTTTAATGTTTCATTTACTTTTCACTATATATCAAATACGGCAAATAAGAAAGTTATTGAAACATTTTTTTTGTGAAGCGTTACATAGTTAACAAAAATAACGAAAGTTATCATATCATATTTTGGCAAATAAAAATATAATATCTATATTTGCAATCTGTATAACTTTAGACCAAATCATGAAGGTAAAATCGATACTATTTATTGCTGTCTGTATGTTTTCAATTTCCATTAAAGCGCAGACAGGTTTATTATTCGACACAGACAAACAGCTGTCAAGTAGTCTCATCAATTCACTCTGCCAAGATCGTAACGGACGTATATGGATAGGTACTCATAATGGCCTAAACGTATACGACGGCTATCAATTTCACATATTCAAGAAAAGTAACAGTAATCTAGCTGGTAATGTTGTCAATTGCCTAATGCAGGACCGTAAAAACAATATGTACATCGGACTTAACAATGCATTACAGCTATTCCACAATGATCATTTTATTACAATAGACACTAGAGATATCCATAACCATAAGATATCATGCTACATAAATTGCATTTATCAAACAAAAAAAGGAGATATCCTTATAGGAACTTCAGGGCACGGCATTCTAAAAATGCAAGGCGAAATGAAAGCCAAACAAATACCAATAGCCGGTCATAATGCTGATTATACCAAGAAAATGGTTGAAGATTCATCTGGACGCATATGGATAGTTACACAAGATAAAGGCTCTGGCTACATAAATGTAGGGAAAAATATTCTTCATATGATAAAAGGACCAGAAGAAAATTCGTTAAACGATATTTGCAAAGACAGAACTGGTAATATATATGTATCAACTATAAACAATGGTTTATATAAGCTAAACCGTAAAAATTATTCGTTCGAACATATCTCTAAATCTGGAAATCTTCCAATTGCATCTCTACATGTAGACAGAAATGGCAATATACTCATTGGTAGCAACGGAAAAGGGCTATACAAATATATGCCTTCTAACGGAACCATGAAAGCAGACTTGTTCTATAGCAATGAGGTAAATATGGAACATGGTAAAATATACTCTATACTAGAGGATCATTCAGGTAATATTTGGATAGGGCTTCTACAAAAAGGCGTTTTCATGCAACCTGTACAAAAATCAGGATTCGAATTCATTGGATATAAGTCAATCGCAGGAAATCCAATTGGAGATGCGTGCGTAATGTGTACCAAATTTCTTAAAGATGGTTCATTATGTGTAGCTACAGATAATAATGGGCTGTTCATACTTGATAGAAACAAACATTTGAAAAAACATTTTACACCAGGCATCGCCGGAATGCCATCTACAATTCTAGGCATTGCGGAAGATTATAAAGGGAGAATATGGATAGCTTCGTTTATGGACGGATGTGGATGGATAGACAGAAATAACGGTTCGTATCATCGCCTTCCATGTACCCATGGTAGAGCGTCAAGTGTATTTGACGTGGCTATAGATAAGAACAACAACTTATGGGTAGGCACAATGGGCGATGGACTAAAAAAAATCAATCTTAAGACTAATTTAATTACAGAATACAAAAAGAATGGTAATGTAATTAATGACAAGGATAATTCTATCTGTAACAACTATATAGCACAGATGTTGCTATCAAAAGACAATAACAGACTTTATGTAGGTACAAGCGCTGGATTATGTTGTCTTGATCTTAAGACAGGCAGTTGGAAAAGCATATTCGGCATTTCATGTATTTTTCCAGATCAAGCTATAGCAGCTATTAGCGAAGATGGTAAAGGAAACCTATGGACAGGAACGCCAGAGGTATTGTACTGCATCAATCTACATAATCGAAAGATCAAAAAGTATACTGCCGACAATGGACTATCAGACAACAGTGTATCAGCTATAGAAACAGACCGGAAAGGAAATGTTTGGGTTAGTACTAGTCACGGTATAAGTTGCCTTACAAATTCTAATGGTAAAATAATTAATTATTATGCTGGATACGGGCTACAAGGAAATGAATTCTCAGAGGGAGTGTCATCAACTGATAGCAATGGCAATATTGTATTTGGCGGTATGGGAGGTATTGCAGTTTTCAATCCATCCAAAATTCAGATGTATAGAACAAAATTACCTATATATATATCTAATTTTAGAATTGGAGGTGAGTATGTTACAGCTGGCATGAAATCAGGTAGTTACACCATCACAGACTCGAGTGTTATGAATACAAATACATTCGAGCTAAATCACATGGACAATTCTTTCACTATTGGTCTTTCAACGATGACTTACGATAAGCGCATCACTTATTTATACAGTATGAACGGTGAGAAATGGACAAAGTTGCAGCAAGGTTCTAACGAGATTACATTCAGTCATCTATCTCCAGGTACATACAATTTTAGGGTTAAAGCCATGGACGGATATACAGAATCAAAAGTAAAAGAATTTACTGTAATAATAAATCCTGCATGGTACTTCTCTATTTGGGCTAAGATGTTCTACGGCCTGATAGTAATATTTATAATACTTTGGTATAAAAATATGTTACGCCGTAAGGGACAAGATAAATTACGCCTACAAGAGCACATACATGCAGAAGAGATGAGCGAGGCAAAGCTACGCTTTTTCATGAATATCAGTCATGAAATACGTACACCAATGACACTTATCGTAGCCCCACTACTATCTCTGATGAAAGAAGATGGAGATGCACACCGTCATGAGGCTTATGTTACAATAAAACGAAATGCAGAACGTATTCTGCATCTTATAAACCAGATGATGGACTTAAGGAAAATAGACAAAGGACTTATGACCATGAGAATGAAAGAAACTGATATTATATCTTTCACTAACGAGATTTATACCTTATTTGAGCAACAAGCCAAAACAAAAAAGATATCATTCAATTTTATACACAAAGATGAGAATATTAATATATGGATAGATCGTGGAAATTTCGACAAAGTCCTTATGAATGTACTCTCAAACGCATTTAAGTTTACTCATACAGGTGGAAAGGTTTCAATTATAATTAATCATGACGACAAAAATGTAAGCATATCCGTAAGTGATGATGGAGAAAGAATACCAGAAAGCAAACTTAACAAAATATTCGAGCGTTTCTATCAGACGACATCAATTACGAACGACAGGCAAGCTGGTACTGGCATAGGACTTGACCTAACACGTTCTCTAGTTGAATTACATCACGGTACTATAACAGCACAAAACAATGCAGACGGCAATGGTTGTACCTTTATTGTTTCGATACCATTAGGTAATGCCCATCTCAAACCAGAAGAGATGATATATGACGACAACAACCAAGACTCTGTACTTTACGGAATAGATAATTTTGAAGAAACCGAAGAGGTACGTCCTGTAGAAATGCCAACGAAGACAACATTCAATAAAAAGAGGCCAACTATAATCATAGCAGAAGATGATATGGAAATACGTTCATATCTTAACAGCGAGCTATGTAATGAATATAAGATTATTGAATGTGCTGATGGTAAAGAAGCACATACTGCAATACTTAGAGACATTCCAGATATGGTAATAAGTGACATCATGATGCCCGAAATGGACGGTAACACTCTATGCACAAAAATAAAGAGCAACGTTAATACTAATCATATACCAGTAATACTACTTACTGCTAAAAATAGAGATGAAGACAGGCTTGAAGGTCTTGAGACTGGTGCTGACGCATATATTGTAAAGCCATTTAATATGGATATTTTGCGTAGGACTATAATAAATTTGCTTAACGCACGAAATATGCTAAAAAACAAATTTACAGGCAAAGAAGGTGAAAGTAAAGTCGATGAGGTACACATGAAATCTCCTGATGAAAGACTTCTCGAAAAGGTTATGTCTGTAATCAACAACAATCTTGACAGTTCTGAATTAAGTGTTGACATGATAGCCGAAAATGTAGGTATAAGCCGTGTGCATTTACATCGTAAGATGAAAGAGCTAACCAATCAGACTCCACATGACTTAATACGCAACTTAAGAATGAAACAAGCTGCTAATCTCTTAGCAAGTCAGCATCATAATGTTACAGAAGTAATGTATGCTTGTGGTTTCAGCAATACAGCATCATTCTCTACTATGTTTAAGAATATGTACGGTATGTCGCCACGTGAATACATGAAAGAGCATCTCCAAATGAATGGAGATGCCTAACATTAATCTATTAACCTAAATATGATATCCTAAAAACAACTTTTTGTCTAAAACTGACAACTATTATACAATAACTAACTAACTATTTATTTCTTGTTGTATGAGAAATTATCTACATCTATGTATCCACCAGATGAAACGGTGGCATAATTGAAAATGGCATATCTTGTGCCCATAAACAGACGGCGATAATCAAACTGCATCTTGTATTCTTTACCTATGCTTTTCCAGTTTTTATTATCCGTACTGTAGTAGAATGTAGCTATATCACGTCCAAGTCGGAAGTCTCCATCTATTCTAAGATAAATTTTATTAACCTTCAACTCTACGCTATCCTCTTTTGAAACGTCAACACTTTCTATCTTTTTATCTCTATCAGAAAGATTAACAACAGCAGTCTCCATTACTAAACTGGTTTTACTTCCATTCTTACTAATTGTAAGTAAGCCTGAATTACCATTGAACGCAGCAAAACCAGCTTTGTCACCATTCACCATATGAGTTATGTCAATTGCAACAGTTGCACTGCATTGAGGTCCTTCCATTCTTTGTGATATTGTATTGGGAGCTGCAAAAATATTATCAACGACTCGACTTGTCTTGAGTCTCAAAAATCCTCTACGTTCGGTCAAAGACCATGAATTATCCACCGGGTTATGATTCCACTGCCAGTTTATCTTTAGTTTGCTGCTGCTAAAATCATCACTTACTACAAGCGGCATTTTCTTATATCCTTGGACAGGTATATTCATAACAGCCGGAATCTTGCCATTTTCGTCACCAAGCATAGGCCATCCATCAATCCATCTGCAAGGCATAAGAGTAAGAACACGCCCAACAGCACCACGGTCCTGGAAAATCACCCCATACCAATTGCCTTTGGTATCATCTACAATAGTACCCTGACCTGCATAAGGGAATCCTGCAAAATTATCTTCCAATATAACTTTTTTCTCATATGGACCGGTAATACTATCTGAACGATAACAAACCTGTCTACGAGGTTTTCCATATGGCCAAGATATCATCAATAAATAATATTTCCCATTATGCTTTATAGCTCTACTGCCTTCCAGTAATCCGGTTTCAGTACTATCACGTTTGAAGACTGTCATATCCACGCCTCCTGTTTTAAGACCTGTGAGTGTAGAATTTAACTCTTGCAACCGTCCTGTACCGCTAAAGACATAGAATTTTCCATCGTCATCAAAAAGAAACGAAGAATCATGAAAATGAGGAAGTCTGGAATGAAGTGTCCATCCTTTCTCTGGTTTATCAGTCGTATATATATATGTATTACCACCTTGCGAATCATTTGGAGCAAATAGAGCATAAAATTTTCCCTTATAATACTTTAGAGAAGTTGCCCACTGTCCACGACCATAAACAGTTCCACCTTTCATATCATATTTAGGTGAATCAGTAAGTTTATTGAATAAATAACTTACGGTCTCCCAATTTACCAAATCCTTTGAATGCATAATTGGTGCCCCCGGCATAAGATGCATTGTTGTACTTACCATATAATAATCACTGCCTACACGTATCACATCAGGATCTGGAACATCAGCCCATAAAACCGGATTATGAAACACATTACCACCATAAACAGTAACACTGAGCAACAGCAATATTGAACAAATATATTTTTTCATAAATACTATTTTAATGCTGCAAAGGTAATAGTTTATTTAATATATCTTTTTTTTCTTTGTAACACGTACATTCGCATATGTTACATAATAGTCAAAAGTTATATTAATTAGTGCAATCAATACGTATCAAAACAATTAAATGTTAGTTTTTTATAAGTATATATGTATATTAGTAAATTATAAAAAGATATGAATGTAGGCCCTATATCTTTAATTTAAAGGCGAACAAATAAGATAAACTAAAAATGACAAACACAAATATGACGAAAGTACGATACATTTTCTTTACAGTAGTACCATACCAGATAATTTAAAGGCTATTAAGTAAACAGGACTTCTATTTCCAATATTTTTCTAATCTTTTAGCTTCTTTTGATGTAATCCATACAACGGCTCCATGCTTTTGTTCAGTAAAATTAGTACGTTTCATTATTCCTTCGTCAAAACGTCCCAAATTTTTAAAATGCACGAAATCACTCGTTTCTAAGAAGCCAAAATTATTAGGTTTAATACTATATATGTCATACATCAGTATCCACTTGTTTTCTCCTATTCTTTTCCATACATTAGGTGCTTCACAACCACCTTTCTCCATATCATAATAGCTGTCGTCGTATTTATACCCTGTATTAATACTATCCGAGACAGCCTGCTTAATACCCGCTGTACCATCATGTGAACAATAGAAAAGATGATACTTTCCATAAATATTGGTTATATCTCCATCAATAGCAGATATACTAGATTTTGGATATGTAAATAGCACTTTAGGCAGAGTTTCTATTTTGTTATAATCATTGTTTACATAAGAATAGCAAAGCATATCTAGTCCATTTCCATGGCGTATTGTGTAATATAGCATAAGTTGGCCGGTTTTATCATCATAGGCAGTCTCCGGAGCCCATACACATCCTATATCAGCCAACGATGGATCGAGCTCATCAAAACGGATATTCGCTCTACTCCAATGAATAAGGTCAAACGATTTCATAAGAACAAGCGCGCGATTGTTGCCCCAACCAAATGCTTTTCCATCCCGTTCCCAGTCTGTAGTTCGGTATCCCGCCTTTTTTGCATATATATTAAGATCGGTCATGGACAGATAAAAAGCACCATCAGGACCACGAAATATATGAGGGTCTCTTATACCCTTTTGCAGAGCTATAGTATCACCGGATATGACCGGATTACCATTATTAAGAGCTGTAAATGTATATCCATCACGACTGATAGCCATATACAAACCATGTGTAGCATCTTTATGAAAGACCATAAGGTATGCCTTCATGTCCTTTTCTTTGGGGATATATGTTTTTTTAGCTTGTAATGCACTAAATATAATGCTTAGCAAAACCAATGCAAGTAATTTTTTCATTCTTAGTTTTTTATTCTCCACAAAATTATGCTGCAAATATACCAATTTATTTTTAAACATAAAATTGTATAATATAAAAAAAGAGACTTTCATTACTTAGAAAGCCTCTTCTTTTATATTAAATCATCAATTTTCAAATTATCTACGACCTTCTACTTTTAGGTCAATTGCAATTCCTAATAATGTTGCTAACACAAATGCAACAAATGTTAATCCTGTAAATACTAAAATACTCATAATCTTTTTACCTTTCTAAAACTTTAATTTGTTATCCTTTAATCCTTTTATCGTTGCAAAGATACTATGTTTCAATGTTTTAGCAATGAAAAGCCGGACAATAATGATAGATCCAGCCGTTTTCTTGATGCAAATCAAACTCTTATAATTTCACTATATAATAAAAGTATGATTATTAAATTTAATTTAGTTCCGTTGATTAGCAATCTGTTTTATATCCTTTAGAGTCACATTCCCGTATATATTAACTATATTGATTTCATCTTTTTCTATAGAGAGCAATACAAATTCATTTTTACCATGACCATGAGATTTCCCATATATGAGAGTGATTTCTCCATCTTCATTTAGATTCATCATTTCAACGTACTTATATTTATTGTAATAGGCAATTGCGTTGTTCTTAATGCTTGGCACCAGAGATGGTCTCTCACATGAAAGAACTTGAAGACGGTCTAGTTTTCCGGCAATCTTACTTACATCCTTATTTCCCGCATTCATTTTCGGCATCATACCAAGCAATGCCTTTGAAATATAAACAGTAGAAACACCGTTAGTATTACTATATTTTTTAAATAATGCATCCTGGGCAAATATCATGCTGCATGATAACACCATAACTATTATAATAAGTATTTTTTTCATATTATCAATTATTTATTTTATTAACTTTGTCTAAACCATTATTAAGACTCAATGAAAATTTCATAAGCGCCCGCTGAGTTTCAGCATAAGCATCTTGAGGATTATTATATGTATTCTGTTTTGCTTGTTCTGTCTTCTGATGATAGTTGTTTATATAAAAACTGAAAGAAAATATAATAAGCAAAGATGCTGCAACACCTGCAATCCAACGAAGACTTATTGTTCTTTCCTTCCTTTGAGATGCTTTTTCAATCATGTTCCATTGATCAATATGTTTTGACAGATTCTTATTGAGACTTGTAAATGTATCTTTGTCAATATCTGGTGGGCAAAAAGCTTTCTGGCATGCTATGAAAAATTCTTTTTCTTCTGATAGGCAGGCATCTACATCATCTCCACAAAAGTAATTGCGCAAATTCAGTTCTTCGTCAGAAGTCGTTTCCCCTTTGTAGAATTTTCCTAACAGTAATTTTATTTCATTTACATCCATGATCTAATATATTTTTAAATTGTTTTCTTATTGTTGTTCTTGCTCTGCTTAGTGTTGTTCTGATATTAATATCTGTCAATCCTGTAAGAGCCTTAATTTCATTTGTATCAAGTCCCTCGACATCTTTCATAATGATTACCTGCAGTTGTCTGTCAGGCAAACTGTTTATTAAATTTCGGATACGATGACTTGCATCAAGGACTTCTAGCTGGTGAATAATATCCGTATCAGATGGTATATGTATCTCTTCTGCCACCTTACTACTTTCATCTAAATGCCTTTTACGAACTGTATCATAATAAAGATTACGCATCGTCGTTATAGCATATCCTTCTGGCGTTATGTCTGATGGCAAATTGTCACGATGTGTCCATAGTCTTAGAAATGTATCTTGAACAAGATCTTCTGCAGACTGGATATTACATGTTAGCCGTATTGCTATTCTGTATAAGTTATTACTTAACGGGATGAATATCCGCTTAAACTGTGATGCGTCCATCTAATTTTACTTATTTGAGTGCATCATATCATGGATTTTGCTCGGATCAATATTGCCAAAGATACGGACAAGTTGACCTTTTCCTCCTTTTTCGATATTAATAATAACTAGTTCTTTTATTGATTTATCTTTAGTGCGATAATAAATTTTTGCCATTTCTCCATCATCATTACTATTGACCATTGTCTCAAAGCCCTTAAAATTAAAATTTCTTGAAACTTGCTCGAATTTTTTATTTGTCAACGAATCACTTTTTGACAAATCTAATACTTGCAAAGAATCAATACTCTCTAAGTCTTTCTTTGCCTTTTGATCTAAATTCATAGATTCCAACATTTTGGGGTTCACAACCTGATATTCCACACCTGGTTTTGACTTAAATTCGTTGAATACATCATCTAATGTCTGTACCTGTGCCTTTGCTTCCATTCCAGCTAATACTAGGAATACAACTAAAATTAATTTTTTCATACTACTGAATTTAATGTTGTTAATAATTTATTATTGTACTTACTCACCACACTGTCAATATGTATTTTATATTAGATGTTATTATTGACATTTTGCTATAAGTAAAGCACTTCAATCTTATAAACGTAATTTTACAGTAAAACGTTACATTCAATATTAAAAAAGTTTAGTAAAAGAATTATATCTACCAAAAAACCATACATTCCGTAGAATGTATGGCATATAATAATTATAAAAATCTGATATTAAGAATTAATCTTTTTCAATTCCTCATTTACACTATTCGTCAACGTTACAAACTGCTGAATGGATAATTGTTCAGGACGCTGAGTCATTATATCTTGTTCATAGAAACCTTCTGACGGTTTCGTTACCGGGAACATCTGCCTCAAACTTACACGCAGCATCTTTCTACGCTGGTTAAACACAGTTTTTACAAGTCGTTTAAATAATACCTCATCACAGCCAAGGTCTGTAACTTGATTACGCGTCATCCTTATTACAGCGCTCTTAACCTTTGGAGGAGGGTTAAACACGTTTTCGTCTACTGTAAAAAGATACTCTACGTCATACCATGCCTGTATCAACACACTAAGAATACCAAATGCTTTCGAACCCGGTGCCGATGCGATACGCTGTGCCACCTCTCTCTGTATCATGCCTGTACAACAAGGAATAAGATTCTTATTCTCAAGCATTTTAAAAAATATTTGTGATGATATATCATATGGATAATTGCCTGTCAGAACAAACTGCTTACCATCAAACAGGTTTGTAAGGTCCATGCGAAGGAAATCTTCACCGATTATATTATCATCCAGTTTCGGGAAGTTTTCGTGTAGATAAGCAACTGACTCCGCATCAATTTCAACAACACGCACATCACGGTTCTTAGTAACCAGATATTGTGTAAGCACTCCCATACCCGGACCTACTTCCAATATAGGAATATCAGGACATGCGTCTACTGTATCGGCAATAGCCTTTGCTATACCTAAATCGGTAAGAAAATGTTGACCGAGATTTTTCTTTGGCTTGACTGCTTTCATATGTTGTTTTAATTTATTTGTTTGCAAAGATAGTGTAAATCGAAGACAACACAAAATGAATTCATTCATTTTTGTTGTTTATACAGAGCCTATCTTGTATAAAGATAAACAGAAAAATCAACAATTATGCATTTATGTCAATTATAATCACGATATTTGCACTAACTTTCGAAAAAGCAATCAAACATGACTATAATTGGAATAGCCGGGGGTACCGGTTCAGGTAAAACTACCGTTGTAAAAAAGATAGTAAAAGCATTGCCTCCACATTATGTGGCTGTTGTGCCTTTAGACTCTTATTATAATGACACTTCAGATATGACTGAAGAAGAACGTCATGCCATAAATTTTGACCACCCTGATGCATTTGACTGGAAGCTCCTTATCAAGCAGATTAATGATCTGAAAAGTGGCAACGCCATAGAACAACCAACATACTCATATCTGGATTGTAACAGACTGAAAGAAACAGTTCATGTTGAACCAAAACCGGTTATAATAATAGAAGGGATAATGACCTTGCTTAATAAGAAGTTGCGTGATATGATGGACATGAAGATATTCGTTGACACTGATTCTGATGAACGGCTGATACGTAATATTCAGCGTGATGTCGTAGAACGCGGACGTACCGTAGACATGGTGGTAGATAGATATCTAAAAGTATTAAAACCTATGCATGAGCAATTTATAGAACCAACTAAACGTTACGCAGACTTAATCATTCCGCAAGGAGGAGAAAACCTAACCGGTATAGATATCCTATGCAAATATATTGAGGGTATTGTTCCTAAAGACTGAAGATGAAGGCATTAGCAAATAACATAATAAGAATTGTTTTACCACTCGTTTTAGGAGGTGCCATACTGTACTGGATGTACCGTGGTTTCGACTTCAGACGTATTGAAAATGTGCTTTTGCATGATATGAACTGGACATGGATGTTACTTTCTTTTCCTTTCGGCATATCAGCACAGATGTTTCGCGGATGGAGATGGAAACAGACTTTGGAACCTATTGGAGAGCATCCGAGAAACAGCACAAGTGTTTACTCTATTTTTATATCTTATGCAGCCAGTCTTATCATACCAAGAAGTGGAGAATTTGCACGATGTGGTGTGCTTAAAAGATATGACGGAGTGTCGTTTACAAAAGCAATTGGAACAGTTGTAACAGAACGAGCAATAGATTCTCTTTTAGTGCTTATCGTCACTGGAATCACACTTATAATGCAATTAAAAGTATTTGCAACTTTTTTTGACAGGACAGGTACAAGCATAGATTCCTTACTTAAAAGATTTTCAATAACCGGCTATATTGTAACTGCAATATGTGGTATTTCAGCTATAATACTATTACATCTGCTACTACGCAAATTATCTTTTTACGATAGAGTAAAAAGAACATTAAAAGATATTTGGCGAGGAGTCGTTTCCGTAAAGAATGTAAAGAATATTCCATTATTTATATTTTACACGTTCGGTATATGGGGAAGCTACTTTTTACATTATTACCTTACATTCTTTTGCTTCGATTTCACTTCAAATCTAGGACTAGAATGTGCATTGGTAACATTTGTTGTTGGAAGCATTGCTGTAATTGTACCTACACCAAACGGCGCCGGGCCATGGCATTTTGCAGTAAAGACAATGCTTATTCTTTACGGAGTAGTTGATGAAAAGGCACTCTACTTCGTACTTATTGTGCATACCATACAGACAATACTAGTGATTCTTATCGGTATATACGGATGGGTAGCACTAAGTTTCACCAAAAGAAATATAATTGATTCATTACAAGAAAATTAATATTAAAAACAAATATTATGAGCGAAATTAAAAATTTAAAGCCACAATGCATTTGGAAAAACTTCTATGCACTAACACAAGTTCCACGTCCATCAGGACATTTAGAGAAGGTTCAGCAATTTTTACTGGATTTTGCAAAAGATGCTGGTGTAGAAGCTTTTAAAGACCCTGCCGGCAACATCGTTATGCGCAAAGCTGCTACTAAAGGTATGGAAAATCGCAAAACAGTAATTATGCAGGCACACATGGATATGGTGCCACAAAAATCTAAAGATAGTAAACATAATTTTGAAACAGACCCTATTGAGACGTATGTTGATGGTGACTGGGTCAAGGCTAAAGATACTACATTAGGAGCTGACGATGGCTTAGGTATTGCCGCTATTATGGCAGTAATGGAAGCTAAAGACTTGAAACATGGCAATATTGAGGCTTTGTGTACACGAGATGAAGAGACAGGTATGTATGGTGCCAACGAATTGCCTGCAGGCGAACTAGATGGTGATATACTGCTAAACCTAGACTCTGAGACTGAAGGAGAAATGATTATAGGTAGCGCTGGTGGAATTGATATCACAGCCGAACTTGATTATAAAGAAGTAGACACTGACAACGAAGATATTGCTGTAAAAGTAAACATTAAAGGTCTACGTGGAGGCCATTCCGGCCTTGAAATAGCAGAAGGAAGAGCTAATGCAAACAAACTGATGGTAAGATTTGTAAGAGAGGCTATCAGCGGCTTTGAAGCTCGTCTTGCATCTTGGGACGGGGGAAACATGCGCAATGCAATACCTTTCGAAGCTGATGTCGTATTAACTCTACCTAAAGAAAATAAAGAGGCTCTCAAAGAACTTGTAGGTGATTACGAGCAACTTTTCAATGATGAATATAAAGGAATTGAAAAAAATATTGAATTTTCTATTGAGGATGTAGAGACTCCAAAAACAGAGGTTCCTGTTGAAATACAAGATAATCTGATTGATGCAATATATGCATGCCATAATGGTGTGATTCGCAACATACCTTCAATACCTGAGATTGTTGAAACATCTTCAAACTTAGCAATAATAAACATTGGCAATAATAAAGCTTCTATTAAAATACTAGCCCGCAGTTCTAGTGAAAGCATGAAGGATTATATTGCCACAACCCTTGAGAGTTGCTTCAACATGGCAGGAATGAAAGTTACGCTGAGTGGTGGCTATCAGGGATGGGATCCTAATACAGACAGTGAAATAATAAAGGTCATGGAGAACATCTATAAAGATATGTTCAAAAGCGAGCCTTCTGTAAAAGTTTGTCACGCAGGACTAGAATGCAGCATAATACTTAGCAAATATCCTAATCTTGATATAGTATCTTTCGGCCCTACTCTATTGTCTCCGCACACTACTAAAGAACGTGCCAATATACCTAGTGTTCCTAATTTTTGGGATCTACTCGTAAAAACATTAGAACAGATTCCTGTAAAGAAATAGAGTGATTGGCATAAAATGCTAATCTTGTCATTGAATAAAATAAGATTCTGAAAATCTATTAAGACTAGTAAGAATGGTAAATAATTAAGATATAGCAATCACGAATAGGTATGAAAAAACATTTTGTCATATTCGCCTATAAAATGATTGCTATTCTTAATTTAAAATGTTAAATACTTCTTATTTTCAATTAAAATTTTTACCTTTGCACAGCAAAATCAAAAATTTAACAACAAATGGACGATTATCACGCGGAAAATATGAATTTGTAGGCACGGGTGGATGACTCACGCAGTTAATCCTTCGTTCCTATTTTATATCATTGGAGGATTAACAGATGAGAACATATTGGAATACAAGCAAATGCTTGAAGGCCATTGATGAATGGCAACCGAATTGCTGGATACAAGTAACATGTCCAGCTGAAGAAGATCAGCAAGAACTAACTGATAAATTTCAAATTCCAGACTATTTTTTATCAGATATCAGCGATACTGATGAGCGTGCCCGCTACGAATATGACGATGGTTGGATGCTGATCATTCTCCGTATTCCCTATGTCAAAGAAGTAAGATCAAGAACTCCTTATACGACTGTACCACTTGGTATTATACACAAACGTGATATAACTATAACAGTATGTAATTTTGAGACCAACATGATGATTGATTTTGTAAGTTACCATCAGAAGAGAGGCGTAGGATTTACAGACTACGTAGATATGATTTTTCGCCTTTTCCTTTCTTCAGCTGTATGGTACTTAAAACGTCTTAAACAGATAAACAGCTTGATTGAAAAATCGAAAAGGAATTTAGATAGAGAAGTCAATAATGAGTCACTTATAGGTTTGAGCCGTTTACAAGATTCACTTACTTATTTTATCACATCAATACGAGGCAATGAAACATTGCTTACAAAGCTTAAATTTAAGTTGCAGGTAGACGAACTAGATGCCGATCTTATCGAGGATGTAAACATAGAGATGAGTCAGGCACGTGAAACCACAAATATATATTCAGATATTCTTGAATCAACGATGGACACGTACTCAAGTATAATCAATAATAACATGAATACAGTGATGCGTACACTTACATCTGTATCCATTATACTCATGTTCCCTACACTTATAGCAAGTCTATTTGGTATGAATCTTTTCAATGGCATGGAAAGAAACCCTTATGGGTTTATTATAGCGTTGGTAATTTCATTCATTATTTCAGGCTTATCTTGGTGGATTTTCCGCAAGAAACGACTGATTTAGGATTAAAATGGTTAAAAAAATAAATAAAAATTAGGCAAATTCGATATTTTTAATTAAGTTTGCAACTCATAGATGGTGTGGAAAACCGAATCATAACTAAAGAAGTAAATGATGGACTCTCAAGAAAAAGCCCTAAAAGAGGGAATTTTAGAAGGAACAGCAGTAGAAAATGCTGCTAATAATGCTTGTGCTGAACCTAAAGAGGAAGCAAAAGCTGAAGTTAAACCTGTGGAAGAGGCAAATACAGTAGCTGAAGCTACCGAAGATGCTATAACTAAAAACGAGGAAGCTGACAAATCTGATAAGGATTTATACAAGACTAAGGCAGAGGTTTTAGATCGTGTGAAAGAGTTAGCTCATGGTGACGGCCCTCTCCCTAAGGATGAAATAGATAATCTGAAAACCGTTTTCTACAAATTGCATATCGCACAAAAAGACGCCAAATATAAGGAATATATTGATGCAGGAGGCGATCCTGAACATTATCAAATAATTCCTGATGACGACGAGGAGGCTTTCAAAGCAGAAATGACTATCATAAAAGAAAAGAGAGCTAAGATTTTTGCTGAACAAGAAGCTGAAAAAGAAGGAAACTACAACAAGAAGTTTGAAATCATCGAAAAAATAAAATCAATGGTTTCTTCACCTGAAGAGGCAAATAAATCATACAATGATTTTAAGCAATTACAACAGGAATGGAAAGAAATAAAAGCTATTCCGGCAAGTAAGGCCAATGAGTTATGGCGCAACTACCAATTGTACGTAGAACAGTTTTATGATTTATTGAAACTTAATATTGAAGCACGCGAATATGACTTCAAAAAGAATCTCGAGATAAAGACACACCTCTGTGAAGCTGCTGAAAAGTTAGCAAATGATGATGACATAATAAGTGCATTCCATCAGCTGCAGAAATTACATCAGGAATACAGAGAAACAGGGCCTGTATCAAAAGACTTACGCGAAGAAGTGTGGAATCGCTTTAAGGCAGCATCTACTATAATAAACAAGCGCCATCAGCAGCACTTCGAAGAGCTACGCTTAAAGGAAGAAGACAACCTTGTAAAGAAGACTGCTTTATGCGAAAAAATAGAAGCGATAGCAAAAGAAGAAAACAAGGGCGCTTCTGATTGGGAAAAGCATACAAAAGAAATAATTGAGATTCAAACAGAATGGAAGACCATTGGTTTTGCACCTCAAAAGATGAATATTAAGATTTTTGATAGATTCCGCGCCACATGTGATGATTTCTTTGGTCGCAAAGCAGAATTTTTCAAGACTCTAAAAGAGAAGTTTTCAGAAAACGCTTCAAAGAAGAAAGAACTTGTTGAAAAAGCAAAAGCTCTAAAAGATAGTGTTGATTGGAAGAATACCAGCGATGAACTTATAAAGCTTCAGAAAGAATGGAAGACCATAGGTATGGTACCAAAAAAACTTGGAGACCAGTTATGGAGTGAATTCCTTGATGCATGCAATCATTTCTTTGATGCACGTAATTCTGCAAATGCAGGACTACGCAATGAAGAGCATGAGAATCTGGAGAAAAAACGTAATATCATTGAGGAGCTGAAAGGACTTGCTGAACAAGTTGGAGACAACGCACAGGAAGCTGTACAAAAACTCACTGAAGAATATAACAGTATAGGTCATGTGCCTTTCAAAGAGAAGGATGTGATATATAAAGAGTACCATGATATTCTAGACACGCTATACAATAAGTTGAACATAAAAGTAGCCAAACGGAAATTTAATAATTTCAAAAATAATCTTAAGAACGTTGCCGCCAAAGGTATTGATGCTCTTGACAACGAGCGCGGAAGACTGCTTAGACAATATGATTCTGTTAAATCAGAGGTTCAGACTTATGAAAACAATTTAGGTTTTCTAAACTCTACTAGCAAAAAAGGTAATAACCTAATAGAAGAGATGAATCGTAAAGTGCAAAAACTGAAAGACGAGATGGAACTTATTAAGCAAAAGATTAAGGCCATTGATGCACAAAACAAAGAAGAATAATCTAGAGTTATATAATTAATGAAAGCGTCTGATACTATATATCAGACGCTTTTTTAGTTGTATGGCATATATGATAAAAACGATGAAATATAGTAATGGTTTTAACATATAATTTAAAGAGGCAAATACAATACTAATCACAATATTGTAGCCTACACTTTAAATTAGACGATTGTTGTTCGCAGAAAAACATTTTCAAACCTCAACCTCACTAATACGTAATAAGTACTTATAAATAAGTAAGTTATATGAGTGAGGTTTGCTGATCAAACCTCACTAAACCTCACTATTGTCTTTTTCCAAAGGTGGTTGACTGTTTAATTGTTAATTGACAATATAAGTTGTCTTAAATAATTACTTTTTAAAAATTATCACTCCAGGTTGACTTCGTAACTTGTTTGAGTACTAGACATGGAGTAGTCGTTGCAAAGATATTATATATCTTTGAACATTCAAAATTACTTTTCTGTTATTTCAAGTAGTACCTCCTTCTTTTTATAATTAGTATTCCATCGTCTTCTTATATTTCCACTCATATGATAAGCTTCTTCTGGTGTATGATAATCAAGGCTTAAATGAGGACGTTCATCATTATATATATGAATAGCCCTACAAACTTTTATAAATCCATCATCCAATCCATAGATTACTTTATCACAGAGCATTTCATTTTTGATTGTTCCATTAATTCTCTCGGCAACGGCGTTATTTCTTGGGTCACCATCCGTATACATGCTAATTTGCATACCAACAGATTTGAGTAGATCCGTATATGTTTTGCTATAATACTGACAGCCCCGGTCTGAATGATGTATCGGCATCACACCTGCAGGTAACATTGCCAAAGCCATCTTCAATGCAGACATCGCACCTTCCTGTGCAAGGCTTTCTGACAAATTCCATCCAATTATCTTACGGGAATATCGATCTGTTATAAGCCCAAGATAAATAAAGTCACCGGACTCTAGTCGGATATATGTTATATCAGCAACCCATACTTGATTAGGATGGTCTATGAATAGGTCCTTTATCAAATCGTGATATTCCAACCTATAAACGGTCAAGGTCGTTTGTGTACGATAGCAGCGCTTGTGTCGGATAAGACCGTGTATTCGCATCAGATCGTATGTTGCCTTCCTGCCTATTGTCAGATCCGAAGGAAGACGTTTTAATAGTATTCTATGAACCTTGTCACAGCTCAAATCCGGCATCTTTTCTCTTATAGAATATATCGCCTGAATAATTATTTCATGGCGCATAGCATCTTCTGATATTGAATTCTCATGTTTATAGTATGCCTGTTTTGTATATCCTATAATCTTGCAGAGAGAAACTACTGTATAAGTGTTTTCTTTATCTTCGAAAAGACTCTTCACTACTTCGAACCAAGTTTTTTTTTAATCTCGATGTGGAACAGCTTTTCGGCCACATCTATCATTGTATTGGCTATATCAAGACGCTCCTGAATGTCCCTGATTTGGATTTCCTTATCAAGTAACTCTTTCTTGATTGAGGCAAGTTCAAGAACTTGGTCTTCAGGATGCATGCTCATTGACGAATGAGATTTCTTTGAGGTTATCTTTCTCATGGCTAACTCCTCCTTTACTTCTTTTCTTGATGCAAAGATAACCTTCCATCTTGATATATTGGTAGGATCAACACAATATTTTTTTGCCACATCATTACGACTCATGCCGCTTAGGACATCGATAACGGTTGCTATACGGATACACTCCGGTGTTCCATGGGGACCACGTTTGTTCTTGAATTGTAAACCTTTTTCTTTTAATACTTCCATCTTTTTATGTCTTTGGGAGTCAACCTATTTTGGAGTAAGACACTATCTTTTTTCACAAAAAGGTATTCTTTTTATATTAGTTACACATGCTACTGAATTAGTACCTTTCCATCTAATTGGTATACCTCCTAAAATGTAATGTTTCAGCCATGAAATCAACTTGTTTTATTTAGCAAAACAAGTTAATTTGCACAACAAAACAACTTGATTTGTATACTAAAATCAATGCTTTAAAAACAGAAAAGTTTACTATTTAAAAGATATTTTTATTAGAGTGAGGTTTAGTGAGGTTTGATCAGCAAACCTCACTCGTATAACTTACTTATTTATAAGTACTTATTACGTATTAGTGAGGTTGAGGTTTAAAAACATTTTAAAAAATATCATAATAATAAGACATTCACACCTACATGTTTTTTATATTAGTAACGGTAGTTTTGTTTCTCAGAACTTTCCATTTATATAAAGAAACACATATCGCGTGAAAATATTTCAAACATTCATATTTTGTTTATCCAGTCGAATATTAAGGACTATAATAAATAAAAGATACAAAATATTCTACATTAAAAAACAGAATACCACAAAAGCATTAGAAATAATAACCTAAACAAATTCTCATATTCTGATCCTTAATTCCAAATTGCTTATTTTGCTCTATAAAACCCCTCTGGTAAGTAGCTGATAATGAATAATGAATTGCAAATATTAGTTCGGCTTTTATTTTGAAGCCTGTATCAAAGTGTTTAAATCCTTCTATTCTATGAATGCCAAATACATATCCATCTAAACATTTCCATTCATCAGAAACAGTTTTACCATCACCAATATTTGTAATTACTCTATCTTTAATAGAAGTAAAAGCATATCTGCTATAAATACCAATTGACGGAATGAATAAGAACTTATCAGATAATCGAAGATTATAACCTATCGCAATTGGAACTTCAACACACAATTCCTTTGTTTTAATTTGAGGAAATTCAGTATAAACACCTTTTTGTTCTCTATAATAATTACTGAAAGATGAGAACTCTCCAGCATTAAGTGTTATATCAAAACCTGAAGCAAATATTATATTATTATGCAACGTATACTTTAAATCACTACCTGCAACAAAACCCAAATTAGTTTTCTGATCATATACCTTTACCTGATCAACAGAATTATAACTGTGTACATCCACTCCTGCATGAACTCCGTAACTCAAATTCTGAGCTTTAGACTGCAAAGAAAGCAAAACAGATATGATAATCATTATTAAATCTTTCTTCATAATAGATTCTTTTTATTATAATGACTTTCTTTACAGAAAATACCCCTATTCTTTTATAGGAAATTAGTAATACGCTCTATTTTCTTGATAACCATCCTGTTTCTTTTAAAGCATATCCACCAACTACTCCAAGACCATTTATAATATTTGTATAGCTTGGCTGCACAAAAGACATACCATAATCACCCATTTCGTTATTACCTATATCATTAACACTCTTGATAAAATGATATAATTCAGGTGTTATACGATATAATTGAACTTTATAGCTATTAATATACGCTTTACTCTTAACATTAAGATGAAGAGTATAAGTAGAATCATGGCCAAAAGTAGAGTTATCGAATATATATAGATTATGATAAAAGTCATTATCGGTATTAAAAGAAGTCTCACCCATTGAATAGTTGTTAAGTATTGGCTCGTTACTGGTCTCTATTTCTTGGGTTCGCAGATAAATATAAGTAGAGTCAACATCACCGTTATAACTTTCTTCCCGACCGATTACTCTAATAGCAAAGTAATCCTTATTTTGAGAACTTTTGAGTTTAAGTCTTATCTGATTATAAAAGTTGCCAGAATTGTAAACACTATCCATGAACACACTTTGAACATCCGGAATATTAGGAATGAAAGTTGTGGCAGTAGTCTCTGAAAATCTATCTTCCATAACTTTGACAGAGACTTTATCCCCTATATTAAGCTTTCCTACTACATAATAGACTAGTTCATATAAATTATTGTTCTCAATCTTTTTTTGAAAATATGCAGTTTTACGTTTCCCATTTATTTCAAAGGATGCATTAACACTGTCTAAATAAATTCTTGCACCATTAACAGGAATAGAAGTTGATACATGTATTTCTGTTGTATCGGTAGATGTAGGAAAGCAGTATACTACCAACTGATCCTTTTCTTGCAATTGGCTGAGATCCATATTATCATGGCATGATACAAGTAAGACAACCAGAATCATTATACAACTGAGTTTTCTCATAATTTTAAAATTTTAATGTGTAACTTACAGAAGGGATAATTGGAATATATCCCCTACATTTAATACTGAAACTTCCATCTTCATTCTGATGTATCTTAGAATACATTGTATTGAGATGACAATAAAGATTATAAATACTAATATTCCAAATTCTATCATTGCCTCGTTTAGTTTTATGAGTAAAATTTGCTCCAATATCCAATCTATGATAGGCTGGCAATCCAACATTATTGGGATTACCTAAAAAATATTGGCTTGTAAGTCCTATTGACTCATTTGGTAAAGTAGGTAATGTTATATATTTAGAAGGAAGTGTCATTCTATTACCAGAATGATATGTCCACGAAGCGTATATGGCCGTATTACTACTCAATTTATATCTCCATACGATATCAAGTTTATGCCGATTATCAAATTTATCTCTAAACCAGCCAGCATCAAAATCATTGTATTTATGCAATGTCCAAGACAATGTATAGGAAGCCTGCAAAGTTGTTCTTTGAGTTCTATAATCTGCATCCAGTTCTATACCGTACGAACGTCCACATCCATCAATTACATCTTTGTCCCATCTTGATGCTGGCGGCTGTAAGCCCATCCAGTCACGATATTGAATAAGATGACTCGTGTATTTGTAAAAACTTTCCAAGGAAAGCGTTAAAGTATTATTTGGCCGAACATATAGACCTGCAGCAATTTGCGTTGAAGTAGCAGGCAAAATAGACGATGTTGTAAGGACCCAGTAATCTGTAGGCATTTCCAAATATGTGCTGGCTATACGATGCACATACTGCGACATGAATGTATACGACAATTTCGCAGAACAATTGTTACCTAGCTGATATTTCAATGCAAATCTCGGATCAAGATGTTGATATGCCTTATCTTTTACAGCAAAAAAAGAATAATTCAATCCTATATCCATACTCAAGTTTTTTAATACATTCATTTCATCCTCAACGTAAAATGAAAATTCATTGGCACGGTTAAAATTAGTAGATTCAACCTTAGTAGTATCTACTTCTTCACTCGAATCACCAAAATAGAACGCCTGTTGTTTAGTCTGAGGCTTAAATATGTGACAATAATAGCTCCCTCCGAAATTAATTTTATGAAATACACTGGGTCGATAGTCAAAATCAGCTTTTATTCCGTAATCATAGATGTGTGAACTGTTATTTTGTGTATCAAGACTTGTTCTTCTTACTATTCCCTCTTTCAATTTCTGTGTATCATCTTCAGAATAATCCTGCATGCTATGATTATGAGTAAAACAGCCTGTAAAATTACCAAATAATTTATTCTTTATTGAAAAGCTCCAGTTTAATGCTACGTTCAAATTTCCCCATCTAAAATTATTTTTTGTATCTTCTACATATGGATTCCAAACGCTTTTGTCGTTAATATTATAATGATCCAGACCAGAATATAAACCAATAGAAATTTTATTACGATCAGAAAAATAATGAGTAATTTTAGCATTCAAGTCATAAAACATATAACCAAAAGATGTTTTATCGCCATCATTGTCTCCATGATTAATTATGTAGAATGTTGGTTTCAGAAAAAAGTCTATCCAACTTCTCCTTAAACCAATAATAAATGAAGTTTTATCTTTTACCAACGGTCCTTCCAAATTAAATTTTCCATCTAGCATACCTATTGAATAGCTTCCATGATATTGCTGCAAATCACCATCTCTTGTACGGACATCTGTAATAGATGAAAGTCTACCACTATATCTTGCAGGAAAGCCACTCTTATAGAAGTCAACATTTTTTATTAGGTCTGTATTGAAAGAAGAAAATAATCCCAAAGAATGATTAATCTGATAAAGAGATGTTCCATCCAGAAGGAAAAGATTCTCATCACTGCCACCACCATGGACATACAGTCCGGAAGCCAATTCTATTCCTGATGACACACCTGATATTCTCTGCAACGTTTTGACGACATCAGGGGAACTCAATAAGGAGAACTCTGTGTTAATATCTTTAGAAGTAAAAGAACGCTTACCGGTTTGAGTTGTCAGCAAAGGTGAATTCAAATCCCCTTGAACCATGACCTCACCTAAGGTTGTATTTTCATGAAGTATAAATTTCACGACATAGTCTTTATTCAGGTCTAATATTTTGTTCTCTTCCTCAAATCCAAGATAAGCTACATCCAGAGAATGAACTCCTTTAGGAAGAGAAATGCTGAAATAGCCTTGTTCATTAGTCATAGTTCCATTTCCGGTAGTCTTATCTCTAATTGTGGCATTAACCAAAGATTCACCACTTTCATCATGAACATATCCGCTCAAAGTATACTTATGTAGTAACTCTGTTTTTGATGCCTTTTGTGGTTTCGACTTTATATGAGATTTAACTTGTTGCTCCAATATTATATTGTTGCCTTTTCGTTTCCATTTAATGTTACAATCTTTAAATAGCTGTTTCAATACTTTGTCCAAAGAGAGTCCAGTCAAAGGCCTCCCTACATAGACCTGATTCAAATTAGTTCTAGCATCATAGATAAAATAGACTTTCTTTTCTTTTTGTATTTGTTCCATTTCCTGTTTAACCGTAATCTGCTGAGCAAATCCAGATTGACTCACAAATATAGAAATAAATAATATTAATAGGTATCTCATATTGCCATTCGCTATTTATTTATTTGGATTTTTATGCCTAGTGTACTTTCCAACAAATCCACAACATCATTCATATTTGTTGCTTCAAATTCACCAGAAATGCATTTTGTCGTATCACTGGCAATGATATTCACATGGTAATATTCTGATATATCTCCCAAAGCCTCATTGATGGGCGTATTGTTAAACTTAAACACTCCTGTAGCCCAGGCTGTCTGGTTAATATTTCCAGAAGAGACAATTAAAGGTTTTCCTTTGTTTCCTGTCAGCGTTGCCTTCATTCCTTTCGTCAACAATACACCCTTATTACTATTTAGTCCGGAAAAGTATACTTTTCCACTTACTACATAGACAGTAGAAGTATTTTTATTCTGTTCATCTACCTGAAAAACAGTACCCAGAATCTTAACTTTTCCAACTTTACCATCTACAGAAAATGGATGCTTTTCATCATGATGGATTGAAAAAAAAGCCTTGCCTACAAGTTTTACGGTACGATCTCCTTTTTCCATCTCAACAATATTATATGTAAAACTAGAATATGGAGATAAAATTATTTTACTACCGTCTTCAAGCTTAACAGTCTTACACTGTCCTGCAGAAGCAACTACAATCAGGTTTTTAGTCTTTTCATAATAATTATAAACAATAAGGACTCCTATAATTATAGCTATAGAAGCTGCGACTGATATAATACGCAAAGTCTTGTGTTTTATATTATTATTTGATCCTGTTATTTTTTTAAACTTTTTAAAAGCCTTATTAGGATCGTATTTGTGTGCTTTGTAATGTCTAACTACAAACGTCAAATACTCTTCTTCAATATCTTTCATATGCATATTTTTATTATATAGACTCATATTAGATGAAATACCCTTACAAAAACAAGGATAAACTTAAAAAATAGATTTCCATTGCCTTACCTCTCAGAATTTTATATGCCTTACCTATTTGAGCCTCCACTGTTTTAACAGATAGATTTAATTCATTTGCTATTTCTACATAAGTAAGTTCATCGCGCTTACTCATTAAGAAAATCTCTCTACATTTTTTGGGTAATGAGTCAATAGCCTTCCAAAGACGGGCCTCTCTATATGACCTGTCATCGTCACAATTTAGCTGAATCACATCCTTAACTTGCTCTATCTGGATAAAGTCATTAGACGAACAATTCTTTCTATTTAAATCATAGCAAGCATTTCTGACCGCAATGAAAAGATAGTTTTTAACATCATCAATATGTTCCCCATTATTTAATCTATTCCACAATTTTATATAACACTCCATAACAATATCTTCAACAGAATCATCATCATTAATGAGATGAATTGCATATATACACAAAGAACGATAGTACGAATTAAATAAGTCATTGAAATTATACATATTTTACTTAGGATTAATAAAACTTTATATCTATATAAACAGGCTATGATATCATCATCCTATATGCCCTACTGTACGTGTTAGATTCCTTTATTAAATCACAATGATTTCCGCAACAAGAAAATGAATTATTTTCAATTACATAAATAATATCTGAAAGTTTTGCGATTTCTGGCTTGTGTGTTATCATTATAATAATTAAATCCTTCCTTATTTCTTTTAATATATTCATAATTATCATTTCACTTTCTTTATCTAAAGAAGCTGTAGGTTCATCCAATAAAAGTATTTTAGGCTGTTTATATAAAGCCCTTGCAATTCCTATTACTTGTTTTTGCCCACCAGATAAATTGTCACCATTCTCATCTAACATAGAACCTAATGCTGAATCAATATCTATAAATTTATCAACTTTCAGTTTCTTAAAAAGTTTACGAACCCCATCAAAATTATTATTATCAAATAATGTAATATTATCATTTACAGAACCCATAAAAATTTTGGTTTGTTGAGGAACGTATCCTATTATTGATCGCCACTGAGATATAGGATAATTTTCAATGTTATGAGAATTATATAAGATTTCGCCTGAATATCCTGTATAAAATCTTTGTATTAAATTTATAATTGTGGTCTTCCCTGTACCGATAGCACCAAAAATTGAGACAATCTGACCAGTATCTGCTGTCAAATTAATATTTTTCAACAGTATTGGTTGATTAAAATAATTATAGGAAAGATTTCTTATTTCGATTTTATTTTCCCCAACATTATTTACATCTGTATAATCTTTATTTTTTATTAAAAGTTCTTTTTCTGTTCTACAATCTAAAATAAAGACAATTCTTTTAAATGCAATTTTTGCCTCTTGAACATCAACAGCATAGGCAACTATCTTTATTGAAGACTGTATTATCATTGTAACGATAGTAACTATTGCAAACAGTGCTCCCAAATGAATTCGGCCTATTATTACATAATAAGCGCCAAGCAATATTGCAATAAATGAAAAGAAATTACTAATAAGTCCTACAAACAATTCATAGTTGGCATTGGTATGTTTAAGTATTTTACTTGTTATCTGAACATTCTTATAAAGGCAAAGCAACCTTTTAAAAAATATTGTTTCCTTTTGAAAAGAACGAATGTTCATAATACCAGAAAATATATCTATAGAATATGTATCCAGTGTAGCATATTCTCTCATTAACGTTCCATTTTGTTCAGCTATTTTTGCACAATATCTATACGTCAAAAATACTAATAATGGTATACTGAGGAGCGTAACAAAAGCTATGCTCCAATCATACCAGAAGAGGACAAACATGGAAAAAGACATCATTAAGAGTTCAATCACTATAGTATTTACTAACTGTATTATAGAACTTTGAATTCTTTCCGCATAACCTAGTCTTGAGATGATGTCACCCGTTTTTACAGCTATGAAAAAGGAAATCGGCAACTGGAATATTTTATGTAACAAACTCTTTATTATTCTAATATTAAAAAATAGATTTTGAGTGATTATAAAGTTAGTATTTATATAAGACGCGATTTGTGATATAATAATAATAGCCATATAACAAATCAAATAAGACAATAAAATCTTAATATTTTTTTGTGGTAAGATTATATCTACAAGAGTCTGAAGAAATACTGCTGACACGACTCCAAGTAAAGAGGTAAAGATACTTAAAATAAATGTTATCATCAATAATCTAGAATCAGAATTAACTAATGGGATCAAATACTTTTTTATATAATTTTCTCTATGCTTTGCATTTTTCGAGCTACTCTTCTTATTTGATTCAAATAAAAGTAAAGCCTTAGATTTCCAAATACTATTTAACTTTTCTTTGGTATAGCACATTGGACCTAAAGCAGGGTCTATAACCAAGAAACGATTATGCTTAAATCCATATAGTACTATGAAATGGGTATACCCATCCGAATTAACGACATGTAAAACCGCTGGATTATTATTTTTTTCAATATCTTCTATACTACCAATATATCCCTCAGCATTTAGACCAATATATTTAGCTATTTTTTTCAATTCTGATAGATCATTCCCATGGAAATTGCCACCTCTCAAATTTATCAAATCAGTCGATTCAAAATCGATATTATAAAACTTTGCAATAGAACACAGGCAAGCTATTCCACAAGAATTTTCTGTTTCTTGCGGAGCATATAATTTTTTAAAATTAGAATTATTTTTCATAACACCAGTCAACGAATAAACATTTTCAATGTATTTATAGCAGCACCATTATGTGACATAATAATTTTCCCCTTTGTAGAAAACAAAAAGAGAGTCGGAAATCCTTTAACTTTGTATTTATCCATTAACTCACATTTTTCATCAGATACAATAAAAAAATCATTTAGTTTATTTTTACTTGCGAACTCTTTTAATACATCTGTAGTTTCAAATGAAACAAATATCAAATTATATCGATTTTCAAATTTGTATGCGTGATTTTCTATATATGAAATTTCATTCTGGCAATAATCACAATCTGAGTTTCCAAAAAACAGTAGCGTTTTCTTACTATATTTAATATATTTCTTTAATTCTCTGGCATTAATATCTTTTATTTTTGAATTCAAACATTTTTCATTAACTGATGAATAAAGATCATGTTGCCTGTGAACTAAAACATAGATCACAAGAGAAATAGTAAAAGTCAAAATAGAAAGAAATATCCCCACGTAAACTTTCCTCATATATTTTAAAATTTAATACGTTAAAGAGAGATAGACGTATGATTGTCCATCTCTCTCTCTTAATTACAAGTCCTTGCAATACCAAGCTTCTGCAGGTTGCCAAGGAGAATACGATTTTGTCCAGAACTGATAATATACAGTTCTACACCAACATTGATTTTCAGACCGTTTTTCACATTGGGTCTTTTTACCCCAAAACTTTCCACCAGAAAATTTTGAAAGTTTTTCATCTGAAATTTTTTTCATAAAAACAAATTAAGTTAATATATAGCCTGCAAAGACAGACACTATTCCGTATATAGTTAAACCAATAGTATAAATAATGGTTGTATCAATAACAGATTTTGAAAATTTGATTTGCATTCTTTGGCTTAAAGCCACTGATAGAAACAATATAAATATAATTTCCGTAATATTTATTTGCCGTAATATTGAATATTCCCAAATAGGAATATTAGATGCGTTAAATATAGACACGACAGACTGATATGCATACTCATCATCAATATTGTACTCATTGTAAGAAACGATATTAACAATTTTTAATATGACTGAAACCAAATAATTGACCGGAAAGACAAAGGAGCAGGCCATTACCAACCTAAAACTATCCTTAAGTTGTAATCTTAAGTTTATTATGTTGAAGCCTAAGAAAATGCATATTCCTATAAGCAAACAGGTCAATAAAACGTGGACTGGAATCCAAAGATAATTATATATGTCCATTCCTTTTTGAGCAGCAATTTCCTGTAATATTTTTTGGGGGGAACTTAATTTTCCAACTAAAATTTTATAATAATAAGAATTAGAATATAAGTAATTTAATTCAACGTACAATGCAACTATATAAATTATAACATTTATACAGAATAGAGGAATCAAATCTAATCTGAAAAGTCTCTCAAATATTTTATATATCTTAGTATTCCAAATGTTCATACTCATAAAATTAACTATTTTAAATACCATATAGAAGATAATCCAAATGAATTTTGCCACTTAGATGTAGCAACGTTTAAGTATCTTTTGAATTGGGGCTCTATATACCAAAAATTATTGATTTTAAACCTAAGATAAGCATAATAATTGCTATTATCATAATCATACGCCAATAGACTTCTTTTTTTAGAAGAATACGACCCACCAATACCTAATGAAAACCAATCACTTACCTTAAAATTCAATTTAGCATCAAATATGAATGCATTTTTGTTCATCAATAGTTTCCGGTAATTGCCTGTTAAAATTAGATTTCTACTTATATAATGGCCTATATTTTTATAAGGATCACAATTTACGAGATTTGTGGAGTCACGCATTTTTAGAGAAAAATCAGTTTGATGAAATTGCCAATTGTTAAAACATTGATTCCAAAGATAGTCTTCGCCATTCATATAAACAGGATCTTTAATCTGCTTATTTTGAAGCCATTCTTCATATTTCAAGTCTAACTTTTTATTATCCACGACCTCTTTTTCAATTTTTCTCAAGCCTATATGCATTTCATTTTGAGCTATACAATTGGATGCAATAACAAGTTCAAAGCCAATCAATATGAAAATCTTCTTCATTTGTAAGTCAATCTAAAATAAAATCCAAACTCATCAGGGAACATACTGTTGACTTTTTGCTTGTCTATTTTAAGCCAAACGACTTTATCACTATCCGGAGTTGAAACATTGAAATCCACCATCTGTTGAAGTTCATATTTTGTTTTACCAAAGGTAAGAGTATCAGTTGCTATGTACATAGCACTACTTGGAAATTGAACATTATATCTTTCTGAAGGCACAATAGTATAATACCATGTACCATTGATATGCAATATATCCTCATAGTCGAATGGACGCTCTTGTGTTGCTCCTCTCATATCGTTTATTTTGTTCTTAAAACCAACAAGTTTTGATATAGTCGCGCTGTCATTTACAAGATTTCCTCTTGAGTCCTGCAAACTAATATAGACAGACATTTTACTAATTTGTTTAATATAGTAATGATCTTCATCCTTGTTACATGCCACAAGAACTGTGGTTGCCATAGAAAGGCAGAATAGCTTAAAAATGTATTTCATCTTTAATTTAATATATTTCTATCTATATGACTTAGATATTAATAAAAACCCCTATAGAAGAAAACACTTTTTTGAAAAATAATTTCATTTTTTGTTTTCATGTATATCACATCACTCATTTCTTTATAGGTTTTTAATACACAAAAGTATATGTTTATTATCTGTTTTAATCCATGCTATAAGATCCAAAATTATTCATACCTTATTTATAAAGAACAAACTAATTATAAATATAAATAGCATTGTGTGGCAAAGATAGTAAAAATATATTAAAATTAGTCACATTTTCCTCAAAAGTCTTTATTTTAAGAACTGAACAAATTGTATAGACTCTACATGTACAATTTTATAAAGAAGTTCTAGCTCGCAAATGCTGAGCATGTTGGGAAATAAAAAAAGCTAGATTGTTAATAAACAATTTAGCTCTTTTTTGTTGGGATACCCGGACTCGAACCAGGAACGACAGGACCAGAATCTGCTGTGTTACCATTACACCATATCCCAAAATGCATTTGCAATGCCTCATTTTTAGAATTGCGATGCAAAGGTAATGCTTTTTTCCGAAATGGCAAACGTTAATCACACTTTTTTTCTAAAAAAAATCAAAATAACTCACCATTTTAGTGTTTTTCCGATTATTCAATGTACCTTTGTAGCAATATATAATTTAAATGAATGGACGATACAAAAAATTTAGTTAAAACCATAACAAAAGGTATACAGGAAAAGAAAGGTTGCAATATTGTTATTGCTGATCTAACTCAAATTGAGGATACTATATGCCGTTATCTAGTTATCTGTCAGGGCAATTCAAGCTCACAGGTTGAAGCTATAACAGAATCTGTTGGTGATTATGTACGCATAAATTCAGGTGAGAAACCAACACATGTTGTAGGACTTGGAAGTTCACAATGGGTAGCTATGGACTATAGTGATGTACTAGTTCACGTATTTTTGCCTGATACAAGAGAATTCTATGATCTTGAACACCTATGGGCTGATGCGAAACTTACAAAGATTCCTAATTTAGACTAATACAGTAATAATATGGAAACAAAAAATAATCCTAAGATGAATATGCCACGGTTCAATATGAGCTGGATATATTTATTAATACTTGTTGTACTTGCTTTTTTGTTTTTCACAAACAATAGTTCTGACAATAGTGCCAGCACAGAAGCATCATATCACAACTTCAAGGTATATGTAATGAAAGGATGGGCTGATAAAGTTGTTGCCAATAAAGATGAAAGTACATTAAAGATGTATGTAAAGGCTGAAAATGTACGTGACGTTTTCGGTCAAGGCTCAAACTCTGTAGGCAAACATCCATATGTTACAGTAGAATTCGGATCAGTAGACCAATTGGAGCCTTTCATGAATTATGCCCAAAAAGCAGGAAAGTTTAATGGTGACTTTAGCTATAACAATGCTAAAAGTAATGAGCTCATAAATATTCTTATACAGCTATCCCCTATTCTGATAATTGTTATAATTTGGTTATTCCTTGCACGACGTATGGGTAATGGAGGTGGCTCTGGTACAGGGGGCATTTTCAACGTAGGTAAAAGCAAGGCAAAAATGTATGAAAAGGGCATAGAACTGAATATTACATTTAAGGATGTTGCCGGGCAAGTTGGTGCAAAGCAAGAGGTTCAAGAGATTGTAGAATTTCTAAAGAACCCTAATAAATATACCGTTTTGGGAGGTAAGATTCCAAAGGGAGCTCTTCTTATTGGCCCTCCTGGAACAGGAAAGACATTACTTGCAAAAGCTGTAGCCGGAGAAGCCAGTGTACCATTTTTCTCAATGAGCGGATCTGACTTCGTAGAGATGTTCGTTGGTGTAGGTGCCAGTCGTGTACGTGATTTGTTTCGTCAAGCTAAAGAAAAAGCGCCATGTATAATATTTATTGACGAGATCGACGCTATTGGACGTGCTCGCAGCAAGAACCCTTCTATGGGTGGTAATGACGAGCGTGAGAACACACTGAATGCCCTCCTTACAGAAATGGATGGCTTCGGAACAAATAGTGGTGTAATAATACTTGCTGCTACAAACCGCGCAGACATGCTAGACAGTGCATTGCTTCGTGCCGGTCGTTTCGACAGACAGATTCATGTAGATCTGCCTGATTTGAATGAGCGTAAGGCTATATTTATGGTCCATCTTAGACCGGTTAAAATAAATGAGACTGTTGATGTAGATATGTTGGCAAGACAGACACCTGGATTCTCAGGAGCAGACATTGCTAATGTATGTAATGAGGCTGCTCTTATTGCAGCAAGACATGATAGGGAAACTGTTGGAAAGCAAGACTTTCTCGATGCTGTAGACAGAATAATTGGTGGTCTCGAGAAGAAAACAAAGATTATGACTGCTGCGGAAAAGAAATCTATAGCCCTTCATGAAGCCGGTCATGCTACAATATCATGGTTCCTTGAGCACGCGAATCCTCTAGTTAAGGTATCTATCGTACCTCGTGGAAGAGCACTTGGAGCAGCATGGTATATGCCTGAAGAAAGACAGATTACTACAAAAGAGGAAATGTTGGACGAAATGTGCGCAACACTTGGAGGTCGTGCGGCAGAGGAGCTGTTTACAGGACATATCTCGACAGGAGCAATGAATGATCTGGAAAGAGTTACAAAGAGTGCCTATGGAATGATCGCATATGCCGGAATGGGAGATAAATTACCTAACATATGCTATTATAATAATAATGAGTATAATTTCCAGCGTCCATATTCTGAGACAACTGCTAAAATAATGGATGATGAGGTGCTTAAAATGATAAATGAGGAATACAAACGCGCCAAACAGATCCTTACTGAACATAAAGACGGACATAATCAACTGGCTCAATTGCTTATTGAGAGAGAGGTTATTTTTGCAGAAGATGTTGAAAAAATATTTGGAAAGCGGCCTTGGATTAGTCGGTCAGAAGAAATTATGGACGAAGAAAACAAAGCTACTATCAAGAAACTAGAAGAGCAGAAGACTCAGAAGTCACTTGAAAACAAAGACACTGACAACATCGAAGAGAAAAAAGATGAAGTAGGTGAACAACAAACAGAGCAAACTGCTGAACAGCAGATTGATAAAAAGGAAGATAATTCTTCAAAAGAAGACAACTAAAACAAAATGGGCAGACTTACGTCTGCCCATTAAACAACTATAAGAATATGAAAAACTTAATTGTCAGAACAATTACGGGAATATTATTCGTTGCAATAATTGTAGTAAGCTTCCTAAACGCATATGCAATGACATTACTTTTTGCATTGATTACCGGCTTGACGGTATGGGAATTCTGCGGACTAGTAAATACTCAGGAAGGCGTACAGACTAATCGGTTTATCTGTACTGTTGCTGGGGTATATTTTTTCTTCTCAATAAGTGGATATTGTAGTGGATTAACACCATCAACAGTATTCATTCCATATTTATTATCAATAATTTATCTATTGATAAGTGAATTATATACTAAGAATGCAAACCCAATAAATGATTGGGCATATACAATGCTTAGTCAGATGTATGTAGCTTTACCGTTATCGCTAATAAATGTTCTAGCTTTCCGCAGTACTCCGGAAGGTTCTGTTTACACATATCTCATTCCACTAAGTGTTTTTGTTTTTTTATGGTGTAACGACACTGGAGCATATTGTAGCGGATCTCTACTTGGCAAACATAAACTATTTCCTAGAATATCTCCCGGAAAATCTTGGGAAGGTAGCATAGGAGGAGCAATACTTGTATTGATAGTTGGTGCAATAATAGGATACTTCACTGATATGTATGGCGTAAATGACTTAAGATTATCTATACCTGAATGGATGGGACTTGGACTTGTAATAGTAGTATTCGGAACTTGGGGAGACCTTGTTGAATCACTTTTTAAAAGGACATTGGAAATAAAGGATAGTGGCTCTATCCTGCCGGGTCATGGAGGAATGCTTGACAGATTTGACTCTTCACTTATTGCTATACCGGCAGCTGTGATATATCTATATACACTTACTTTGATATAAAAAAAACGATATAAAATACAATAAAAATGCTCCCTGTTCTTTGTAGAAAGGGAGCATTTTTTATTAAGGTATTAATTATTTAACTATGATTTTTAAGTGATTCAATGATTGCAGTTGCTGCTCTCTTTGAAGAATCCTCATTACCTAGAATTTTGAATATCTCCTTATATTCAGAGAGCATACGATCTCGTAAAGCACCACCTGGCAATATTAACTGCAATTCCTTTTTAATATTCTCCAATGTAAATGTATCAGCTACTAACTCTTTAACAACCTCCTTATTTGCAATAAGGTTAACAAGCGATATATATTTCACCTTTATAAGATGGCGACGCACAAAACTAGCCACCTTCGGTATAGGAGTTTCATAACAAACGACTTGAGGTACATTAAATAAAGCGGTCTCTAGCGTAGCGGTACCACTTGTAACCAAAGCAGCCTCTGAATTAGCCAACAAAGAATAAGTATCATTATAAATGACCTTTACATCTTTATTATCAATGAAATTCAAATAATAATCAGAATCTATTGCAGGTGCCCCTGCCAAAACTACTTGATAATCCTTAAAATGCAATGCGACTTTCATCATAGCAGGAAGATTATCTTTTATTTCTTGTTTTCTACTGCCTGCAAGAAGGGCTATGATAGGCCTGCTATCAAGTTCCTGCCGTTTACAGAAATCTTCTTTTTGTTCTTTATATTTATTAATGAACGAATATACCTCTGATGCTGTAGGGTTACCAACATAATGAATAGGATATTTATGCTTTTCAAAGAAAGGAACCTCAAATGGCAATATAGAAAACAACTCAGCAACATCCCTTTTTATGTTTTTTATACGATGTTCCTTCCATGCCCATATTTTAGGAGATATATAATAATAGACCGGTATTTCTGAATTTGCTTTAATATACTTTGCTATATTAAGATTAAAGCCTGGATAATCTACCAAAATAACGACATCCGGATGCCATTTAATTATATCATGCTTACACAATTTCATATTATGGAAAATGGTACGTAAGTGCAGAAGAACTGGTATAAAACCCATATATGCCAAATCACGGTAATGCTTAACCATCGTACCACCTACCTCTGACATCAAATCCCCACCAAAAAAGCGGAATTCAGCATCACGATCAATCCCTTTTATAGCCCCCATTAGATGAGAAGCATGCAAATCTCCGCTAGCCTCACCTACTATTAAATAATATCTCATATAGTGCAAATTAGAACTTCCAATCTTTCATTTTGTCTATCATCTCATAACTAGTTACATCTATTGTAGTAGGTGTAATAGCTGCATATCCATGAGTTAATGCCCAATTGTCAGTGTCTTCTGAATCAGGCTCTTCATTTGTATATTCACCTACAAGCCAATAATAATCATATCCACGAGGATGATGCATGCGAACTACTTCATTTCCCCAGTTACCATGTGCCATTCGACAAACGCGTACACCTTTTATTTTGTCTACTACAGGGTAATTAACATTAAGGCATACACCATCAGGTAATTTATCTGCAAGTACCTTCTCGGTAATAATTTGAACAATATTACGCATAGGTTCAAAATCAGCATTATCATCATGATTACAAATTGAAAAAGCAACAGAAGGAATACGTTTAAGGCAACCCTCTATCGTTACGCCCATTGTACCTGAATAATGAGAATTTACTGATGCATTATCACCATGGTTTATTCCACCTATGATCATATCTGGCTTGCGGTCGCATAATTCACTTAAAGCTAATTTTACACAATCAACAGGTGTACCATTACAAGACCAGATTTCAACCCCATCCCACTTGCGGCGCAATTTCAACCTCAATGGTGTTGTTGATGAAAATGCAGACGAAAAACCTGAGCGGGCAGATTCAGGAGCTACGACTAGCAGTTCTGCAAACTGCGAAACCATATCAATGAGACATTTCAATCCTTTGGAATAATAACCGTCATCATTAGAAATCAATATTAAAGGTCTATTAATTTTCATAATTATCTGTATAATTTGAGTGCAAAAGTACGAAAAAAGGTTTAATTTATTCTTTTCTCGCGCAAAATATGTAACTTTGTAGCCAAATTATCTGTGAATAGATTGGTAAGACTTATAATATGGGAAAAATTATCGCATTAGCTAATCAAAAAGGCGGTGTAGGAAAGACTACAACTACTATCAATTTGGCAGCATCACTTGCCACATTAGAAAAGAATGTGTTGGTTGTCGACGCAGACCCTCAAGCAAACGCATCAAGTGGTTTGGGTGTTGACATAAAGGACGTGGACTGTTCCATATACGAATGTATCATTGACCATGCAGATGTGCGTGATGCCATATACACTACAGATATTGACGGTTTAGATATCATACCAAGTCATATAGACCTAGTAGGTGCTGAGATTGAAATGCTTAATTTGGAAAACCGCGAAAAGGTTATAAAGACACTATTAGAGCCAATAAAAAGCGAATACGATTATATTTTAATTGACTGTTCTCCTTCATTAGGTCTTATTACGGTCAACTCACTCACAGCTGCCGATTCAGTTATAATCCCAGTACAATGTGAATATTTTGCACTTGAAGGAATTAGTAAATTACTGAATACTATCAAGATAATCAAAAGTAAATTAAATCCAGGTTTAGAGATTGAAGGATTCTTATTGACTATGTACGACAGTCGTCTACGACTAGCTAATCAGATTTATGATGAGGTAAAACGTCATTTCCAAGAATTAGTATTTAAAACAGTTATTCAGCGTAATGTTAAGTTGAGTGAATCGCCGAGCCATGGCTTGCCTGTAATATTATATGACGCAGACTCAACGGGTTCAAAGAACCATTTAGCATTGGCTAAAGAAATTATCAACAAGAACAAATAAAATGGCTGTACACAAGAAATTCAACGCTTTAGGTCGTGGACTGGATGCCCTCATATCAACAGAAGGCGTACGCACTCAAGGTTCTTCTACAATAAATGAGATATCAATTGATCAAATTGAGGCAAATCCGAACCAGCCACGTAGAGAATTTGATGAAGAGGCGCTTCAAGAATTAGCTAATAGCATACGCGAAATCGGAATTATCCAACCTATCACCCTACGTCAGGTTGCTGAAAACCGTTTTCAAATAATTGCAGGCGAAAGAAGATGGAGAGCATCTCAAATAACAGGGCTAAAATCCATACCGGCATATATTCGTACTGCAAAAGACGAGAGCGTAATGGAGATGGCTCTTGTAGAGAATATCCAGCGTGAAGATCTGAATCCCGTTGAGATTGCCTTAGCTTATGAGCATCTACTTGAAGACAGTAGTATGACTCAAGAGCGAGTATCTGAGCGTGTAGGTAAAAGCCGCGCAGCAATAGCCAATTATCTTCGACTACTTAAGCTGCCAGCACAGGTTCAAATGGCCTTACAGAAAAAAGAAATTGACATGGGACATGCAAAAGCATTGCTTTCATTAGATAGTCCATCTTTACAGGTTAAGCTTTTCAATGAGATAAAAAAGTATGGATATACTGTTCGAAAGGTTGAGGAAATGGTACAAATGCTTAAAAATGGAGAAACATTAGAATCCGGTAATAAGAAGATTTCACAAAAGCAACAGATGCCTGAAGAATTCAACATGCTAAAAGACAAGCTGTCCAAATTTTTTAATACTAAGATACAGATGTCCTGCTCACCAAAAGGAAAAGGGAAAATCAGTATTTCTTTTTCTGATGAAGATGAACTGCTTCGTATTATGTCAATATTTGACAATCTAAAGGATAAGGAACAATAAAATTGAAATTTAAAATATCTACTCTTATACGTTTATGTATTGCCATTTGCTTTTTGCTAATAGCAAAAACTGAATGCATCCATGCACAAAGCGATAAAAAAGCTTTGAAAGCAACTAAAAGTACAATCGTTATGAGTGATTCTATCAACACAAAAAAGAGTGTAGCATCAGAAAGCAAATCAAAGTTGGCATATGAAGACAGTGCTAAATTTTCAAAACGCGATACTTTAAATATTAAAAGCTCAAAAAGAGATTGGGCAACATGGAGACCTAGTCCACAGCGTGCACTTTGGCTTGCCATCGTTTTACCAGGGGCCGGACAAATATATAATAGAAAATATTGGAAACTGCCTATTATTTATGGTGGTTTTATTGGATGTATTTATGCCATGAAATGGAATAATCAGATGTATAAAGATTATTCACAGGCATATCTGGACATTATGGATAACGATCCGACAACTCAAAGTTACAATACATTTTTACATTTGGGCACAACTATCACGAGCGAAAACCTCGAAAGATATAAGAGTCTCTTTAAAAGTCGTAAAGACTACTATAGACGTTATAGAGATTTAAGTTTCTTTTGCCTGATAGGAGTTTATGCATTATCTGTTATTGATGCTTATGTTGATGCAGAATTGTCTGTATTCGATATTTCGAAAGATCTCAGTATGAAAATAAGACCCACAACAATAAATAATCAGCAATCAAGGAATCCTTTAAATTCAACAGCTATAGGATTACAATGCTGCCTAAACTTTTAATTAAAATATACTGTTTATAGAAAAAATATGAAGAAGAAAATTATATTACTCGCTATCGCGATTTTTTTTATCGGGAATTGTGTTGTCAAGGCTCAAGATAATAATAACAACCAAATTACAGTAACCGACAAGAAAGGAAAGACAGAAGTCATTGAACTTCCTGAAGCTATGACAATAAGTAGCGACAGCCTGATGAATCTCTTCAACTCTAAAAAATATTTAGCTGCAGATACGAACTGTAACATGCAGGATGTTAATCCTGTCTTTTCAAAAGAAGTATATATTAAAAGACTAAGTAGGATACCATCAATTATAGAGATGCCTTATAATGATGTAGTACAAAAGTTCATAGATAGATACAGTGGCAAATTACGTCGTTCTGTAGCATATATGCTTGGCGCACAGAATTTTTATATGCCAATTTTTGAACAAGCCTTAGAAACTTATGGTCTACCTTTAGAACTTAAATATCTACCTGTAATAGAATCAGCGCTAAATCCTAATGCTATATCACGTGTAGGTGCAACAGGACTTTGGCAATTTATGATTAAGACAAGCAAGCGATACGATCTTAAAGTAAACACATTAGTAGACGAACGCAGAGATCCTATAAAAGCGTCATATGCTGCCGCTCACTATTTAAGTGATTTATACAAAGAATATGGAGACTGGAATCTTGTAATTGCTGCTTATAACTGCGGACCTGATCAAATAAGTAAAGCAATGAGAAGGTCTAATGGTGAAAAAGACTATTGGAAAATATATCCATATCTTCCTAAAGAGACAAGAGGATACGTACCTGCTTTTATTGCAGCAAACTACATTATGACATACTATTGCGACCATAACATATGTCCTCTTAAATCAGAACTTCCTGAAAAGTCAGATACTGTTATTGTCAGTAAAAATATTAATTTGGCACAGATATCAGCAGTTTGTGGTATAAGTATGGATGAATTAAGAACACTTAACCCACAATATCGTAGAGATATAGTGGATGGAGCTACTGAGCCATCAACAATACGAATGCCTGAATCAATAATAAATAAATTTATTGACAATGAAGATTCTGTTTATAACTATAAGTCGAAAGATATACAAGAAAAGCGCACTGAGGTTGACGTAAAGGATGAGGTTCCTGCTTCATATAATAGCCACAGGTACAGCTATAGTAGACATTCAAATAATAATTCTGATTTTAGACGAAGGAAAAGTAAAAGTCATAAAAAATCACATGTGAATAAGAGTGTCACAATTAAGGAGGGCCAGACATTATCTGAAATAGCAGAAAAGCACCATACGACAGTGAAAAAGCTGAGAAAACTTAATGGCATTTCAGGCACGAATATACGCTCTGGTAAAAAGATAAAGGTGAAATAATAAAATAAAGGTAATATCACAAATTTTCAAGAAAAGTTTGTGATATTATCATTTTTTAGTTGTACTTTTGCAAGTATAAGCATTTTTGCATATTGCAACAATACTGTTAAACAAACCAACTAGAAAAGTATGGACGACCAGATACGGAAAGAGACAGAAAGAGAAAAATTAGACGACAAAATGATAGATGATGCCTTCAAGCATCTACTTGATACCTATTTAGAGTCGCGCCACCGTAAAAAAGTGGATATAATTACAAAAGCTTTTAATTTTGCACGCCAAGCTCACAAAGGCGTGCGACGTCTTTCCGGTGAGCCATATATTATGCATCCAATTGCTGTAGCACAAATTGCATGCAAAGAAATTGGTTTGGGATCTACAAGTATCTGCTCTGCTCTTTTGCATGACGTTGTAGAAGATACAGACTACACTATTGAAGACATTGAGAATATTTTCGGGCCTAAAATAGCACAGATTGTTGACGGCCTAACTAAAATATCAGGTGGTATCTTTGGTGAACAGGCTTCGGCACAAGCAGAGAACTTCAAAAAGTTATTGCTTACAATGAGTGATGACATACGTGTTATCCTTATAAAGATTTGTGATAGGCTTCATAACATGAGGACTTTAGCTAGTCAACCGGCTAACAAGCAATACAAGATAGCAGGAGAAACTCTATACATTTATGCGCCACTCGCCAATCGACTTGGATTAAACAAGATTAAGACAGAACTAGAAAATTTAAGTTTCAAATTTGAGCACCCAGATGATTATAAAAAGATAGAAGACAAGCTAAAATCTACCAAATTGTCACGTGAATCATTATTTGATGATTTCACTGCACCTATAAGAGAAGAACTCGATAATTTATCTATAAAATACGAAATCAAAGCTCGCATAAAAAGCCCTTATTCTATTTGGAATAAAATGCAGAATAAACACGTGACTTTTGATGAAATATACGACATTCTAGCTGTACGAATCATATATACCCCGGAAAAACGAGAAGATGAAGTAAACGAATGCTTCAAAATATACGTAGCAATAAACAAGATCTATAAGTCACATCCAGACCGCTTACGCGACTGGGTAAATCATCCTAAAGCCAATGGTTATCAAGCTCTGCATGTAACATTAATGAGTAAACGAGGAAGATGGATAGAGGTCCAGATTCGCTCTGATCGCATGGATGAAATAGCTGAACAGGGATTTGCTGCTCATTGGAAATACAAAGAAGGAGGTGAAATCACAGAAGATGAAGGAGAACTTAACGATTGGCTAAGGACAATAAAAGAGATTCTTGATGATCCCCAACCTGATGCTATGGATTTTTTAGATGCTATAAAACTGAATCTGTTTGCATCTGAAATATTTGTTTTTACACCTAAAGGAGAAATTAAGACTATGCCTGCCGGATGTACAGCATTGGATTTTGCTTTTTCAATACATACATTTCTTGGTAGCCATTGTATAGGTGCTAAAGTTAATCACAAACTAGTTCCTCTAAGTCATAAACTAAAAAGTGGTGATCAAGTCGAAATCTTAACTTCTAAATCACAACACGTACAAAAATCATGGATAAACTTTGTATCAACGGCTAAGGCAAAAGCTAAAATACAGGCAATACTTAGAAGAGATAGTCGTGAGGTACAACACCAAGGTGAAGAAATCTTAAATGAATTTATGGCGAAAAACGAAATAGAAGTTACATCGCATGTTCTTGATACATTACGTAGATTTCATGACCTAAATGATACAGAAGAACTATTTTTAGCTTTAGGTGATAAAACAATAATACTAGATAGTAAAGACATAGACGAAATACAGGGAAAGAAAAAAAGTAACACGTCTGCTGGGTGGAGAAGATATGTACCATTTTTAGCAAGAGAGAAGAAAAGAGCTGAAGAAGAAGACGAAATATCAAAACAACAGATTCTCGTTGTAGGTGAAAATTTCAATCGCAAAAGACCAATATATATAAATGAAGAATCTATTGGTACATTTATATTTCCTAATTGTTGCCATCCAATACCTGGTGATGACGTATTAGGATATATCAACAATAAAAATCAAATTGAAATACATAAGCGCGCTTGTCCTGTTGCCACAAAACTTAAAAGCAGCTTTGGTAATCGTCTCCTTGATGCAAGATGGGAAATGCATAAAAAACTATTTTTTGATGCAACAATCGAAATAAAAGGAATAGACAGAATAGGGTTACTAAATGAGGTAACAAAAATAATTTCAGAGCAAATGAATGTCAACATACACAAATTAACCATATCATGCAATGAAGGTATATTTGACGGTTCACTTGAATTGAAAGTTCATGACCGTGATGATGTAAAAACTATTATAGATAACCTTAAAAAGATAGATAATTTGAAAGAGATATCACAAATTATGTAAACGACAAAATCAAACTACTAAAAATTAAATCCCATGAAACAAGTTTTACTATTAACAGTTTTTCTTTTATCATTTGGAATAAAAGCGAGTTCTGCAAATAAATACGATAATCCGGATACACTTATTATAGCAAGAGATGGAACAGGACAATTCCGCACCATTGATGAAGCATTAGAAGTCTGTCGTGCCTTCATGGACTACCATAAAGTGATATACGTTAAGAAAGGTACATACAAGGAAAAACTTATAGTACCTCAATGGCTTAATAATATAGAAATTGTAGGTGAAGACAAAGATAACACTGTTATTACTTACGATGACCATGCTAACATAGTTATTCCCGGTACAGACAAGAAGATGGGAACTTTCCGCACATATACAATAAAAGTGGAAGGTAATGATATAACATTCAAAAACATAACGATTGAGAATAATGCCGCAAGACTAGGACAAGCTGTTGCACTCCATACAGAAGGAGACAGGTTGGTTTTCATAAACTGCCGTTTTCTTGGAAACCAAGACACAATATACACTGGTACGGCAGGTACTCGCCTATACTTCAAAGACTGTTATATAGAAGGTACAACTGATTTCATATTTGGTCCATCCACTGCATGGTTTGAGAATTGCGACATATTTAGTAAAATCAATTCTTATATCACTGCTGCATCAACCCCTGCCGACATACAATATGGATATATTTTCAACCATTGTAAACTACACGCAGCTGAAGGTGTAGACAAAGTATACTTGGGACGTCCTTGGAGGCCTTACGCATATACCTTATTTATGAATTGCAACATGGGTAAGCATATACGTCAAGAGGGATGGTTCAATTGGAGCAATCCTGATAATGAAAAGACCGCTAGATATTTTGAATACAATAACAATGGTGAAGGTGCAAAAACATCAACAAGAGTTCAATGGAGCCACCAATTAACGAGAAAAGACGCCGATAAGATAACGCTACAAAATGTATTCAAAATAAATAGTAACTGGATACCTCGTAAACAGGACTAAAAAGTCATAGTTTTGCCTTTAATAAAAGGTAATCTATCTAATATACAAACTATTTAAACATAAAAAATAATTATATTTTTGTCATATAACAGATATTATTGATATGGCAAAAATTTACACAGTCATGTTTTTTATAATTGGATTTTTTTTACTATAAAAAGCATTTTGTTTAAAAAATATTTTTTTATTAAAAATAAAATATATAAATTTGCCTCCATATCTTAAATCTAATTGAAAGATAATCTATACTAATGTTTAACTAAAACAAACTTTTATGTACAAATTAAGAAGAATCTCACTAACACTATTATTGAGTATGCTTTGTTTGGTAACTTTTGCTCAAAAGAATCTCACTGGTTCTGTAAAAGACTCAAACGGCGATCCCATGATAGGTGTTACTGTGAAAGTTAAGGGCACGTCATTTGGCGCAGCTACAGACTTGAATGGTAATTTCACATTACAGAATGTAAAGAATGACGCACAACTCGTTTTCTCATACATCGGATGTGCAACTCAAACCGTTTCGACAAACGGCAGAACAAATATTACTGTAGTAATGAAAGATGATTCAAAGTCTTTGGATGATGTTGTAGTTATTGGTTACGGAACAATGAAAAAGCGCGATTTAACAGGTTCCGTTGCATCTGTAAACAGTGATAAACTAACAGCCATCCCTGTCGCAGATGTTTCTCAAGCATTACAAGGAAAGCTTCCTGGCGTGTCAGTAACATCACAAGATGGCCGTCCTGGGGCTAACGTATCTATACGCGTCAGAGGAGGTGGTTCTATCACACAAAGTAACGACCCTCTTTTCATCGTAGACGGTGTTCCTACAAGCAGCATTTCTGAAATACCAGCTGAACAAATCGAAAGTATTGATGTATTAAAAGATGCATCATCTACAGCAATCTATGGTGCACGTGGTGCCAATGGTGTGATACTTGTCACAACAAAAGGAGCTAAGGAAGGTAAAGTTAGAGTTTCGTATAGCGGTTACATGCAAATCAATAAAGCAGCAAAGACCCTAAAAGGTCAAGATGCTCAAGACTATGTTGAGGATTTATGGAGTTATGGTGCTGCGATGCAAACAGTATCTGGATCTTATGGTGACGCAGTTGCAAAATGTTTTGGCTTAGGAAGTGCATATGGAAATCATTTTAATGACTATGCTAATGTAAATGGGCACAACTGGACAGATGACTTGTTGAGGACAACAACATCATGGAACCACAACATATCTATATCAGGAGGTACTGATAAAACACAAATGGTCTTTAATGCCGGTTACCTTAATGATAAGGGTATTAAAGATAAATCAGGTTTCAGCCGTTGGAACATTGACTTAAAACTGAAACAGAAACTACTAAAGAATCTTACCTTTGACGCTGATGTTCGCTATCATGAAGTAGAAGTTCAAGGCTCTGATGGAATGGTAAATAGCCGCGGTTCAGCATTATCATATGCTTATGCATTCTGTCCAATCGAAAAGTTCTTTGGAGATGGTGACTATAATACAGGATTCGGAAATGGCGGTGGTAATCTTATGGACCCAGCAAAAAGTCCATTAGCTGTTTCAAATGATATAACAAGTATTAATGATAGACAGGCCCTACATGGTACCTTCGATTTGACATGGGAAATCATTAAAGGTTTGACATATAAAACGGAATTAGGTGTAGGCCGGAACTGGAGTAAATCCAAATATTGGGATGGAGGACTTGTCTCAGACTGGACAAAAGGTTATTCGTATGCAAAATTGGGAACAGGAGACGGATGGCGTTTATCTTTCACCAACACATTAAATTATCAAGTTCAAGGTTTAAGTAAAGCTCACAATTTATCTGTTCTACTTGGTAGTGAACTATTGGCTTCAAAGTCAGATTCACAAACGATGGTCGGAGCAAACTATCCAATAACTTTCGATATGAATCAAGCCTTTGGCATGATTGGTATGTATGCAAAAAATGACCCTTATACATACTTCAATAATTCAGTAGGCATACCAAACAAAACAAAATCATGGTTCGGACGTGCCAACTATGCTTACTTAGACAGATATCTCATTACTGCAACCCTCCGTGCAGATGGTTCTTCTAAATTTGCGCCTAATAAGCAATGGGGCTATTTTCCTGCTGCTGCTTTCGCATGGCGAATAATTGATGAGCCGTTTATGAAATCAACTACAGAATGGCTAAGCAATTTAAAACTGCGTCTCTCATATGGTGAAGCTGGATCTGATAATATCAATTCAAGCTTATGGCAGGAGACTTATGATATGCAAGAAGTTATAACAAATGGACAAAGTGGATTACAATTCTCTTCTACCGGTCTAAAATCAAATCCAAATCTAAAATGGGAAACAACAGTTTCACGAAATATTGGAGTAGACTTTGGTCTTTTCAATAATCGATTATCTGGTAGTGTAGATTTCTATTGGAACTATACAAAAGATTTGCTCATGAAAGTGCCTATTGATGCCTCAACTGGATATTCTTACCAATATCAGAATGTAGGAAGAACATCAAATAAAGGTATCGAGCTTGGGCTTAATTATGATATTATAAATACTAAAGACTTCTCTCTTAACATATCAGGTACATACAATTATAATAAAAATAATATTGATGAACTTGCCGATGGTGTAACTACAGGTTATTCATCTAAATGGGCTTCTAGTGCCACACAGCCACTATATGATTATGCATTCAGAGTAGGATCTCCTGTTGGATTAATTCGCGGTTATAAGTGCGATGGCTTCTATACAACTAATGACTTTAACTATGATGCAGCAACAAAGACTTATACATTAAAAGACAATGTGCCTGATGAAGGAACATTTATGGGAACCTACAATGGTCGTAAGAATTTTCTTGTTAAGAAAACGACAAAAGATTCGAATGGGGCGGCCACTACTACAGACGCAAATGCTTTTCCCGGAGCAGTCAAAATCCATGATGAAAATGGAGATGGCAAAATTGATGAAAATGATATAACAGACTTAGGAAAAGTTACACCTGCGCATACAGGAGGATTCAATATTGCGGCTAGATATAAGAACGTTGACTTTGGAGCTACATTTACATATGCATTCGGCGGACATGTATATAATGCTACTGCGCTTTCTTCTTTATATGGAAACAAAGACAATTCGTTTGGCTGTAATAGACTTGACATAGCAAATAAATGCTATAAAATCTATTCAGTAGAAAATGGTGAATTACATCCGTTGACTACACCAGAAGAGCTTAACGCTGCTAATGCAGGAGCAGAATATTGGTTGCCATATTATGAGAACGGTGTAACATTATCAACATTTGTTGAAAGATCTGATTACTTGCGTCTAAATACACTCACAATAGGTTACACATTGCCAAAATCACTCACATCTAAAATTGGAATTCAGCGTTGTCGAATATACGCAACAGCAAGCAACGTATTCTGCATTACAGGTTATTCAGGCCTTGACCCTGAAGTAAATACAAAAGAAGACATGAACAGTTCTGAATATCCTACAATTGGACTAGATTTCGGTTCTTATCCACGCTCTCGTTCATTCACATTTGGTCTGAATCTTGACTTTTAGTTAAACCTTTAAAAAATACAGAAATGAAAAATATATTTAAATATACTATATTAGGTGTCAGCATTATAGGTATGACAACATCCTGTAGTGATTATCTGAATACATCATCCCCATCAACAGCCACGCCAGATTTCGTATACTCTAATCCTAGAACAGCTAAATTAGCACTTGACAATGCATATGAGTTATGGAGAGCAAGTGGTTCTGTTCACTCTAACGGAGTATTTTATGATGTTGTAATTGGTGGTTCTGATTCTGAGCGACATCCAGAAGCATGGGACGCGCAAGCTGCCAGACAAATTCCTGAAAATTTATATCCAGGAGGAACTTCTTCATATAATATAGATATTGATGGAAACTTTAAGACGGCATATAATAATTTGTATTCCATCATATCTACTTGTAATACACTTATTGGCCAATTTGAGGCTACAGATACATATAAAGAATATATGAATTCTGGGTCAGCAAGTGTAATGTCCGACCTTTACGGTCAGGCTGTGGCTTTAAGATCAACTTGTTATATGGAACTATGCCGTTTCTTTGGCGATGTACCCTACACTACCGTTACAGGCCAAAAAGCAAATGGACTAACACCACGCGATTCTATATACGAATGCGTACTAAACGACCTGCAGCGTGTTGAACCATACATGTATTATGTAACATCAACAACAAAAAACACAATGAGTCGTAATTATGTAGATGGCCTTATAGGAAGAATATGCCTATATGCTGGTGGTTACGCAACAAGACGCACTGATCTTGGTAATGATTTCTATAAGGATATAGAAGGAAAAACCATAACTTTCAACAATATTTCTACATCAGCAACAACAAAAAGTGCTTATGGAAGAAGATCTGACTGGGCAAAATTCTATACTATTGCAGCTAAATATTTACAAGACTGTGTAGATAACCATGGTGCCGCATCATTATGTACTACAGATCCAAGATCTGGTGTATGTTCAGGAAATCCATACCAATATGTATTTCAACAGACAATGATGGACGACGCTTCTTCTGAGACATACTCCTCTGAGAGTATCTACGAAATTGTCGAAACACAAGGAGTACAGACAGAACGACCATATGCTTTTGGACGTCCTTCAAGTGGTGGTTCAAGTAATGGATATCCTTGTAAAAGTTATGGTCAAAGTCGTTTTAACCCTATTTACTATTATGGAGATTTCGACCCTAATGATATGCGGCGGGATGTAACATGTACTGTAACTGGCAGTACAGGAAAAAGTGTTGAAAAACTTATATCATTTAAACCTGGCAGTAAATCTGACGGCGGTGGTATAGTATTGAACAAATGGGATGATAACAGAATGGATAAACCATATGTTACAAAGCAACGTTTGTCTGGTATCAATGATCCATACATGCGCTTCTCAGAGATATTATTAATGCTAGCCGAAGTTTATGCAGAGGATGGTACTACAGTACAAAACACTTCTTTAGCTAACACATACCTTGCTCAAGTCCACAACCGTGCATTTAAGACACCAACACTAAGCAATGTCAGTCAATTCATAACAGATTGCGGAGGTCTAAAAAAGGCCATTTTACAAGAGCGTAAGTTGGAATTCGGAGGAGAAGGAATGCGCCGTTATGATTTAATCCGTACCGGAATGTTACAAGACGCGAATACAGATTTCCATGCAAAGACGTCAGCTATGCTTAATGGACTTAGTACTCAAGGATATTACACATTCCCTAATGGTAATCAAATTTCAAATTATATATGGATAAAAGATGTTGATGCTAAGAGCCTTAAAGGTTATAGGCTTACCGGTCAATGTACAGACACAACAGATCCTATTCTATTCCCTGGATGGAGAGGACAAAATAATAATTGGGAAGCATACGGCTTTACAGGAACTGCAACTAATTTAGCTATTAAGGGTCTATTTAACTATATAGATCCTGCAGGTTCAGAAGCTAAAGCCCTTGAAGCAAGTGGATACAAAAAAACTGAATGGGGAAAAACATTATTAACTTATCAAGTAGATTATAATACTTATATATTAAGCGGATGCGTAGCAAATACACCTCCTATTTATCTCGTTCCATTATCTTCAGAGACCTGTTCTACGGCTGGCGTCACTAACGGCTATGGGTTCTCTTCTAATGCGCAATAAATAAACAAATAAAATCAAAGACTGTTTTCTTTATTATGAAAACAGTCTTTTTTTATTTTAAATATAGAATAAAGTTAATTACAATTCTGTGGTAATTTCATTAAATAAAATGCTCAAAATATCTATATAAAAATAAAATTTAAGGAAGAGCAAATAAAAAAAATTACAATTACCAAATACTATGTAAGGTATTCAAGTTGCTTTTTTACTTCTATCAGTTCATCTCTTACACATGCAAGTTTTTCTAAGACTTCAGCCCTTTTGTCTACACCTTCTCTGTTTGCATTAAGCATCTTCTTAGCCGCTGATATTTTAAAACCACGAACCTTAACAAGATTATAAACAACCTTAAGATGCTCTATATCTTTCTCTACATATCTACGTATATTAGTTCCCTTTATTGTCTGAGGCTTTAAAGTAGGGATCTCATTTTCCCAAAACCTTATTAAACTGGCATTAACACCCAGCATATCAGCAACTTCACTTATAGAATAGTACAACTTACGTGATTTTGATATATTTCCTTCCATGATAACACCTTTTTTATCAATCATTTATTAAATTATTTGCAAAAATAATGAAAACGCAGTATCTTTGCAACACTTTTAGAAGAAATTTAAAATAAAAGACGAAAATAATATGATGACAGCTAATGAAATCCGTGACTCTTTCAAGAAGTTTTTCGAGTCTAAAGGACACCTCATCGTACCATCAGCCCCTATGGTTATTAAGGACGATCCAACGTTGATGTTCACTAATGCAGGTATGAACCAGTTTAAGGATATTATCCTTGGCACACGCGAACCTAAATCACGACGAGCCACAGACTCTCAAAAATGTCTACGCGTTAGCGGAAAACATAATGATCTAGAAGAAGTTGGACATGATACTTATCACCACACCATGTTTGAGATGCTTGGAAATTGGAGCTTTGGTGATTATTTCAAAAAAGGTGCTCTTGATTATGCATGGGAATATCTTGTAGATGTTCTTCATCTTGATCCAAATAACCTCTATGCTACAGTCTTTGAGGGTTCTGCAGAAGAAGGACTTCCACGTGATGATGAAGCCGCATCTATATGGGCTAAACATCTACCTGCTGATCATATTATAAACGGTAACAAACATGATAACTTCTGGGAAATGGGTGAGACAGGTCCTTGTGGTCCTTGCTCTGAGATTCATCTTGATTCTCGTACAGAAGAAGAAAAAGCAAAGACTCCTGGTAGCGAATTAGTAAACAAAGATGATCCACAGGTTATAGAAATATGGAATATTGTCTTCATGCAATATAATCGAAAGGCTGACAGTACTCTCGAACCGTTGCCAATGCACGTCATAGATACAGGTATGGGATTTGAACGTCTAGTGCGTGCTCTCCAAGGCAAACATTCTAATTATGACACAGATGTATTTCAGCCAATAATAAAAGAGATTGGACGTATTTCTAACAAAGAATATGGCAAAGAAGAAAAGACGGATGTGGCTATGCGTGTAGTAGCAGATCACCTACGTGCGGTAGCTTTTTCTATTGCTGACGGTCAGTTGCCTAGTAATGCAAAGGCTGGTTATGTAATCCGCCGTATACTTCGCCGTGCCGTCCGTTATGCATACACATTCTTAGATCAGAAAGAGGCATTCCTTTACAAACTTCTACCTGTACTTATTCATGAAATGGGTGACGCTTACCCGGAGTTACCTGCTCAGCGTGAACTTATCGGCAGAGTAATGAAAGAAGAGGAAGATTCATTCCTTAGAACTCTTGAAAAAGGTATAAATCTTCTGTCTGAAGCAATGGCAACATTGAAAAAGGAAGGCAAGAAAGAACTTGATGGTATACAAGCTTTCCGTATGTTTGACACTTACGGTTTTCCTCTCGATCTTACAGAACTTATCTGTCGTGAAAATGGCTATACTGTCGATGAAAAGCAGTTTAACGAGGAAATGCAGAAACAGAAAGAACGCGCTCGCAATGCTGCTCAGGTAGAAAATAGCGATTGGGTAGAAATAAAAGCTGGCGAGCAACAGTTTGTAGGTTATGATTTCACTGAGCACGAATGCAACATTCTTCGTTATCGTAAAGTAACACAAAAGAAAAATACATTCTTCGAAATAGTACTAGACTTCACTCCTTTCTATGGTGAAATGGGAGGACAAGTTGGAGATTGTGGCGTAATATGCAGTGAAAATGAGACTATTGAAATCATTGATACGAAACGTGAAAATGGGCAGTCTATACATATTGTTAAAAAACTTCCGGTGGACCCGAAAGCAGACTTTATGGCTTGCGTTGACATCGACAAGCGTGACGGAAGTGCAGCCAATCACACAGCTACTCACCTACTCGACTATGCATTAAAACAAGTATTAGGCGACCATGTAGAGCAAAAGGGATCTTATGTATCGGCTGATACACTTCGTTTTGACTTCTCTCACTTCCAGAAAGTAACAGACGAAGAAATACGCGAGGTAGAACGACTCGTTAATGATATGATTCGTCAAGATTTACCTTTAGATGAACATCGTGATACTCCTATAGACGAAGCTAAAAAACTTGGTGCAGTTGCTCTATTCGGTGAAAAATATGGAGACAAGGTACGTGTAGTACGTTTCGGACCAAGTTGTGAGTTCTGTGGTGGTATACATGCAAAGTCTACCGGGCGCATCGGGATGTTAAAAATCATATCTGAAAGCAGCGTTGCTGCTGGAATCCGCCGTATTGAGGCAAAAACAGGTAAAGAATGTGAAGAGATGATGTACACTCTAGAAGATGGCATACGCGCAATCCGTGGAATGTTCAATAATGCCAAAGATCTAAGAGGTGTAATAGAGAAGTATATTGAAGAACACGACTCAATGAAGAAAGATATTGAGAAGTTCCAAGCTCAAACTGTAGAGCGTGCAAAAGAAAAATTAATAGCACAAGCCAAAGATGTAAATGGAGTGAAGGTTATCACAGCAGTTCTGCCTCTAGACGCTGCCGCAACCAAGGACCTTGTATTCAAGATACGCCAGTCTGTGCAGGAGAATCTGCTATGCGTTATCGGAACAGAATCGGCAGGTAAGCCAATGCTTAGTGTTATGCTAAGCGAAGATATGGTTAAGAACCATAATCTTAATGCAGGACAGATGGTTCGTGAAGCTGCCAAATTAATATTAGGTGGTGGAGGAGGACAACCGCATTATGCTACCGCAGGAGGTAAAAATGTAGATGGACTTTCTTCTGCTGTTGATAAAGTCATTGAATTAGCAAAACTTTAAAATAGGTACAAAAAAGGACCTGAAAGATATACTAAAAGCTTTCAGGTCCTTTTATATTATTTGCCATTAACAATATCAGCCCTGCTTTTTGATTTATTTACGAGCCAAACACCAGCGAAAACAAAAATAACAGAGAAAGCTTGTCCTAACTTAAAGACCCCTATTCCTAGTAGTATACTTACCGTTACAGATACCATCGGTTGAACATAATTATATGCACTTACAACTGTAGGTCGTAACGTTTTCTGACCTACCATTGTAAGTATATAGCTAATATACGTTCCAAACAAAACTACATATCCTGTTTCGATCCAAGTCTTCACTGGTACGACACTCCACGATATCGAAGCGACATGATGGAATGAAAAAGGGACTATAATAAAAACGGCAGAAGTAAACATCCATTTATTTATCGTAAACACGGAATATCTCTTTACTAAATGGTTGAAAAGAGTTAGGTAAAGTGCAAAAGACAATTGAGCAAGCATGCACAACAAATCTCCTCGTATATCACCAACCTTATCACTTGTAGCTGAAGCGCTTGTAAGTATAAGAGCTACAGCACCTATACAACCTAAAAATACACCTAATACTTTCTTACTGGTAATAGGTTCATGAAGTATTATTGCTGCCAATATCATAGTAAAGATAGGCATAGACGTAACTACGATACTTGCATTTACAGGAGACGTAATACTAAGTCCAATAGTATAACAGCATTGGTTACAAACAAGACCAAAAATACCAGCGAAAAATAACATAAAAAGGTCATGACGGGATATTTTTTCATGCTTTACAAATAATGATGAAAACCAAAACAATAATGCCCCTCCTATTACTCTGAATGTTACCATGTCTATCCCTGTAATTCCATGAGTCATAGCATCCTTACCAAGTGGAGCCATAAGTCCCCAAAATATACAGGCTAGCAACATTGAAAGGTGAGCTATAAGTTGTCTTTTGTTATCCATTTTTATGTTTTTATTATTATTTATGGTGCAAAGTTAGTAATTTATAATTTTATTTTTTATTTTTGCGAATAAATAATATATAAAATACAATATTATGCAGAAATACGCTGACTATATCAAAAGAATTGAGATTGATTCACTATGGAGTGGTCACAAACATATTGTATGGGATCTTGACAAAAAAGTCAATATTTTAAGCGGTATTAACGGTGAAGGCAAAAGTACAATTCTCAACAAGGTTGAAAAAGGCTTATCTCCTGGTGGAGAATTCGCTAGTCACGCACTTAGGGGGGTACATCTTACTGTATCACCAGCAGAAGCAACATGGATTCGATTCGATGTCATTAAAAGTTTCGATAGGCCACTTATGTATGCTGAAATTGCTAACAAAATTGAGGAGAATGGTGTAAATACTGATTTGGATTGGCAAATTTATCAATTACAGAGACGTTATCTTGACTATCAAGTAAATATAGGTAACCGTATAATATCTACTTTACAGAGTTGTGCAGCAGATGCGGCAGCTAAAGCACAAAAAATTTCTGAACCAAAAATAAAATTTCAAAACTTGATTGATGAACTATTCGCAAGTACAAGAAAGACACTTATAAGAACAAAAAATGAAATCCGTTTTTTACAGACAGAAGAAGAACTTACTCCATACCAATTGTCTAGTGGTGAAAAACAAATGCTGGCAATACTACTCACCGTCCTTATCGAAGATAACCAACATTACATTTTGTTTATGGATGAACCTGAAGTTAGTTTGCATATTGAATGGCAAGAGCGTCTAATTGATATGATATTGGAATTGAACCCTAATGTCCAGATTATACTTACGACACACTCACCTGCAGTTATTGTAAATGGTTGGACAGATAGTGTCACAGAGGTTTCTGATATCACAGACCAAGTAGAAGGTAAAAAATGAGTTATAGACTGAAGGATAATCTTAATTCGCGTTACTTCGAAGCCGCCAACAAAATGACTCCGAAGAATGCGAGACGTCGTATCATCGCTTATGTTGAAAGTTATGATGATGTATACTTTTGGCGTACAGTATTGAGTGGATTTGAAAACGACAAGCGGTATTTTGAGGTTATGTTACCATCACGTGTAAACCTCACGAAAGGTAAGAAATCTGTTCTTATGAATTTTATTGGAGAACGCATTGGCGAAGATATGATAGCATGTGTAGATGCAGACTACGACTATCTTATGCAAGGTATCACGCCTATATCAAAGAAAATATTAGATAGCCCTTATGTGTTCCATACTTATGTATATGCGATAGAAAATTATCAATGCTACGCTCCTAGCCTACATGATGTATGTGTGATGGTAACTCTCAACGATCACGCAGTATTTGACTTTGTAGAATTCATGAAACAGTACTCAGAGGCATGCTATCCTCTTTTCGTATGGAGCATAATGATACATAGAGAAGACTTTTACCATGAATTTACTATTACAGATTTCTGTAAGGTTGTAGAACTTGGTGGGTTTAATATGCACTATCCTGAGAATACTATATTAAATATTCGTAACAAGACAAGCAAAAAGCTGAAACAACTTCAACATACTTATCCTGAGCTTAACGATAAATATGATAAAATGGATGAAGAGATAAGGCTGTTAGGAGTTACTCCTGAAACCACATATCTATATATACAGGGGCACCATATATTCGATAATGTAGTATCGCCTATATTAAGTTATGTTTGTGAATATCTTCGTCGTGAAAGAGAAAATGATATATATAATAATGCTTTGCACAACACCCAAATGCATAATGAACTTTCGTGCTATGAACACAGCCTTGAAGATATAGCAGCTATGTTAAAGAAAAATTCCGGATATATAAACTCACTACCTTTTAAGAAATTAAAACAAGATGTATCACACTATCTTGGAGAAGAAAATGATAATAACTAATGGTTCTAGTACTTTTTTAAACTAAATACCATAAATATGGTATAATAAATGACCCAATTGTGCTATTTTATTGTACTTATAATCATTGTATCTTTGCATCATAATTATGAAATCAATAAGAATATAATGCATAAAGAATATAATAATTAAAAACGATAAGATTATGAGTAACAAAAAATTCCATTTTGAAACACTACAACTACATGTAGGTCAAGAACAAGCTGATCCAGCCACCGACTCACGTGCAGTGCCAATTTATCAAACAACATCATATGTTTTTAGGAATTCAAAACATGCTGCAGATCGTTTCGGTTTGAGAGACGAAGGTAACATATATGGGCGACTAACTAACTCGACACAGAGTGTATTCGAAAATCGTGTTGCTGCTCTTGAAGGCGGTGTAGCAGGATTAGCTGTTGCATCTGGAGCAGCTGCAATAACTTACTCATTGCAAAATATTGCACGCAACGGTGACCACATAATAGCTGCCAATAATTTATATGGTGGTACTTTCAATCTATTGGAACATACGCTTAGTACACAGGGAGTTGAGACTACTATAGTAGACCCATCTAATTTCGAAGAAATAGAATCCGCTTTCAAACAAAACACAAAAGCAATCATAATAGAAACGTTCGGCAATCCAAACGCAAGCGTCACAGATATAGACAAAATATCAACTATCGCTCACAAACATAACACAATAGTAATTGTAGATAACACTTTCGGAACTCCGTATCTAATTCGTCCAATCGAACATGGCGCAGATATTGTTGTACACTCTGCTACTAAATTTATAGGTGGACACGGAAGTAGTCTTGGTGGTGTAATTGTTGATGGTGGCCATTTTGACTGGAAAGCTAATGCCGAAAAATATCCATCATTAGCGAAACCAGACCCCAGTTATCATGGAGCAATATTTGCAGACGTAGCTGGAGCTGCAGCATTTGTAACTCGTATACGTGCAGTCATACTGAGAGATACAGGCGCTACTATATCTCCTTTCAATGCATGGATATTACTTCAAGGTCTTGAAACACTTAGTCTACGTGTAGAGCGTCATGCTTACAACACAAAAAAAGTGGTTGAATACCTTGCAAAGAACCCTAAAGTACTAAAAGTGAACCATCCTTCGCTTCCTAATCACCCAGATCATGCTCTATACGAGAAGTTGTTCCCGAATGGAGGTGGCTCTATCTTTACATTCGAAATAAAAGGTGGAGAAAAAGAAGCATGGGATTTTATTGATCATCTGCAGATATTTTCTCTATTAGCTAATGTAGCAGATGTGAAGAGTCTTGTAATACATCCGGCAACAACGACCCATAGTCAATTAAGTAAAGAAGAACTTAAGAAACAAGGTATTTATGAAAACACAATCCGTTTAAGTATCGGTACAGAACATATTGATGATATAATAGATGACCTGCAACAAGCATTTGACGCAGTAAAATAGTAAATAAAATAAAAACAGAATATTATGGCAAAGATCGCAAAGCAATTGACTGAACTCATCGGTAACACACCGTTATTAGAGTTAAATAAGTTTTCAGTTTTAAAAGGTCTAAAGAATCCTATCATAGCAAAGATTGAGTTTTTCAATCCAGGTGGAAGTGTAAAAGACAGAATAGCTCTTGCAATGATTGAAGATGCAGAAAAAACAGGCAAGCTAAAACCTGGAGCTACAATTATTGAACCAACTAGTGGCAATACTGGTGTAGGACTAGCTCTTGTATCAGCTGTTAAAGGTTACAAACTTATTCTTACTATGCCTGAAACAATGAGCGTTGAGCGAAGAAATCTTGTTAAAGCATATGGTGCAGAAGTACGTCTCACAAAGGGAAGTGAGGGTATGCCTGGAGCGATAAAAGCTGCCGAAGAATTGAGAGATTCTATTCCAGGGGCAATCATACTGCAACAGTTTGAAAATCCAGCTAATCCTAAGAGACATTACGAGACTACAGGAAAAGAAATATGGAATCAGACAGACGGTAACGTAGACATTTTCATTGCAGGAGTTGGTACAGGTGGAACTATATCAGGTATCGGAAAGCGTCTTAAAGAAGAGAATCCTAATATTAAAATAATTGCTGTAGAACCTGCGTCATCGCCAGTCCTTAGTGGTGGTAAAAGCGGACCTCACAAGATACAAGGTATAGGTGCAGGATTCGTACCTAAAACTTATGATGCAACAACAATAGATGAAATATTCGAAGTTGAAAATGATGATGCTATACGCACAGGCCGTCAACTAGCTCAATCAGAAGGACTGTTGGTCGGAATATCTTCAGGCGCTGCTGCTTTTGCTGCCGCAGAGATTGCTAAAAGGAAAGAGAATACAAATAAAAAAATTGTAGTATTACTTCCCGACACAGGAGAACGATACTTATCTACCGTGCTTTACGCATTCGAAGAGTATCCTCTATAATAAACAAGAATCCTCGCTATACTATTATTGCGAGGATTCTTGTTTTAATATTATTTTATTTGAAAGTCCATTTCACTGCAGCTGTAGGAATGCAATACCATCCATCTCGCCCAGCAAAGTCTTTCGATACTTCTACCTCAGAACCAAAACTAAGATTAAAATCTTTGTCTACTCCCTTAACCTTATTTAGATTAAACCAAATTTGTGGTTCACTAATAAATATTGAATGGCTATGTGTATTGCTTTCACGCCAAAAATCAGCAAAGCCATCAAAACGTAATAATCCTTTAGCAAAATTAAGATACCAGACTGTTGTCAACTGAAAGTTATTAGGGCTAGTATTTTTCTGTATATACTTATACATAGCCTGAAAAGATATACCTGCATTATAGTCAGGTGAATTATAATTATATGCCGTACCAAGCAAATAAGCGTTGTTAACATAATATCCAACTCCATTACCACCATTATATTCTACATGAAATGCAAAAGGAGATTTGCCAATAGCAAATTCATGAGAAAGCTCCCAATAAGAAGATGCCACTCCACTATTATTATAGTCCATATCAACAAAGAAATAAGTAGAACCATGCCACTTATCTGTTATATAATCCTCAACAGTAGATGTCCAAAGTGGTCTTTCCATATTTTTATTCAACGCACTATACATATGTCTACCAAAATCTCTGTGCAATTGTATATTTAACTGAGCCTTTGAACTAAATGCAAAAAAAGATAATAAAGCGACTAAAATCAATGATTTTCTATTCATAATAATTGTATTTTTTGTTAATTTTCGGCAAAGTTAATAAAAAAGAATAACATTTATATTAGTGCGTAATAAAAATGTAACATATTTGATATACAAGTTTAAATTTTATGCTTTATCTTTGCAGTTATAATAAACACGAAACACAATTATGGCTGAAAATGATTACCGTATATTAGTAGTTGACGATGAAGAGGATCTCTGTGAGATTCTTAAGTTCAACCTTGAGACAGAAGGTTATGCTGTAGAAACGGCTAATTCTGCAGAAGAAGTATTAACTTTAGATTTATCATCTTACAATTTGTTAATGCTTGATGTTATGATGGGACAAATGTCTGGTTTTGCATTAGCCCGCAAATTAAAACAAAATGAGAACACAAAAGATATCCCTATAATATTTCTTACAGCAAGAGACACTGAGAATGACACCGTAACAGGCTTTAACTTAGGTGCAGATGACTATATATCAAAACCATTCTCAATACGAGAAGTCCTGGTAAGAATACGAGCTGTGCTAAGAAGAACAATTGGGCAAAGCGAAGAAGAAGGTCATAATATGATCAAATATCAAGAACTTATACTTAATCTAGATAATAAGACCCTCTCAATTGAAGGAAATGATGTTCCTGTAACTAAAACTGAATTTGAAATATTACGAACTCTTCTTGAAGACAAAGGTCGTGTATTCTCAAGACAACAACTTATAGATCGTATATGGCCAAATGACGTTCTGGTTTTAGATCGCACAGTAGATGTAAATATTACGCGACTCAGAAAGAAAGTTGGTCCTTACTCAAAATGTATCGTTACAAGATTAGGGTTTGGTTATTATTTTGATGCATAACATTAAGACATGGAGCGTATATCAGTAGGTCACAAGTTATACTTATCTGTATTACCACTTTTTCTTCTATTTGCAGTTCTATTTATCGTATTTCAGCAATATAGAGAAAGGGCATTTAAGATATCTACCCTAAATATGGAATTGCAAAATTACAATTATAGGTTGGAGGATGTATTGCATTATAATGGTAACCATAACGAAAATACTATTAATAAATTCGTTCAAAGAAATCATATGCATGGATTGCGTGTAACATTAATAGACCAACGCGGAAAAGTTTTTTATGACAACATACGCAAAGACTATTCAAATATACAGAATCACAGTAATCGACAAGAAATAAGACAAGCTCTTGCTAATGGAACTGGCTATGATATAAACCGCAATAGTATGACGCTTAAAGGAGACTTTTTTTATTCTGCGACATATTTTCCACAAGATAAATTTATTATACGATCAGCACTTCCATACAATAACAATCTATCAAAATCGCTACAAGCCGATCAACATTATATATGGTTCACCCTTATCGTAGTAATTACCCTAACGTTAATATTATACAGATTTGTACAACGACTAGGTAGAAATGTTACAAAATTAAGGATATTCGCATCAAGAGCAGAACACAATGAATCAATTGACACAGAGGATCTTGTTGAATTTTCTGCAGATGAATTGGGCGAAATAGCTGAAAAAATAATAAAGATTTACAAACAGCTTCAAAAAACAAAGGAAGAACAAACAATATTAAAACGACAATTGACTCAAAATATAGCTCATGAACTAAAAACTCCTGTAGCTAGTATAGAGGGGTATCTTGAAACTATTCTTGACAATCCAAAGATCACCTCAGAGACAAAACAGCAGTTCCTAGAAAGATGTTATTCTCAAAGTAAACGGTTAAGTAGTCTACTGCATGACATATCCACACTAAATAGATTAGACGATGCACCACACATGATAGATTTTGAACCTGTTAATATAAGTAACATCGTTGAAAATATAAAGAAAGATACGGCTATAGAAATAGCAAAAAGGAATATGACCTTTTCTTACGAACTTCCACAAGATTTGATTGTAAATGGCAATGCCTCACTTTTGTACAGTATTTTCAGGAACCTCACAGATAATGCAATTGCGTATGCTGGCGATGGTACAAAAATAAATATTACAGCAAAAGAAAACGGACCTTTTTGGGAGTTCAATTTTTATGACAATGGGATAGGCGTTGGTGCTGAGCACCTTAGTCGCTTATTTGAACGCTTCTACAGAATTGACAAAGGACGTAGCAGAAAAGCTGGAGGAACTGGGCTTGGGCTTGCTATTGTAAAAAATGCAGTAATAATTCACAAAGGTAATATCACTGCCAGTAACATGGAAAAAGGTGGATTAAAATTTACCTTCTCAATAAAAAAATAACATATATGATAATTACTACGGCCAAAAAGGACCAATCCAAAGATATTGCATCACTTATAATGAAAGCGATGAATTATGAATGCTGTAAAAATTTTGCCGGGTCTGATCATACATTAGATGATTTTAATAGAATGATGACAACACTTGTGGAACGTGAAGATTCCCAATACAGTTATCATAATACGATGGTAGCCATTGAGTCGAACAAGATTGTTGGAATTATAGTAAGCTATGATGGGGCTATGCTGCAAGAACTTCGCAAAGCCTTCATAGATGAAGCAAAAAAAGAATTTGGGCTTGACTACAGTGATATGGAAGATGAGACTCAGAAAGGAGAACTATACATAGATTCACTTGCTGTTGCTGAAGATTATCAGCATTTGGGAATAGCAACATCTCTCATTAAAGAGACTATAAAGAAGTCTAAAAGATTAAGAATCAAAAAGACGGGACTTCTTGTTGATATAGGAAACCCTAAAGCAGAAAAACTATATACAACTATTGGATTTAAATACGTAGATAATAAATGCTGGGGTGGTCATAATATGAAACATCTTCAATACTAATATTTTTATTAAAAGAGTTGCGCTTTTGTATAAAAATAAGTATATTTGTGCCCAAAATACTTTTTCATGCACAACCTGAACAGCGCCAAATATATCTTTTTTTGTATATTTTGTTCGTTTTTTTTGCCTATTGGGCTTTATGGGCAGGCTAGCAACTTGCCTGTTTACAATCATCAAGCTCACAAATATACGAAGAATAATCCTCTTGTAGTTGAAGGGTTATGGAGTTTATGGCCACTATCATATATCAATGAAGAAGGTTCTCCTACGGGTATAGATATAGATATCACGAAACATATACTTAACAAACTAAACATTCCTTACGTAATAAGACTAAAGTATAGAGAAGACGTTATAAACGACCTACATAGCGGGAAAGCACAGCTGTCATGGGGAACATCAACACAAGACAATAAAAAATCTTTTATATTCAGCGAACAAAGTATAACATATCTTGTACATGCAGTTGCATACAGAAAAGGAGAAACACATATAACAAATTTCGAAGAGCTTAAAAACGCCAAGGTAATAATTCATAACGGCAGCGGATCTCAAGATATCTTAAGAAAATACGGATGGACCAAGAATGCATTGACTTATGAGGACATGAAAAAGGCCATGTATGATTTAAGTAACAGGAATGCAGACTTTATTGTATGGAATTCTCTTGGACTTGAATATCTTAAAGGTAACTTACATTTTGACAGCATAGAAATAAGAAATATTCAAGGTATGCAGCCATCTGCATATAAATTTATGGGAACAGACTCTGCCTTAATAGCAAAATTGGATTCCGTTTTTGCTAAAGAGCATGCAGATGGTAATCTATCATATATATATGATAAATGGTTCTATAATAATTCAAAACACATTATTCCTAAATGGATAATATTTTCTATTAGTTTTATCGCTTTTATCTTTGTTATACTTCTCATTTTTAACTTCATATACAGAAAAAGGATCAACGACCAAAATAAACGAATAAGCCTTTTGGACGGAAGACTTGCTTTAGCTATTAAATCCGGTAACATAATGTTATGGATATACAATGTAAAAGAAAAAAAGTTTTTACGGATAGATAGCAAAGAGGATATAAAGAATGTAACAGAATTCGACAACTTTACTAAATTTATAAAAGAAAATAAATCAAACAATATGGAGCATAACTTTAATATGCTTATTGACGGTAAAAGAAGTAAATTTCAAGATATAGTTATAATAAGCCCTTCCTATGATTGTAAAATGAAAGTTTATCAAGTTGTTGCTAATGTCCTTGAAAGGAATAAATATGGTAAAGTAACTACTATCATTGGAACGAACAAAGACATTACAGAACACTATCAAAGAGAGGTTGAAGAAAAAGACATCATGTTGAAATACAAGACTATATTCAATTCAGCAATGGTTGCAATATCTTATATAAACAGTGATGGTGTCTATGTTGATGTAAATGAAAGATGGTGTCGATATTTTAATATAAAAAATAAAAAAGAGTTTTTAGACAGTCGCCCAACAATAAAAGAAATTTGGGGAAACAGATATGAATCATTAGAGAGCAAAAATAATTTTTGGGCTGCGACTGCTTTTAATTTACCAGCGGCAGAAGAAACCACATTAAGATATGCTCAGCAACAAAGAAATGTAATAATTGAAAATAGAATGGTAGCTATATATGACAATAATAGTAATTATACGGGATGCTCTTCTAGTTTTATAGACATTACAGATGACGTTAAGTCGTTTAGAGAAGTTGATAATTATGTGGAAAAGACCAGAAATGCAATGAATGATATTAAAATTTATGCTGATAACATAAACCATGTACTTAAAAGCTGTGGAATAAGAATATTCTGGTTGAGTAAAAATGAATATTCATTTAGAATAAGTAACGATGCTAATAACATAGGTAAAGAATTTAGGAAAGATGCATGGATGAATTATTTGACTAATGAAAGTAAAGCTAAAGCAGAAAGTATAATTAAAAAAATAAGAGATGGATTTAATGATATTTTTAGTATAAATATAGAAATATATAGACATAATAAGAATAGTCATTATAATTTTATCGGTTTGCCTGAATTTGAAAATAATGGAAATATTAAGAATTTCTTCGGACTTGCCATTAATATATCAGAATTGGCAGAAGCCCAAAACAATTTGGAAAAGAAAAAGAAAGAGGCTCAAAAAGCCGACGTTCTTAAAAGCGCTTTTCTTAAGAACATGAGCTTTGAGATAAGAACTCCACTACAGGCTGTAGTTGGATTTTCAGAATTGCTATCTGATGTTAAGAATAAAGAAGATGAATCATTCTTCGTTAATGAAATAAAAAGGAACTCAAATCTCCTTCTAAAGATTGTCAATGACGTATTGTTTTTAAGCAAACTAGATGCAGGAATGATTGATGTAAAAAAAGAAAAATGCGATATTTCAATACTTTTCAAACAAAGGTGCTATTTAGCCAAAAAAAAATTGGAAAACGCCAGACTGAATTTCATAGAAGACTGCGATTACAACAAATATTTATTAGAAATTGACTATAGACTTATAACAATCATAATTGATAATTTGTTAGACAACGCCATTAAATATACTAAAGATGGACATATTAGTGCTAAATACAAGTATGAAGAAGGATACCTGATTATCTTTATAGAAGATACAGGATGTGGTATCCCTGAAAAAATGATTGGTAAAATTTTTAATAAATTTGTAAAAACAAGCAATGATGAACGTGGGTCTGGTCTGGGACTTAGTTTCTGTAAAGTGATAGCAGAACTAATGGATGGGAATATACATATCGAAAGTAAAGAAAATTACGGTACCACTGCATGGGTAAGAATACCATGTAGGATTATTCCAATAAAAGAGATGGAAGTTGTATGACAAAAAGCGTTATCATAACTATTATAATATTACTGACATCTATTACAGGTATTTCAGCTAATTCATCCATAGAAGGCCTCCAAAGATTCACGAAAGAGCATCCTATGAAAGTTTTGTGCGACTGGAATTATCCACCTTACGAGTATATTGACGACAATGGACAAGCTGCAGGATTCAATATAGAAGTAACAGACCGCATTTTATCTTTATTAGCAATACCTCATAAGTTTATAATGCAAGAATCAGAAAAACAAGTGAAAATGTACAATCACCAAGATTTTGACTTAGCTATTGACGCAAAACGTTCAGGTTTTGGAGAAAGACTTTACTTTGGCAATATTCCTTTAGGGTATTATAGAATTTGTATATTGCACCTTAGAAACAATAAAATCACGAACAAAGATAAAGATATTACTAATAAATTATTATATACTCAGAAAGGTGATATATCTGAATACGTTTTTCGAAAAAAATTTACTTCATTACACTTAAAAGAAACTAACGATATTCACCTAGCTATGAGGGCTGTAATGCTAGGTAAGGCTGACGGCATAATATGGGTTAAAGAGCCTTCTAAATGGTTAATACACAAATATGGAATGAAAGATCTTGTTTTATCAGAGCTAAATTTGCCTATTCAAGCAATGTTCTTTGTCAGCAAAGACAGCAAGATCGTTAATATAATGGATGAACAGCTAGCTCACATGCAGCAGAATGGAGAAGTCGACTTCTTGCATGCTAAATGGTTTAAACATCAGACATACAAGAAAGACAATTCTGCAATTGTATCATTAGGAATACTAATACTGTCAATGTGTATAGTAATATCTTTAGTTTTTATTCATATTCAACGCAATAAGATAAAGGAGGCAAAGAAACATGCAAGAAATCTATTCAGGATGAGAGCTTTAGCACTAAAGATGGACAGATCAAATATTTTAATAATAAATCCAGATGAAATATACGCAAATAATAAATCATGGAGTATCAAGAGAATTCATCCTGATAATAATGAATTCATAAATAGACTGCACGAAATAGCTTTAGGCAAAAGAGAGACACTTGAAGAGGTTATAAAATATAATATAAGTTATACTACTAAACCACAATGGGAATATTATAGAATAACAGCAATTGCAGAGAAAAGGAAATCTAATAAGATTTCAAAGATTGTTATGACTTGGAAAGATATCACTAATGAAATAACTGAGAGAATACAATATAAAGAGATGTCTGATAAATATATAGCAATTCTAAATTCCGCACTTATCGGACTATCTTTTTACGACAAGGATGGTTTCCTGATAAACTCTAATAAACAAATGTGCAGAATTTTTAAAATAAAGAATCTGGAAGGATATATCGGTAAATATAATATTTTTGAAGGTGAGATAGGTAATTTGCTTAAAGATAAAGACAATAACATATTGCCTCTTTATGCATCATCAAATATAGTAATAAAAGAAAAAGGTCTTGACATCTATGTAGAATTACAAATAGAACCCGTAAAAGACAATGAAGGGAATACCATCTATATAATTGCGGCTATAAAAGATATATCATATGAAAGATATATATATATATCACTTACAGAGAATGCAAATAAGTATAAAAAAGCAGAGATTAGAATGAAAACATATTCGGATATGCTTAGGAATATCCTTGATATGAGTAATACACGAATATGGATATACGATCTAAAAGAACAAACGATTAAATATTCAAAGAATCTTAAACAATACGAGAAGTCAATAACACTTGAAGAATATATCGGTAAACTATCTGATAATAACAAAACAGAAATAACAAAAATATTAAATCAAGAAGACCGTGATAAACCAAAATCAATTAATATAATACAACACTTTAAGCAATGTTTCAACAAGGATGACATTTGGCTAGCTATAAATGGAGTACCAATATACAACTCTGATGGGGTTATTTCAGAATATCGCGGTACAATGCACGATGTTACAGAATTAATGCAAACACAAGACCGACTAAAAATTGAAACAGACAACGCAGAAAGAAGTGAAAAGATGAAGAGTATGTTTCTAGCAAACATGAGTCATGAAATAAGAACCCCACTAAATTCTATTGTAGGATTTTCTGATTTGCTTGAAGGACTAGAAAAGAAAGACAGAAATGATTTCTTACACATAATAAATAATAATTGTGATATGTTGCTTAGATTGATCAATGACATACTTGAACTAAGCGAAATGGATTCAAACACGCAAACACTTTCACCTTCGGATGTAGACTGGGTTGTTGCCTTTAACGATATATGCACATCTCTCAAACAAAGAGTAAAGAATCCTAAAGTCAATTATATAATAGAGAATCCATTCAAAAAGATGAGTCTTCACATTGATGCTGGCAGATTAAACCAAGTTATAACAAACTTCGTAACAAATGCTATTAAATATACAAAAAGTGGATATATAAAGGTAGGATATAAATATATAAATAATGGATTACACATATACTGCGAAGATACTGGTTCAGGTATACCTGATGACAAAAGAGAAAAAATTTTCGAGAGATTTGTGAAATTAAATGATTTTGTACAAGGAACAGGACTTGGACTCTCTATATGTAAGACTATCGCTGAACGCTATAATGGTAAGATAGGGGTTGATTCTACTGTTGGGAAAGGTTCTATATTTTGGATTTGGATACCATGTAATTATGCTAAAAAAGAGTAAATATTTAGTCGCAAACGAACGCGATATGCGTTGGGGACTGATAGTTGAAACTGTCGGTTATGAAGAGATCGCCCCTAATGAGAATTATCCTACTACTGGCCACGCAGACGGATATTATTTCAATGTAGATAAAGGTCGCATACTTAACGAATACCAAATGCTATACACAATAGAAGGTCAAGGTTATTTTATGTCAGATCATTTAAATCAACTTGTTACTCTCAAAGAAGGTGACATCCACTTGCTTTTTCCAGGCGAATGGCATTCTTATTATCCAGACAAAGACACTGGCTGGAAAAGCTATTGGATTGGATTCAAAGGGCAAAATATGGACGTACGACTAAAGGAAAACTTTTTATCGCCGGAAAGACCAATTTACCATGTTGGATATTCTGAAGAGTTAGTACAACTATACCGTTCTGCATATAATGCAGCAATAGAAGAAGCTGCTTATTCACAACAATTACTCGCTGGTATAGTAAACCATATGATAGGGCTAATGTACTCTCTTGAAAGAAATATAATACTCAACAAAAACCAGAGCCATGTTGATATGATAAAAAGAGCACAGTTACGTATACGTGAAGATGTAGAAAAATCTCTTACCATACAGCAACTGGCAGAAGAATTTGGTATAAGTTATTCCACATTTCGTAAGCTTTTTAAAGAATATACAGGTATTAGTCCTGCTTTGTACCAGCAAGATCTAAAACTGCAGCGTGCAAAGGAACTTCTTACATCTACAGACCTGTCTGTCAAAGAGATCGCATACCGCCTAAATTTCGAGACCCCTGATTATTTCTCTTCAAGATTCAAAATTAAAACAGGTAGGAGACCTAGCGAATTGCGATAAACACTCATAATCTCAAAACTTAAAGATTAAAAATCAAAAAACGTGGTTTGGATTGTTGGTGATACTTTATCTTTGCATTATTAAATTTTAATACAACCTGCACTACAAATCATGGGAAAAAATAAAAATTTCTTTGCCGTCGATCTAGGAGCAACTAGCGGCAGAACTATTATCGGCACATTAAGCGACGGACATTTTGAGTCCGAAGAACTTACACGTTTTGATAATAACCTCATTGAGACTGGAGGACATTTCTATTGGGACATATATGCCTTATACAATGAAATAATAAAAGGACTTAAACTTGCCGCTCAACGTAAAATTGACATTGGTAGCATTGGCATTGATACTTGGGGGGTAGACTTTGTATGCATCGGTCAAGACGGCCAAATAATGCGTAATCCTATTGCATATCGAGATCCTCATACTTTTGGCATGATGGAAAAGTACTTTGATGAAAGTCTAAACAAAAATGAAGTCTATAAAATAACAGGTATACAATTTATGAATTTCAACTCGTTATTCCAACTCTATGCTATGAGAAAAAATAACGATTCAGCTCTTGCTGCTGCCAACAAAATTCTATTTATACCTGATGCACTTAGTTATATGCTCACAGGTGAGGAAGTTTGCGAATATACAATAGCCTCAACCAGTCAAATGCTTGACCCAAAGACAAAAGATTTGGATAATAAAATACTAAGCACATTAGGACTTGACCGCAATAAATTTGGAAAGATAGTAAATCCAGGTACAATAATCGGCACTATTACAGAAGAGATTCAAAAGATTACAGGGCTTGGCGCAATACCAGTTGTAGCTGTAGCAGGACACGATACAGGTAGTGCTGTCGCTGCAGTTCCTGCCAAGAATGAGAATTTTGCATATCTAAGTAGCGGCACTTGGAGTCTTATGGGTATTGAGACTAAAGATGCTATTATTAATGACATAAGTTATGAACGTAATTTCACAAACGAAGGTGGTATTGAAGGTACTACACGTTTTCTTAAAAACATTTGTGGAATGTGGCTTTTGGAAAGATGTCGTAATGAATGGACAGATGCACCTAAAACTTATAAAGAATTAATAGATGAAGCAATGGCATCTACTTCATTCCAAAGCATTATAAATCCAGATGATGCTATGTTTGCCAACCCTTCTAACATGCAAAATGCTATCCAAGAATATTGTCGCCTTACCAATCAACATATTCCAACAAGTCATGGCGAATTATGCCGTTGCATCTTTGAGAGCCTTGCTTTAAGATACCGTCAAGTATTTGATTATCTTAAGGATATGGCATCATTCCCTATAAATGTACTACACATTATAGGCGGAGGTTCACTAAATGAGCACCTTGATCAATTTACATCAGACTCTCTTGGAGTTGAAGTCTTAGCAGGGCCACAAGAAGGAACCGCAATTGGCAATATTATGTTACAGGCAAAAGCTGCCGGAATGGTCAAAGACATTTGGGAAATGCGTAAGATTATTGCTGATAGTATAAAGATAAAACATTTTATGCCAAAAGACAAAGAAGAATGGGATGCTGCATACAAACAGTTCCTTGAAATTGTCGACAAAAAAGATAAAATACAAATCAAAAAATAATAATAAAAACCTAAGCAAAATGAAAGAACAATTAATCGTAAAAGCTTACGAAGTAGCTAAAGAACGCTATGCTGCTATTGGTGTTGACACCGACAAAGCGATAAAACAACTAGAGAATACACCTCTGTCACTACATTGCTGGCAAGCTGATGATGTTACAGGTTTTGAAAACCCTGACGGACAGCTTACAGGTGGAATACAAGCTACAGGAAACTATCCAGGCAAAGCTCGCAACATAGAAGAATTGCGTATGGATGTATTAAAAGCTAAATCTTTCATCGCGGGCAACCATCGTCTTAACCTACATGCTTCTTATGGAGAATTTGGAGGACAAAAAGTTGACCGCAACGAAGTTGAACCAAAACATTTCGCAGGATGGATGCAATGGGCAAAAGAAAATAACTTCAAATTAGATTTCAACTCTACATCATTTTCACATCCATTGAGTGGTAGTCTCTCTCTTGCTAATCCTGACGAAAGCATACGCAAGTTCTGGATTGAACATACAAAACGTTGCCGTGCTATCTCTGAAGAGATGGGAAAAGCACAGAACGACCCTTGCATAATGAATGTATGGATACATGATGGTAGCAAAGACCAGACTGTTGAAAAACTACGTTATCGCCAGTTGTTAGAGCAAAGTCTTGATGAAATATTTGCAAAGAAGTATGATAACATGAAAGACTGTATTGAGGCTAAATTGTTCGGTATTGGTCTTGAAAGTTATACAGTTGGTTCTTATGACTTCTATCTAGGTTATGGAGTTAAAAATCAGAAAATAGTAACTCTTGATACAGGACACTTTGTACCAACAGAGAGTGTTGCTGACAAAGTCAGTTCATTACTGCTGTTTGTACCAGAACTTATGCTTCACGTAAGCCGTCCTATCCGTTGGGACTCAGACCATGTAACTATCGTAAACGACGATACACTCGATCTTTTCAAAGAGATTGTACGTGCAGACGCACTTAATAGAGTACACATTGGTCTTGACTACTTTGACGCTTCAATCAATAGAATTGGTGCTTATGTTGTAGGATCTCGCGCTACACAGAAATGTCTGTTGCACGCACTTTTGGAACCAATCCCAACACTTCGCAAATACGAAGATAAGAACAAACTATTTGAACGTCTTGCACTGCTTGAAGAAGATAAATCTATGCCTTGGGGTGCAGTATACGACTACTTCTGCATGAAGAACGGTGTGCCTGTAGGCGAAGACTATATAAAGGAAATTGAGAAATACGAAGCTGACGTACTCAGCAAACGTGCTTAATAATATCACAAGATGGAAGTAATTATCGGTTTGATAATAATCGCCATCGGAAGTTTCTGCCAGTCCAGCTCTTATGTACCTATCAATAAGGTGAAAGAGTGGAGCTGGGAGAGCTTCTGGCTTACACAGGGAATCTTCGCATGGATAGTTTTCCCTTTATTGGGCGCTATGCTTGCTGTACCAGCAGGTAGCTCTCTTGGAGCCATACTCACTGTTGATACTGCCGCAACTGCTAAAGCTTTGTTCTACGGAATACTATGGGGTGTTGGCGGACTAACTTTCGGTTTGTCTATGCGCTATCTCGGTGTAGCTTTAGGACAGAGCATCTCTCTAGGTACATGTGCCGGATTCGGAACACTGTTTCCTGCTATCTTTGCAGGAACAGACCTGTTTCATGGCCAGGGACTGATACTACTCATCGGTGTGTGTATCACACTCGCAGGTATTGCCGTAATAGGATATGCCGGTAGTCTGCGTGCTAAAAACATGACCGATGAAGAGAAGAAAGCAGCCATCAAAGATTTTGCATTGACAAAGGGATTGCTCGTAGCACTGCTTGCCGGTGTTATGAGTGCATGTTTCGCCTTAGGTCTTGATGCAGGTAAGCCATTATCTGTTGCAGGTGTCAACCCTCTATTCGAGACGTTACCGGCAACATTCATGGTAACTCTCGGCGGATTCATTACCAACGCTGTATACTGCTTATACCAAAATGCAAAGAATAAGACATTTGGTGATTACCGCAAAAGTGGCGTATTGATCAATAACATAATGTTCTGTGCTCTTGCCGGCATACTTTGGTACTGTCAATTCTTCGGATTAGGACTTGGTAAGTCGTTCTTCGCTCCCGACAGTGTTATCATGGCTTTTTCCTGGTGCATACTTATGGCACTTAATGTGCTGTTCAGTAATGTATGGGGAATATTGCTCAAAGAATGGAAAGGGTGCAACACTAAGACAATTACTGTATTGACTTTAGGTCTGCTAATACTGATATTCTCTTTGGTATTTCCAAATCTTGATAAAATATAAAGAATATTGCACATAGATATAAGCCACGCTTATCTTAACTTTAGATATGCGTGGCTTTTTATTTTTTTCTACTCGCCTTCATTTAAAAGAAATGTTACTACGTCACTTTTAATCTGTTTATAAGAATTACTACAGTATTTTAAAAGGCACATTCATACATGAATTTTGTAATCCACTTATATTAATTGCTTTATAATATGAATGATGGTTTATTAGCATACATACTTATACATAAGTATATATTATTACCATAATGAAAGGTTTTATGTCAATAAAGACATAAAACAATTCAAAAGCTATGCTTTATAGTAACATTCTCTATGCTTTCGACATAAAAGTAGCCCTAATTTTTGTGCAAAAGCTATGCTTTTACCACTCTAAAGCATAGCTTTTGCAGCATTGGAGCTAAGCTTTGACAGTTTAAAAGCATAGCTCTGTGAATATGATTGAATTTATTATGACTATGACTGAATTCAGTATACATCTTTGTTGTTATACTTACTGGTTTACTATACAAATTATTGAAAGCCTTACTGAAACACTTTACATATACATAAAAACCTTCCTAATTAGCTTAACACAAAGAAAATATTTACGCATTGGCCCAAAATATGTTTCGTTGTTTGCAACGTTAAATAAAAATGCCATATATCAAAATAAAAACTATGTATGATGAATGTATTATTATGTACACTTAGTTGAAAGCTATGTAATTGGTAATAAATATTTTATTGAACATTTTATGTATGATGTTACAATATATGAAAGACTACTGTTTATGTCCGATAACGAACAAAGTGTTCATTATCGGACATAAGTGTTTTTAGCTAACTCTTTCATAATCAGCATTTTGTATTTATGGCATAGCTATTGTCTATCGTTTAGTAGTAAATAATATAATTATGGACAGAGAAATACCAAAAGAAGAAATCAAAAAGCGCCGAAATAAGAGAATAATCCGTGCGGCTGCAATTGTCTTTATCATTTTTACTTGCTTCATCATCGTAGAAAAATGGTTAGGGCAAAGTGTAAACCGTTCGGATTTGATTTTCTCTACAGTAGACCGTGGTACTATTGAGGTCAGTGTAAACGCAAGTGGAAAAGTTGTTCCTATCTTTGAAGAGATTATTAACTCTCCAATAAATTCAAGAATAATTGAAACTTATAAGAAGAGTGGAGATCCGGTAGATGCAGGAACACCAATTCTAAAACTTGATCTGCAATCAGCCGAAACCGATTATAAGAAAGGACAGGATGACGAGCAGATGAGAATATCCAAACTACAACAAATGAAAGTCGATCAGAACACAAAACTTACCGACTTAACTATGCAGATTCGTGTAGCACAAATGAAGTTAAGCAGAATGAGAGTGGAAATGCACAGCGAACGATATCTTGACAGTATTGGAGCTAGTACAAGAGACAACGTACATCAAAAAGAGATGAACTATAATGTTGCCCGCATTGAACTTGAACAACAGAAGAAACAGTTAATAAACGAGCGCCTTTCGTGTGCAGCAGAATATAAAGTACAAAAACTTGATTTAGATATGTTCATAAAGTCGCTTGGAGAGATAAGACGTACACTTGAAGATGCAAAGATACGTGCCCCGCGCAAGGCAATACTAACATACATAAACAATCAGATAGGATCTCAGATAACACAAGGACAACAAGTAGCTGTAATTTCAGATCTAAGCCATTTCAAGATAACCGGAGAAATTGCTGATTCTTATGGCGATAGAATATCTGTTGGAGGAAAAGCCATTGTAAAGATAGGTAATAAAACTATTAATGGAATTATCAGCAGCGTAACTCCTCTATCAAAAAATGGCGTTATAAACTTTACTGTTCAACTTAAGGATGATAAGAACAGTGTTCTTCGCTCCGGTCTGAATACCGATATATATGTCATCAACTCTGTTAAGAGTGATGTTATGCGAATAGCCAACAGCGCATACTATACAGGTCCCGGCGTCTACGATTTGTTTGTTGCCAATAGTAATGGAGAGATAGTAAAACGCAAAGTAAAATTAGGCGAAGCTGGATTTGACTATGTCGAAGTATTAAGTGGACTAAAGCCTGGCGATAAAGTAGTTGTAAGCGATATGAATGACTACAAAGATAAGAATAAATTGAAACTAAAGAACTGATATAGACGTACCATGGTAAAAATATATTCGTCAAGTATTGACACTGATTAAGCAAAATAAAAAATAAACAAGAATAAGAATAATTATGATTACATTAAAAGGTATTAACAAAATCTACCGTACTGACGAGATTGAGACGGTAGCTCTTGAGAATGTGAATCTCGAAGTAGAAAAGGGTGAGTTTCTATCTATAATGGGCCCATCAGGTTGTGGCAAGTCTACCCTGCTTAACATTATGGGATTGCTCGACTTACCTACAAGTGGAACAATAGAGATAGAAGGGATACAGACAGATGGTATGAAAGACAAAGCTCTGGCTGCCTTCCGTAATCAAAAACTAGGTTTCGTATTTCAGTCATTCCATCTTATCAACTCACTCAATGTAATTGATAATGTTGAGATGCCCCTTTTATACCGTAATGTTAGTGCAAAAGAGCGTAGACAAAAAGCAGAAGAAGTGTTGGAGAAAGTTGGACTGACTCACCGCATGCGCCACTTCCCCACCCAACTCAGCGGTGGTCAATGTCAGCGTGTAGCCATCGCACGTGCCATAATAGGTAATCCGGATATTATATTGGCTGATGAACCTACAGGTAATTTGGATTCAAAAATGGGTGCAGAAGTTATGGAACTGCTTCACAAATTGAATAAAGAAGACGGTAGAACTATTGTAATGGTAACTCATAATGAAGATCAGGCAAAACTCACAAGTCGGACTGTCAGATTCTTTGACGGGCGCCAAATTCAGTAGAATAAAGTACAGTAATTTATGAATACGATTATTAAACAAGCAAAAAACCATATTAGGCAACAACCGTTCTTCACGATATTGTCGATTTTAGGTACAGCCGTAAGTATAGCTTTCGCCATGCTTGTTGTGATAAACTACGACATACATATTGGAGACATTACCCCCGAAAGTAATCGAAGTAAAATGGTATATTCAGGTGATGGGTATTCTTTTAAGACAAAAGATCACAGCAATGCTAATCCTGGTATGAGTTATCGCACTGCTAAGATGATATTCAGCAATATAAAAGGTGCATCAATTGTAAGTTACCAGCGCAGTGGAACAAAGTTGTATTGCGGAACTAATAAGAATAAAGGCGAAAGTCATTTCTGTAAGTTTGTCGATCCTGAATTTTGGCAAATGTATGACTTTAAGTTTTTAGCAGGCAAGCCTTTTAATAAAGCAGATTTCCAGGCAAGAGCTAATGTTGTCGTAATAAACGAACATATAGCCAGAGAATTTTATGGTAGCGCCGAAAAATCAATAGGAAAGACATGTTTCTGTGATTTTTCACCGATGAAGATCATTGGAGTAGTAGATAACGTAAGCTCTTTTTTCAATTTTGCATATTCTGAATTATGGATGCCATTCGACCCTACAATAAAAGCATCAGACCCCCTGTATGGAGATGTAACAGCGATGGCTCTCTGCGCTCCAGGTGTTAGCACATCTGATTTGAATGACCAATTACATATTTCACTTAAGCGCTACAATAGTACACTTAACAATTACTCGTTCGAGTTAAAGGACATGTGCCCTATTACAAAATATCAGTTTTTTAAGGGCCATGTCAATACCACAGCTATATTATTCATTATAGCACTTATGTTATTAGTAGTTCCGGCTATAAATATCAGCGGACTGGTATCAAGTCAGATGCACCATCAGATGAGTGAACTAGCCATCCGCCGTTGCTATGGTGCCAGACGTTGGCAGCTTATCATGAGATTTATAAATGAAAATCTTATATTGACATTTATAGGATCAATATTAGGGGTTATTATGTCGTATGCTATGCTATTCATCATAAAAGGCTGGTTATTGTTCTCTGACACATCTCTTCTGAATTATGCAGATTGTAATATATCCACATCAATGATATTACGGCCTACGATACTACTTTGGGTAGTAGGTCTTGCTGTCCTTTTCAACTTTATAAGTGTTTTCATTCCCGTGTGGATAGCAACACGCCGCAATATAATTTCAACCTTAAAAGGAGAATAAGTTATGATAAAAAATATATTAACACAAATATGGAATCAACGTCGCACTAACAGTTGGTTGTTTGCCGAACTTGTCATTGTATTTGTCCTATTATGGTTTTGCGTAGATGTTCTATATGGTCTTGTCTTTGCCCGACTTCAATCTAAGGGATATGATCAAGAGCATGTATACAAGATAACGGTTAAAAGTAGAGAAGACCAATTTGTAAAGATGCAAGATGCCGACAGTGTTTCACATTTCTGGTGGAAACCTTTGTCAGAAGTAATAAAAAGTTTCAAGCAATATCCAGGTGTTGAATCTGTATGTACATCATTTGGTACTGATGCATATTCTAACAACATAATGTTCCAAGGTTATCACGTAGATGGTGATACATCAAATGTGCTTATATCCAATATACGTTATGTTGATGCAGAGTACATGCATACTTTCCGCATTCCGATGCTGCACAGTATACATAAGAATCTAAAAGACGAAGACTGGAATGCTATAAACGATGTAACCCCGGCCATAGTAAGTGCAGAATTAGCCGACAGTTTGTGGGGTACTACAAATGTGATAGGAAAGAGATTCTCAGATTATTATTCGCCAGATTTACATTATAGAGTTATTGCCGTAAGTGTTCCGCAAAAGAATTCTGACTATAATAGGTATGAACCTTATATAATGACACCATACCCCGAAAGAGTTTATAAAATGCAGGCGATACCATCAATCTATATACGTGTAAAAGCAGATGCTGACAATAACGACTTCTCTAATAGATTCATTAAGACCATGTCTGCCAGAATACATATAGCACCATTCTATATTTTTGATATAGAAAGTATGAAATACTATAAGCAGTTAGATGATGCCAGTCAGGGAGTTACCCAAGAGGTAAACAACACAATGCTGATGATGTCGTTTTTCGCATTCAATGTATTTTTAGGATTACTAGGAACCTTCTGGTTTCGTACTAATAGTCGCCGTGGAGAGATTGCAATAAGAATGGCCATGGGTAGCAGCAGAAAGCAAACAGCTGTTCATTTCTTGGCTGAAGGTGTATTATTATTGGCTATTGCATCTTTGCCTGCAGCCATTATTGATCTTAACATATGGAAGGCTGATCTGACAGTCACCATACACGCAGACGCCACCCTCTTTCGACTTATCATTACATTAATAATAACGTTCATGCTAATGGCTATAATCACACTAATAGGCATATGGATTCCTTCAAAAAGAGCTATGCATATACTACCGGCAGAAGCATTACACGAAGAATAAAACAATTACAAATTTGTAGACAATGAAGACAATAATCAAACAAACATACCAGCAGCTAAAAGAGCAGCCACTCATAAGTATTGTGAGTATTGCAGGAACAGCTCTATCGCTATTTCTGATCATGCTTGTTGTTATGATGCAACAAGTTAAGGTAGCACCATTTTCACCAGAAAGCAATCGTGATAGAATGCTACACGTGAAATTCGGATCTGTAAAGACAAAAGATGGAGAGAGTAATGGACCGATGTCTTTATATATGATAAACGCTGTATATAAGAAGATGAAAACGCCTGAGGCAGTTACTATCTATACTTTTTATTCTACACGTCAGCCACTATCTGCAAATGGAAAAAAATCATTTACAGCCGACGTCAAACTTACCGATGCAACTTTTTGGCATGTGTTCGATTTTGAATACATATACGGTAAGCCATACAATGAGGCTGATTTCAAGGCCGGGATATCTTTAGCCGTAATCAGTCGTTCAACAGCAAGACGACTATTCAATACTACAGGGAATGTAGTAGGAAGCACCTTTATGCTACAACATATACCATATAAAGTTGCAGCAGTTGTAAATGACGTTTCTACTCTTGCAACAATGTCATACTCACAAATATGGATACCATATACTACCGATCAAGAAATATGTAATAGTGTTTGGAATAACGTTATGGGTGAGTTCAGCACAACAATATTAATGCATTCTCCTAAGGATGAAGCAAAAGTACACGCTGAAGCCGTAGCTAATGTAAACAAGTTTAATCTCACAATAAAAGACAATGGAATAAAAATATTGAACCGCAATCGCCCTTATAATACAGAAAAGGGAGCAATCAGTTTCGGAGCAAATATAGAACCGGATGTCTCTGCAGCACATCGCACACAACTGATTGTGTTCCTTATCCTTCTAATTGTTCCAGCCATCAACTTGAGTAGCATGACACACAGTCGTCTGCGCCAACGCATATCAGAGATAGGTATACGTAGAGCCTTCGGTTGCACGCAATGGAGCATAGCCAGCCAAATAATCACCGAGAATATGATCGTAACACTATGCGCAGGAGCATTAGGATTGTTAATGAGTATAACTTGCGGATACTGTTTCAATGAATTACTCTTCACGCCTGAAGTTTCGTTTTCATACAACAATCCACCGATTGTGAACACCAGTATACTTATCCACATGTCCACATTTATTTATGCACTTGCATTCTGTTTCGTACTGAATCTTCTTAGCACTGGTATACCGGCATGGCAAGCATGCAAAACCTCAATTATTAATGACTTAAATGGAAGGAGATAAGACGATGAACAAAAAACTATTCAAACAGATACGCAACGAATGGCGTTTCAATATATGGATATTCGTAGAGCTACTGATTGTGAGTGTGGTTATGTGGTTCATAACCGACTACATGTACATACAAGTAAACAACTATATTGAGCCACATGGTTTTGATATATCACATTGTTACCTAATTAATATGGGCAAACTTACGCCTAACAGTCACGAATATAATCCTGCAGACACAACAGACAATGATGATCGTGCAGAACTTCTAAACCGTCTGCGACATCGGCCGGAGATAGAGGCTGTCAGTCTTTCTCAAAACTCTTATCCTTATGATGGGAGTAATAGCAGCTCAATCGTTCGTCATGACACAATAAAGGTAGGCAACTACGACTTTATATTACGCCGACTTGTTACGCCCGACTTTGTACGTGTTTTCCGCTATCAAGGTACGAACGGCGAAACGCCAGAGCAGTTGGCAGATCTTCTCAGTAAAGATAATATACTTTTATCTGACAATTTATTTAACAAACATAAAATGCCATCACTCAGACAACTCGTTGGCAAGGTATTCCATATTAGTGTTGATACAACAAAGAACTACATACTCGGCGCCTCTATCACCCCTGTAAGATATGATGATTTTGAAAGTAATAAATATTCATATACATGCGTTGCCAAACTAGGCAAGGAACACTACAAAGATATGAATGAGCTCTGTGTGAGAGTGCGTGATAATATGGACCACGACTTCATTGAAAATTTATGGCGCGATGCCGACAAACAACTACGGATTGGTAATCTGTATATCAGTGATATACAATCATTCAATAATATCCGTACCTCTTTTGAGAGGGGCAGCATGAATGATGTACGCAATTATACAACAGGAGGAGTATTCCTGATGTTAAACATATTTCTTGGCATCCTTGGTACATTTTGGTTCCGCACGCAGCAAAGACGAGGAGAAATTGCTCTGTTCAAGGCACTTGGAAGTACTAATCACGATGTTTTTCTTCGTCAAATATCCGAGGGACTGATTCTGCTATCCGTAGCTACTTTATTCGCAATAATAATAGACTTTAATCTTGCTTTTACAAATCTTAACACATCTCAGGATGGTACCTATCTTGCACCTATTCGCTTCATTATAACAGTAGTGATTTCTTATCTACTCACTGCACTAATGATAATAGTAGGAACATGGTTCCCTGCACGCAAGGCAATGTCTATTCAGCCTGCAGAAGCTTTACACGAAGAATAGAATAAGTATTTATGATATGAAAAAACTTATATTTCTAATTTCATTTTTTCTTATGCTGATGCAAACAAAGGCAAAGGCAATTGACAATAACATAAAGTTGACACTTCCCGAGGCCATAGCGATGGCTCGTACACAGAGTGTAGATGCAGTGGTAGCGCGTGGTGAATTAAAGTCGGCTTACTGGGCATACCGCACATACCAGGCCGATTTGCTCCCCGAACTATCATTCGATGGCACAGTACCACAATACAATAAGAGCTACAGTTCATATCAACAAGATGATGGATCTTATAAATTCATCCGAAATAACTGGTTTGGCATGAATGGTGCATTAAATGTTAATCAAAATATCTGGCTGACGGGTGGTTCTCTCTCACTTACCACCTCTTTAGATTATATAAAGGCGGACGGCATGAAAAACTTCATGTCTGTCCCCATCAGCCTTACTCTTAATCAACCGATATTCGGAGTAAACGACTCGAAATGGAAGCGTCGCATCGAACCTGTGAAATATCGTGAGGCTAAAGCCGCTTTCATAACAGCCACTGAGGAAGTTACGATGAAGACAATACAATACTTCTTCAATCTGCTACTTGCACATGAGAATGTTAGTATAGCACAACAGAATCTCAAGAATGCTACGCGACTATATGATATAGCCGAAGCAAGAAAAAAGATGGGACAGGTAAGCGAGAGTGATATGCTGCGACTAAAACTCTCGGCCCTCAATGCACAAAGTACATTGACAAGTAATGAGAGCTCGCTTAACAGTAATATGTTTCAGCTTAAAACATTTTTGAACATTAGCGACAGTACATTGGTAGACTTGGTAATACCCGAAAATATGCCTGGAATGACTATCCGTTATGCTGATGTACTGGACAAAGCACTAGAGAATAATTCATTTGCACTAAACATTCGTCGCCGACAGTTGGAGTCTGATTATGCAGTAGCCAAAGCAAAGGGCGATTTGAGAAGTATAAAACTTACAGCATCTGTGGGTTATAGTGGCATAGGCAACGACAAGCTCAGTTATGCGTATAATGCTCTTAAGAATAATACCATCGTTAGTGTAGGTTTCAGCATTCCTATACTTGACTGGGGCAAGCGCCGTGGTGAGGTAAAGGTGGCTGAGAGCAATCGCGAAATAACTGAGAGTAAAATTAGACAGGAGCAGCAGACTTTCAATCAAGACATATTCTTATTGGTGGAACATTTCAATAACCAAAGCAAGCAACTGAACATTGCCACCGAAGCCGACAGCATTGCTCAACGTAGGTACAAGACTAGTATAGAGACGTTTATGATAGGTAAAATAAATACCCTTGACCTGAATGATGCTCAGGTAAATAAAGACGAGTCACGTCAGAAAAACATATCTGAGCTTTTCTATTATTGGTATTATTACTATCAGTTGCGCAGTCTCACCCTATGGGATTTTGCAAAAAATAAAGGTATAGATGCCGACTTTGATGAAATAATTAAACGGTAAGAATAACCCAAATAAATATATTTCTACTTGGAAGTAATCAAATAAAGCAGTATTTTTGCAATATGATTCTAATTATCGATGATGATATTTCTATCCGCGCTTCTCTCTCGTTCATGTTGAAGCGTGCCGGCTACGAAGTTGTGGCTGTGGCTTCTCCTAAAGAGGCTATCTCAACAATTCGTGATACAGCGCCTCAACTGATATTGATGGATATGAACTTTTCGCTGTCTACATCTGGAGATGAAGGCATAACACTGCTGAAACAGGTGAAACTGTTCAGAGAAGATGTGCCTATAATTCTGATGACGGCATGGGGAAGCATAGACCTCGCTGTAAAGGGAATGCGTGCGGGTGCTTTCGACTTTATCACCAAGCCATGGAATAATGCTTCACTGCTGCAAAGGATAGAGACGGCGTTAGAATTAAACTCTATCGACGGGTCTAAAGATACAAACAGTTCACATAACATAGACACAATACGTCAGAATAAGAATAATGACTTTGACCGCTCGTTTATAATAGGAAACAGCGATGGACTGAATCAAGTTCTTGATGTGGTGAAACGTGTGGCTAAGACTAATGCCTCAGTACTTATTACAGGTGAGAGCGGAACTGGCAAGGAACTTATCGCCGAGGCTCTGCACCGCAATAGTATGCGCATGGATAAGAACTTTGTAAAAGTTAATCTCGGTGGAATATCCCAGTCGCTTTTCGAGAGTGAAATGTTCGGTCATAAGAAGGGTGCCTTCACTGATGCCTCGGCCGACCGTATAGGACGTTTCGAACTAGCAGACAAAGGCACTATATTCCTAGATGAGATTGGCGATTTGGATATAGGCAGTCAGGTAAAACTGTTGCGTGTACTGCAAGATCAAACATTCGAGCCCCTTGGCGACAGTCATGCTCATAAGGTGGATGTGCGTGTGGTATCTGCCACAAATGCCGATCTCACCAAACGTATAGCCGAGCATTCTTTCAGAGAAGATCTGTTCTACCGCATCAATCTTATCACAGTACATCTGCCGGCTCTCAGAGACAGACGTGAGGACATTCCCCTGCTGGCAAAACATTTTGCGTACAAACAATGCGAAGTAAATAATATACCGCAAGTGGAATTCTCGCAAGATGCCATGACTCTGCTATCCCGACTGCCATACAGTGGCAATATACGCGAACTTAAGAATATTGTGGAGCGAACTATCATTATATGCGCCAAGAAAATACTTACGGCCGGTGACTTTGAACCACAGATAAATAGTTGTTCTGCTGCCAACGCCACTGTAAATAGCAACACTGCTGTGCACAGCGATGGACTTACTCTGGATGACATAGAGAGGCGTACGATCGTTGCTTCACTTAAAAAGCATAAGAATAATCTAAGTCATGTGGCATTCGACTTGGGACTAAGCAGGGCTGCATTATACAGAAGACTCGAAAAATATGATATAGACTATAAAAAATGAGACTGCGGGGCTGGTTTATAATACTCATCATCCTGCTGTGTTCAGCACTTACACTACTGATAACACAGACTTTTATTACGCAAAAGATTCTGTTCTACGCCACAGAATTACTTGTAGCAGTTATCATTGCCTATCTCTTTTTCTTCTACCGCAAGGTCATCAACCCTATTCGCGTGATAGGTAATGGTGTGGAACTGCTTAATGAACAGGACTTCAGTAGCAGACTGCGCCATGTGAATCAGAAAGATGCAGACCGCATTGTTGATGTGTTTAATCGCATGATTAAACAATTGAAGGACGAACGCCTGCATGTCAGAGAGACCAACCAGTTTCTTGATTTGCTGATTAATGCATCACCTCTGGGTGTAGTTATTGTAGACTTTGACGAACGTTTATCATCCATGAATCCGGCTGCAGAGAAGTTTTTGGGAGTTTCAACAGAAGCAACAAAAGGAAAGAAAATCAATGAAATAGACAGTCCCCTATCTGCAAACCTATCGTCGTTGAGTAAAGATTCGTCAAGTACATTCCAACTCAACGACTCGCATATATACCGTTGCAGCCGTTTATCATTTATCGACAGAGGTTATGCTCATCCCTTCTTCCTTATAGAGAGTCTCACCGAAGAGGTTATGGATGCCGAGAAGAAAGCTTACGAAAAAGTTATACGCATGATTGCACACGAGGTCAACAACACTACTGCCGGTGTTACATCCACACTCGACTCTTTATGCGACATGCTGAAAGACACCCCCGACTCTACCGACATACGCGATGTGATGTCTGCCTGCATAGAGCGCTGCTACTCAATGAGCAATTTTATAACCCGATTTGCGGATGTGGTGAAGATTCCACAGCCTCAACTTATGGTCAATGACCTCAATCAACTGGCCGACAACTGCATTCAGACAATGGAGACAAAATGTGCGGAGAACAATATACGTATACATAAGGATTTTGCCGATACACAAGTACTTGTTACTGTTGATGCAGAACTAATAGAGCAAGTGATAGTTAATATCATAAAGAACGCTGCAGAGAGCATCGGAGAAGAAGGTGACATCTATTGCAAGACTTCATCCTCGCCCGCTATACTTGAGATTGCAGATACAGGTGAGGGCATCTCAGAAGACACACAGAAGAAACTATTCAGTCCATTCTTTTCTACCAAACCCAACGGACAGGGTATCGGTCTTATATTCATACGCGAAGTACTGATCAAGCACCAGTGCCGTTTCTCGCTTAAGACTTATGCAGACGGCATTACCAGATTCAGAATAGAATTTGTAAAAATAAATAAATCCTGATACAACAAAAAGTCCCGTTTCTCACGAAGCAGGACTCTCTTTTAATTTAACCATTTAAATCAACATATTATAATAGTGCTAGAATTTTAATCTTCTAACAAAAACCTTTCTTATTTAGGCAGATTGAAGGCCTTCGTCATCTCAACCATTTGAGCATCACTCATTCCTTCCGGGTCTGCACCCATATTCTTAGCTGCGATATAAATAAGTGCACTCTTGTTAAGTACATCTACCTGATCGAAAGCAGCCATGATATCATTATCGATAGCAAATACACCATGTTTCTCCCACATAGCTACATCATAATCGTCCAACTGACGTACAGTCTCTTCTGCCAATTTTACGCTACTAGGCAATTCGTAAGGAATAATACCCAGTCCCTTAGGACAGAAAGCCTTTGTCTCAGGAATCATACTCCAAAGCAACTTTGTCAAAACATCTTTGCCCATGAATTTGCGTATGTGAGTCATCGCTATCAATTCTATTGGGTGAGTATGCAATGAAGCCTTAAAGGTAGAACCCTTTTCTATCAGATGATTATGCACCATAAGATGTGAAGGAAGTTCACTTGTAGGATTTACAGGATTGTCTGCAATGATAACATAACTTGCACAGTCGTCAAGAATACGGATTATGCTACCGTTATCCATAGGCCAGCGAGCCAAATCGCGCATACGCATTCCTGTACCTTTACAGAAGAAATATGTGCCTTTAAGATGTGGCAGAGTAACACCAATCTGTTTTACCTCGCTGATAGCGGGCATATTTTTGATTTCATCATCTACCAGGTCTGTAATATTAACAGTAATATTACCACCATTACGTTCTGCCCATCCTTTTTGCCAAAGGTATCCGGCAACCTCAGCTATCTTATCGACCTCTTTTTTAAGAGCCGGTCTTCCTTCTAGAATACTTTTCATCTTATTACATTAGTTTTTACGATGCAAAATTAGTATATATAATAATGTTACTACTACGTTATTTGATTTTTAATCTTCAAGTTTTGAGATTTTCTTTCTATCACTAAGATATTTGCTCATTAACAGAACCGCATGCAAGGTTCACTATACATCTGCAACTATTTCTGAAGCCCTGTCTAGAGCGATATTGATATGACTGCATATATTCTCCCTGCCTATCAACTGATCAAAGCCTGACTTATAAAGAGTTTCCTGCACCTTTGCATTTACTCCTGACAATACGATCTTAATGCCCTCTTTCTGACTCATTGTACATAGGTTCTTCAAATTATGTATTCCTGTAGAATCCACGAATGGCACCTTACGCATTCTTATTATTCGCACCTTGGGACGATCACCAAATGTGGCCATAATCTCTTCGAAACTATTTCCTGCTCCGAAAAAGTAAGGACCGTTTATCTCATATACTTCTACACCTTTAGGAATAGTTAAGTGCTCTATATTCGACGTATTTATATCCACCTCTTTATTAGGATCTATCTCGTCCATAATAACTTTCACATCGGTAGTCTCTGCCATACGGCGCATAAAGAGAAGACAGGCAATAATGAGTCCCACCTCGATGGCAACAGTAAGATCGAATATGATCGTGAGGAAGAATGTTATCAGAAGCACCGAGACATCACTCCAAGGATTATTCATCAGTTCTTTAAACGATCTCCATCCACACATGCCGTAAGATACGACCACCAGCACTCCTGCCAGACAAGCCATCGGTATATATTTGGCTAAAGGCATGAAGAAAAAAAATATCAATAACAACACTGCCGCATGCACTATACCGGCAATAGGAGTTTTGCCTCCATTATTGATATTGGTCATCGTACGAGCGATTGCCCCTGTAGCCGGTATTCCTCCAAAAAGAGGTGAAGCAAGGTTGGCTACTCCCTGAGCGATCAATTCTGTATTGGAATTATGATGCTCGCCTATTACGCCATCAGCTACAGTTGCAGACAGCAGCGACTCTATTGCTCCAAGTATGGCAATTGTCACAGCAGGCGAAACAAGGCCTTTTATAGTCTGCCACGTTATTTGTGGCACCTGAGCAGAAGGTAACTGATTGCTTATCGAAAATCTGTCTCCAATAGTCTCTATGCTATGTACACCAAGAAACTGTTTTAACAACAAGGCAGCGACAGTCATCAGTATTATTGCAATCAGCGAACCGGGTATCTTTTTACTTATACGGGGCATAACGATAATGATCAGCACACTCACAATACCTACCGTTGCACTCCATGGGTCTATTGTACTAAAATTTCGAATATAAGTAATCCATTTTTCAATAAAATCAGAAGGCATATTCTGAATTGAAAGTCCAAAGAGATCCTTCACCTGAGTTGTAAATATCGTTACAGCTATACCACTTGTAAAACCGACTACGATAGGATAAGGAATATACTTTATGATTGTACCAAGATGTAATATGCCAAACAGTATTAAGAATGCGCCGGCCATAAGTGTGGCGATGGTAAGTCCCTCTATACCGTATTGCTGTATGATTCCATATATGATCACGATGAACGCTCCTGTAGGTCCGCCTATCTGCACCTTACTTCCACCTAAAGCAGATATGATAACTCCCGCAACGATTGCTGTTATGATGCCCTTCTCAGGACTTACGCCCGAAGCAATTGCAAAGGCAATAGCCAAGGGTAGAGCAACAATGCCGACGATAACTCCCGAAAGTAAATCAGCTGCAAATATCTTACGATTATAGTTCTTTAGAGTTGATAATATGATCGGCTTAAATTCGAATAAATTCATATTTCTTTTTATGTGTTTCTTGAAAACGAGCTGCAAAGGTAAGCATAAAATCTTACACATCAAAACATATTTTAATATTTCTTAGCTATTAATGCGAGATACCCGTCAGCGCTTTAACAGCAAAGGCATAACAAAGAAGTTTTTTGATATTTTCGTTTTCTTGATTTGTTTGTTTTCTTCTTGTGCAAGAAGCGGTTTCCTCATCGTGAGGATGATTTTGTGCTTTCCATGGGGTTGGCTTTATTATCCGACAAAGGCGGTGTCGGCGAGCGCTTTGAAAGTTGTCTGCGGCAGTTGATCAGTCTGTCCGGCAGCGGCGGCGGCGCTTATTCTCATTGACAAGTGCAAAGGTACGGCAAATCTTGCAAACATCAAAATTTTGAGGGTACAAATCTACATTCGGCTATTCCACAACTTCAAAAACGCCCCTGAAACGCCGATGTATACAGGTGTTTCGGCGATACCACAAATTTCATTTTCGAGTTAACTAACTTGTTCTTTGGGAGCATGAAAAACTAAAAAGTCTCGGTCTCAAGTCTCAAACATGTAATTGAAGAAATTCCCTTAATAATCCTCTCCTAGCTTAATTATAATATATAATATTATTATATATTATAATTAAGCATAGGGAGGATTAATAATGGAAAATTGAAAAGTAACGTTTGTAACTTGTAACTTTTGTAACTTTTTAAACTTTCACGATGGACCAAGAACATGTTATCTTATGAAATATCACAACAAATAAGCGCACATTATTTCATGGAAAACATCTTTCAAGGATAATTATTTTGCAATATTTATGTAAATAAAATATCATGCTTTATACTTGCAAAAAGTAAAAGGTTAAAAAAGTCACAAGTTACAAACGTTACTTTTCACAACCATTACTATTCATTTGACAGCATACCTGCATGCAGTGGCAAAAGTTTGCAAATTTGCAATAAAAAAAAGCCCTATTTATTTTGTACTACGCTCGATTTTTATTAACTTTGCAACTATGAATAAAAGCATGCTAAAATCAGAAAAATGGAGTGAGAATGTTATTCTTATTGACGCAGATTACATAGACAGCGTAGCATTTGACCTCATTGTGAACTTTGAGAGGATGATAGGTCGCCGCATACCCAAAGCCGACATTGCACATTGGATAGACTGCATAGCTCTTGACGGAGGCCTACGCGAAGGTGATAATAAGATACAAGTAGTTTTCATTCACAATAAAGATAGTAAAAGTCTAAGCAACTTCACTCCTTGCAAATTCGAAGAAGAGATTGACGGGAAAGCCTTTAAAGACAAAATAGGCGAATTTATGATGAGTGCATTCCCTGTTGAAGATATTGTAGGAAAAGATGATTTTTTTGTAGATGCATTAGAGCTTATACTAAATGGCGAAGGCGTAAAAAGAGTTATGGTAATACCCGACCAAGACAAGACTTACGAAAAAGTACGCGTTGCGCTACATTATGCAAACGATGAAAAACGTATAACCCTGTTTGCCATGCAACCTATGCAAGGGGGCAATTTCCGCCAGGAGATACTTGGCTACTCACTTATGAGTGCACTTGGTATCAAGTCGGACGAAATAAAATAAGAAAATAATAATATATAATAATATGGGAAGAGTATTAGTTATCGGCGCCGGTGGCGTGGCTACAGTAGCCGCTGTAAAAATCGCCAAAAACACAGACGTGTTCACTGATATCATGATAGCAAGTCGCACAAAGTCAAAGTGCGACAAGATTGTAAAAGCTATCGGTAATCCTAACATCAAGACAGCACAGGTGGATGCTGATGATGTTGAACAACTTAAAAAACTTTTCAATGAGTTTAAACCTGAGTTGGTAGTCAATCTGGCATTGCCTTATCAGGACCTTACTATAATGGACGCTTGTCTTGCATGTGGCGTAAATTATCTGGATACAGCTAATTATGAGCCAAAAGACGAAGCGCATTTCGAATACAGTTGGCAATGGGCATACAAGAAACGTTTTGAGGACGCAGGTCTGACAGCCATTCTTGGTTGTGGCTTCGACCCCGGAGTAAGCGGCATCTTTACTGCATATGCTGCCAAGCATCACTTTGATGAGATACAATATCTTGACATAGTAGACTGCAACGCAGGAAACCACCACAAGGCTTTTGCCACCAACTTCAATCCGGAGATCAACATACGTGAGATCACTCAGAAAGGACGTTACTTCAAGGATGGCAAATGGGTTCAAACAGGTGCATTGGAGATACACAAAGACCTCACCTACCCTAACATTGGTCCAAAAGACAGTTACCTGATGTACCATGAAGAGTTGGAGAGCCTGACAAAGAATTTCCCAACAATAAAGCAAGCCAGATTCTGGATGACTTTCGGACAAGAGTATCTTACTCATCTACGTGTTATTCAGGACATCGGCATGGCCCGCATTGATCCTGTCGAATATAACGGTCAGCAGATCATCCCACTGCAATTCCTGAAGGCTGTACTGCCTAATCCTCAGGATTTGGGCGAGAACTATGAAGGCGAGACAAGCATCGGCTGTCGTATCCGCGGTATAAAAGACGGAAAAGAACATACATATTATGTATATAATAACTGCAAGCACCACGAAGCCTATCTGGAAACAGGAATGCAAGGTGTAAGCTACACCACAGGTGTGCCTGCAATGATTGGGGCTATGATGTTCTTCAAAGGACTATGGCGCAAAGCCGGAGTATGGAATGTAGAAGATTTCGATCCGGATCCATTCATGGAACAGCTCAACAAGCAAGGCTTGCCTTGGCATGAAGAATTCGACAAGAACTTAGAACTTTAAACTTAAAAAAAGTACAATGGCAAAGAAAGAAAACGAAGAAATGGCATCTGCAAGTGCTCAAGAAGGAAAGTTGAAAGCCCTGCAGGCTGCTATGTCTAAAATAGAAAAAGATTTCGGCAAGGGTTCTATTATGAAACTTGGCGATGAAAGTGTAGAGAAGGTGGATGTCATATCTACCGGCAGTATCGGATTGGATGCAGCTCTCGGTGTAGGTGGCTTGCCACGTGGCAGAGTAATTGAGATATACGGTCCGGAAAGTTCGGGTAAGACCACGCTGGCCATACATGCTATAGCAGAAGCTCAGAAAGCTGGTGGCATTGCTGCATTTATTGATGCAGAGCATGCCTTCGACAGATTCTATGCTGCAAAGTTAGGCGTGGATGTAGACAACCTGTGGATTTCTCAACCGGACAACGGTGAGCAGGCTCTGGAGATAGCCGACCAACTGATACGTTCGTCTGCTATTGACATATTAGTAGTAGACTCTGTTGCAGCACTAACGCCTAAAGCAGAGATTGAAGGCGATATGGGTGATAACAAGGTTGGCCTTCAGGCAAGACTGATGAGTCAGGCGCTCCGCAAGCTGACAGGAACAATAAGCAAGACTAACACAACATGTATTTTCATAAATCAATTACGTGAGAAGATTGGTGTGATGTTTGGTAATCCTGAGACAACGACCGGTGGTAATGCTCTTAAGTTCTACGCTAGTGTACGTCTGGATATCCGCCGTGTAACAAGCATCAAAGATGGAGATAACGTAATAGGAAACCTGGTACGTGTCAAGGTTGTAAAGAACAAGGTGGCACCTCCTTTCCGCAAGGCTGAATTTGAAATCACATTCGGAGAAGGCATCTCTAAGGTTGGTGAGATTGTAGATCTTGGTGTAGAATACAACATCATTCAGAAGAGTGGTTCATGGTTCTCTTACAACGGTACAAAGTTGGCTCAGGGGCGTGACGCTACCAAGACAACACTGAAAGACAATCCTGAACTTTGTGATGAATTGGAAGGACTTATTAAACAAGCCATATCAGATAAGGCGGTTTAATAACACCATTATATATATAGATCCCCTCATTCTAAGATAAGAGTGAGGGGATTTTATTTATAACCGCTATATATAATCTAATGCTTTTCTACTTTAAAAACTTTGCCCGACTTATTGAATTTGATGACAGTGCCATCATTATAAGCCCATAAAACACTTCCATTGTGCGATTCTACTACTTTATCAGCATCACCTTTAGCCATGGATACTTCACTCTTGCTCATCCCAATCACAGCCCTACCCGCCTGTATTGCTTTCCAATGAGCTTTTGAGATACCCTTTTTGCCTACAGATCCGCTACCGAAAAGATAATTATAATAATCCTCCTTATAACCATCAATATCGCCGGCAACATTCTCATTAACAAAGGTAACCTGCTTAGTATACAATTCGCCTGTTGCAGACGAACGGAGTGTCATTTTGACATAATTGGTATTACCATTAGGCTGAATACCCTTAATAATAAAATTAGAAAATTTGCGTATTGAGACGACCTTGTCTTGTTTATTAGTCATCTTTGTAGCGTATTTAGTATGAACACTACGACCCACATACTTAGCATACTCCCCGGGGGCTGACATGTTGGCACCAGCCAGTTCAAAAGCACCATAAAATGTATTGCGTACATTATCCATGATGAATTCATCATCGCGCATACCACTATTCGTTCTGCTGATAGCTACATTCTCAAAGAATTGGTTTCCGCTTGCATCCTCTACAATTATCTTAACAGGGAAACTACGTGTCCCTACTCCAACAGCTGCTACAGTAACTTCAGTATTCTTAGGTACAGTAACCTCCTCTACTGCATCCATTGTCGTATTAGAATCGATATAGTATAGATCTGCTTTAGTATACACCTTAGAACCTATCAATTTGGCACGTGCGATATCTACATCCCCCAAATAAGCTAAAGTAGGAACTCCAAGTTTACCATAACAATAGTCTTCAAAAGAACCATTAGGTATCTGATAATAATACATCTTATTATCATCCTGACATAAGAAATTAACATGCGCGTTTCCATCCGCAGCCAGACTGTGCCCCTTATATATCATTATCTTATAACGTAGAGAACCGTTACTGACCTCCTTGTTAGTAGACGCATCGATAAATGTATTTACGATCAAGTCATACCTTTCAGGGATAACCATAAATTTCATACCTTCCTGCCAATCACAAAGGCTATAAAACTTGAAATTGTCAGCCACAAAATCAGGCTCCCGGTCACTTTGACTATCAGTACCCGTGTATTCACCAGCAATTGTCACATTAGATTTAGTAGCTCCGTGAGTTTTAACAATATAGGAATTCTGAGCTATCACTGTATTGAAAACAAAAGCTATTCCCAATAAAAATAACACTCTTTTCATAATAATGGTCGTATTAATTTACTATTTGGCAAAGATAGTGTAAAATTTTGATTAATCGAAATGAATAATAAATAAAATGTCAAAATGACGTGCCAATAAGACAAAATTTCTATTCTGACCTTATTTTGGCATAAGCTTTGTTTGTTATTTCGTGATTGCGGGAACAAATACGCCCCCACGACAATAAAACTAAGATTAATAACAAAATAATAAAAATAAAATTATGGGAAAAATCATTGGAATAGACTTAGGTACTACAAACTCTTGTGTTGCCGTTTTTGAAGGTAACGAGCCGGTAGTAATCGCAAACAGCGAAGGCAAACGTACTACACCTTCTGTAATAGGTTTCGTTGAAGGTGGAGAGCGTAAGGTCGGTGATCCTGCAAAGCGTCAGGCTATCACTAACCCAAAGAACACTGTATACAGTATCAAACGTTTTATGGGCGAATCTTGGGATCAGACACAGAAAGAAGTAAAACGCGTTCCATTCAGCGTAGTAAACGAAGGTGGATATCCACGTGTTGATATCGACGGAAGAAAATATACTCCACAGGAAATTTCAGCTATGGTACTGCAGAAGATGAAAAAGACTGCAGAAGACTATCTAGGACAAGAAGTAACTGATGCTGTAATCACAGTGCCTGCATACTTCTCAGACTCTCAGCGTCAGGCTACTAAAGAAGCCGGACAGATTGCAGGTCTTAATGTTCGTCGTATTGTCAACGAGCCTACAGCTGCAGCTCTTGCTTATGGTGTAGACAAAGCTAATAAGGAAATGAAGATCGCAGTGTTCGACCTTGGTGGTGGTACATTCGATATATCTATTCTTGAATTTGGTGGTGGCGTATTCGAAGTTCTTTCTACTAATGGTGATACACACCTTGGTGGTGACGATTTCGACCAGGTAATCATCGACTGGCTTGTTCAGGAGTTCAAGAATGACGAAGGAGCAGACCTATCAAAGGATCCTATGGCAATGCAGCGTCTGAAAGAGGCAGCTGAAAAAGCAAAGATAGAGCTATCCAGTTCTACAAGCACAGAGATCAACCTGCCATACATCATGCCTGTAGGTGGTGTTCCAAAGCACTTGGTTAAGACTCTTACACGTGCTAAATTCGAGCAGTTGGCTCATGATTTGATACAAGCTTGTCTTGCACCTTGTCAGAAAGCCATATCAGATGCAAAACTTACAACAGCTGATATTGATGAAGTTATTCTAGTTGGTGGATCAAGCCGTATCCCTGCAGTACAGACATTGGTTAAGAACTACTTCGGCAAAGAGCCTTCTAAAGGTGTAAACCCAGACGAAGTTGTAGCAGTAGGTGCATCTATCCAAGGTGCCATCCTTAATAAAGAAGGTGGTGTAGGTGATATCGTATTATTGGATGTTACTCCTCTTACTCTCGGTATTGAGACAATGGGTGGTGTAATGACAAAACTTATCGACTCTAACTCTACAATTCCTTGCAAGAAGAGCGAAGTATTCTCTACAGCAGCTGATAACCAGACAGAAGTTACTATCCACGTACTACAGGGAGAGCGTCCAATGGCATCTCAGAATAAGAGCATTGGTCAGTTCAACCTTACAGGTATAGCTCCTGCACGCCGCGGAATTCCACAGATTGAAGTTACATTCGATATAGATGCCAACGGTATACTTAAAGTATCTGCCAAAGATAAGGCAACAGGTAAAGAGCAGGCCATCCGCATCGAGGCTTCTTCTGGCTTGAGCAAAGAAGAGATCGACCGCATGAAGGCTGAAGCAGACCAGAATGCAGACAACGATAAGAAAGAGCGTGAGAAGGTAGACAAGATGAACCAAGCTGACTCAATGATTTTCCAGACAGAGAATCAGTTGAAAGAAATTGGCGACAAGATACCGGCAGACAAGAAACCGGCTATCGAGCAAGCTCTACAGCAGCTGAAAGACGCTCATAAGAGTGGTGATGTTACAGCTATCGACACAGCCACAGCAGCTCTTAACGCAGCATGGCAGGAAGCCAGTGCACAGATGTATCAAGGTGGAGCTCAAGGAGCTCAGCAAGGTCCTGGCGCAGGTGCACAGGGTGATCCTAATGCAGGTGCAGGTCAGGCTCAAGGCAATGACAGTGCAAAGAGCGATGACAACATCCAGGATGCTGACTTCGAGGAAGTGAAATAATTGTTGATAATCAACAATAAGATAAAATAACAAAATAGGGTGTAACTCAAGTAGTTACACCCTATTTTCGTATAGTTAATAAAAGAGATCTATTTTGAGTGAAGATATTTCTTTTTTAATTGAGGTGAGAGTGGCTCTTTGGATGCTTCTACCAGCTTGCCATTAATCGTTTTGTAGTGAGTGCGGTATGAGTGATGTGTAAGTGGCTCTTTGGATACTTTCACCCACTTGCCATTTTTCTTTTCATAGGTAGTGCTGTATTTCTCATCCTTGTCTACAAGATTTATCTTGTTGCCTATATACTTAGGGCTAAACGACTTCTTGCATTCGGCATACTTTTTATCCATCATAGCCTGGAACTCAGCGTCTGTATACACCTTTCCATCTTTAATCTCAGGAATAATTTCAACAGTATTGATTGTTCTTGTCTTAACTTGCTTTACTTTGATCTTAAGAGGTTTCTGAGGATCATTGTTCACTTCAGTCTTAGGACTTGCAAAAACACAAAGTGCGAGCGCTACGAGTGGGATGAGATATAATGTCTTGCCATAGGCCCACTTGCTTGTATTTTTCTTCATCATCATGGTAATTCTATTTTTAATTAAACTATGTTTGAAATTATTCGCAAAGACGTAGGTTCCTGTCCCCAAAGCTTTACGGATTAATAATATCTGATATTCCTGTATATTAATCCCTGCGGTGAGCACATGGTTATCAGCCTCATATTCATGTACATCGCGAAGGCTATTGCCGAGGATGTAGACCAAGGGATTCCACCATTGCAACGTCTGCACAAAGGTGAGCAATAGGATGTCGAGCGAATGATGGCAGAGGATATGTCCCTGCTCATGAAGGATGATCTGATGACCATTCTCCTTGTAGTCCTCGTCATTGATCACAATACTCTTCATCCAACTGAAAGGCGAGACATCACCTGCATGACAGTAAATGGTGCAACCATCTTTCTCCTTACTCCACAGACTGCCCCGCTTCACCATGGTTTGCATGCGCACCATCTGCAGCAAGCGTACAAGCGCCATTACAGCCATTCCAAGAATCAAGAGACCGTGCAGCAACATGCTCCAGTCGAAGAATACTAATGGGCTCTGAGCAGCCATCTGAGTAGAACTATTAGATACTACTTGCCCTTCGTCGAATTGCACATATATCTGCCTTGTTGCTTCAGCTACAGGTTCACTGCCGATTGCCAATGCAGAGAAGTTGCATGCTGGCAGAACGAGCGAGAAAAAGAGGATACTGAGCAACATCATGCGGTTCATGCGGAAGAAGCTTTCCTTGCGGAGCATCAGCATGTAAGGCACATAGAGCATTGTCAATACCAAGGCCGACTTCAGTGAATAGATGAGTATATCATTCATAGCGTTTCCTCCTCTTTAATAGAAACTGATACGTCTTCATTATTGATGGTACTCAGCAAATCGGCAATCTCCTCATCGGATAGATTCTCCTCCTTCACAAAGAAGTTCAGCATGGAACGCAATGAGCCACCAAAGAAATCTTTCTTTACATCAGCCATGGCCTGTCGGGTGTATTCTGCACGTGTTACCTTAGCCTGATATATCTTGGCCTTGCCTTCTCCTTTCACCTTGAAATAATCCACATAACCCTTTTCTAGAAGCAGTTTCATATAAGTAGCCACCGTGGTATAAGCTGGCTTAGGTTCTGCGAAACGTTCAAGAATATCGTGAACAGTTGCCGAATGATTGATGTCCCAGAGAGCCGACATCACATCAAACTCTGCCTTTGTAAGTGTATTGCTTTTGTGCTTCATAGCGTTTTTTGTTTTACAGAAGCAAAGGTATGTCGAAATCAGTTTCGTGTCAAGTTTTTCATTTCTAAAACTTACGAAATAGAGTTAGTTTTAACAAATACTTTTCGTAATGCAACACATTTTAAGAAATATCCTATCGGTTAAAGCTAAAATACGGATTTATGATGAAGACCAACCAATAGCAGTAATTTTCAGAATGACTGCTTGCAATTTTTCACTTCTACTTGCTGCTAAATGTATTTATAGAGTTATGTGTTTGCTTTGGTTTTGATACTATCAAATCGTATTCAAAATGTTCACATGTTGCTATAACTGTGTGATAATCAATAGTGCTTACTTTCGAAGAAGAGGAATAATGGAAATAAGAAAGCCATGCAAGTTAATAATAACGGATCGGTTTATTGGTTGAGATTTGTATGCCTTTTCTTATTTTTTATTAGTATATTGTGAGGAATACAAGATAATTGAGAATGGAGTTGGTGTATAAGTTTTAAATAGCACCACTATTATTTTTCAATTATCAACCGCCCTACACATAGCGTTAAAATAGTACAAATCACGGCAAAATAAGAACAATTTATCACAAAAATTGCTATATTTGTTTCAGAATACAATAAACAAGACTTAATTAATTTAAAGAAAGGATTTATATGAAAAAGTTATCATTAACACGTTGCGTTTGGTCTTCAGTGTCTCAAGTGTAGATTTATCTTGGGGGAATGGATATACACTACAAAAACAGAAAATTTAATAACTAGCATTATGCATAAGTATATATATATTTTACTCTTATTTTTAGGTTTTCCACTTCATGCTTTGTGTCAAGCCAACAGCATGGAAGCTGAAATGCACATGCAAGGTAATTCACTTTCAAATGAGTTTCAGCCTTATGAGATTTGCGCTGATTTCAAGTATAATATCCTAAAACGTTTGTATGTGAAATGTGAATTTGAACATACCATTGCACTATTTAATATTAATGGTAATAAAGATTATTATACAAACAATATGTTGGGAGCCAAAATAGGTTATACTTTTCTAAGCATTTCTGATTTAAGCATGAGTGCCGCATGCGGCATTGGGGATAACTTGCAAAAAAATAATAATTGGAAGTATTCGTATTACGACGCAGGTATATATGCTTATATCGGACATTATATTATCAGACCATGCATTGGTGTGCTCTTAAGAAAATATGATTCACGCAATAGTAATTTTCACGATTATACAAGACTATTGATGTCATTAGGAGTCAACATCAAAATATAAGATACTCAGTCACAATCTAGTAGAAAGAAAACATATGTAATTACACAAAAAGATCGGATAAAACATTGTGAGTCGAAAATATTTAGACATCTTCTTAACCGACAAAAACGTGTAAACACACATAAATATCGGATAAAAACATGAAGATAGAAAGAAAATTACCTGAACAAGTTGATAGATCATCGCGATAACAGACGAATTAAGGTAATTATCGGTATTCGTCGTTGTGGCAAGTCAGTACTGTTTCTCGATATTTTCAGCAATTATCTTCGAGAGTCTTGCGTCAAAGAAGACCAAATTATCACCATGCGCCTTGACGAGCTATCCAATACTCGGTATCGCAACCCGATGGAACTTGATAAAGTACTACACCAATGGTTCATGTGAAGAGTTCTGCACATGAAAAAGGGATATTTGACTTCACAGTCATATATCCCTATGCGTCAATCTAGAAAAACAACCTTATATCTCTATGCGTCAATCTAGGAAACAACCTTAATTAATATTCTAAAACTTTTAATTCCAATATTTTATTGCATTACTTCAGGCCATCCTTCGGCAGTCCATTTCAATTCTCTTTTCACAAGATGCGGCATTCCATTGTCATGTATTTCATAACCGTGAGCAAAAAGATATGTATGTCCGGCGAAATCGTAGACAGAACAGTGACCTACTGCAGAATACGTCTTATGATCACCCTCTAATAGTATGCTACCTCCGCCTTGCAACATATCCTTACCGTCTCTGTCAAGATACGGACCTTTTATATTTACTGAACGACCTATGGCTATTTTATAGTTGCTTTTCAATCCTCTGCAACAATAGTCGAACGATACAAAAAGATAATAATATCCACTACGATGATAGATGAACGGAGCCTCAACGGCATCATCCCCTGGCAGACTGTCTGGTAGAATATTATTCATTCTCTTGCACAGAGAATACCATTCTTCAGGCTTTGCCACAGCATTCATATCGGCAGTAAGTCTGACTAGTTTAATACCGTTCCAAAATGATCCAAACGTCATCCATGGAGTACCTTCTCCATCTATGATGACATTCGGATCTATGGCATTCCATTCGTTCCTGCCGGGAACAGAATTGACGATACATCCTTTGTCTTCCCATTTATAGCGTGCATCAGATGGATTCAGGGTGACATTCTCTGCATGGCCTATGGCTGAACGGTTTTTACCAAATGTAGAACAACTGTAAAACAGATGATACTTACCCTGATAGAATATGATATCGGGCGCCCACGTATGTCCTTTGTATCCAGGGACCATTTTCATTGCCCACTGTGGTGCGGCATCAAACACAGAAGGTTCATCGCGCCATTTGTTCAAGTCGGCAGATGAATACACCTGTATTCCCAGACCTGTACAATATATATAATATCGGCTACCATCATAAGCCAGCACAGGATCATGCACAAATGGTGATGTAATACCGTCGGCAGCTTTCACTGTCATAAAACAAGAAAGCAAAACGGTATAAAAAGTAAATAGTCTCAATTTCATTCTTCTGTCTTTAAAATAAGTATTTCAAACTTTATATTAGTTTACTTTCTTACCCCAATATGTCTTTTTACCATTATAGCCTGCATAGACGATAGTAGCCTTACGGGGAGATGCCTCCCAGTCTACTTCACGCTGCAGATACAACTTAACTCCATTGGCGGTAAGCACTTTATTGGTGGCATCATAGCTCCATGTTGCACCTTGCCATGTTCCTGCTGTAATGGTATGATTGGCAGCTAAATTCATCGTAATTGCTACATCCTGTTTAGCATAATTATAGCTCAGATCGATATGTTCCCAATTGCCTACAAGTTCGCTCTCAGTGATCGCCGGCTGTGGTACTGCACCATAACGCTCAGGCATCACGACAGGCCAGCCATCGTCAGTCCAGCGAATGCTGCGCACCTGTCCCATCATAATAGCATTGCTATATGCGTTTCCACCTACATTAGCCGGAAATCTGCCCTGTGAAGAGAAGAACCAGTTGCCATTACCGTCATCGAAGACAGCACAATGGGATATGCCTACCCATCCATAACCCTTTGAGAACTTATACGGATGTGTAACTATAGGGTATGCATCACCTCCGTTATTGGTAACATCCGTGCCATCTATACCCACGTAAGGGCCATCGATATTCGTGGAACGTACAACTCGGGTATTATAAGCCACAGACAGTTCATCATAAGCCATAAACATATAATAATAACCATTATGATATACAACCTCAGGAGCCTCTGAAGCCTGCCAGCGATTACCCATTTGACGAGTATTAATCAATTTGCCATAAGCTGAAATATCTGTGCCCCATGGATTCCCCAATGTCTTAAGCGGCATACCGGTAGAGGCGTTAAGTTGAACGGCCGCGAAACCAGAATGCCATGAACCATAAGCCAACCAATGTTCACCACTTGGTGTGATGATATATGACGGGTCTATGGCATTATATTTGAAATAGCAGTTTGCCCAGTCATTAGACTTTACATTAAAATTTAGTTCTTTATCTGATACGTTTGTAATCACATATCCTTTATCCACCCAACTGCTTACATTGGCTGGTGTACTAGTCTCCATCAGACCAATGAAAGCACGCTCAGACCACGTATTATCACCATTGATTGTGCCGGGAACTGTGATAACATAATACATTCGATACAGATTGGCACTGACACGACGTACACAAGGAGCCCAGAAACCGAACTGCGTTTCATCACTGAAATTGACAGTGCTGGCTGATAGCCCCATATTAGAGCGAATCTCATTTAGTTTGGTCTTAACCCATGCAGGTAGTTTTGACATTGTAGCACCCATAAACTCCCAGTCTACAAGGTTTTTAGAACGACGACAGAAAAAATGTCCATGTCCTATATGTGCATTACCATAAGATGCATCAGTCTGATAAATATAGTAGTAACCGTCATCTGCTTTCATCACAGACGGATCATGAACATTAGCAAGATTCCATTTACTACGATTGTCCCAACTTGCAATAGACGTATAGTCATCATTATATGTTGGTGCAACATAACTTGCCAACTGCTCATCAGATCCACTTGGCGGTGTAGGTGTGGGCTTACTAACGTCTTCAGTAGCGTCGCCACCTGAGCAGCCTATAGCAAATAGGCTGCTCAATGACAACAATATTATATTCAGATATTTCATTCTATATCATCCTTTATGATAAAAAGCGCTTTTACTTGATGCAGTTGATTTGAATACCAAATGGCAACTGTCGATGGTAAATGCAAAGCACAAATCATTTACATCAATGGTGTTCACGCCTAGATAGTACTGTACGTAAGTCTTTCCGTTGGTTCCTTTCATAACAGCCTGCACATCTGCGGTGCCATTGTTACAGTTGGTGACATAAACGGTGACATTTGCTCCGTTCATCGCCGCTAGCCATGATGCCCAGTCTGCTTGTCCGCCACTGTTTCTTGATGCTGCATATCCGTCGCCCCAACCATAGTTGTCTGAACGCACCACTGCATATTCTTTGTTAACTGAATTGCGAAGTATTGTTACGAAATTATTCCAGTTGCCTGCCATACTGCTGTAATTGGTGAATGATACAACATAAGTTTTACCGGCTGGAACTTTAATGTTATCCGTAAATACAGACCACCATGCGCCAGTATTGTCGGTTGCTCCAAGGTTACTAGGATTTGGAGTTACAAATGCAGACTCTGATTCAGATACCGATACAGAAACATTATCAGTCTTACCATTTGCAGTACTAACTGTAACGTTGTAAGTACCGGCTGAAGCTGGGACAGAAGAGAACTTAAGTTTGGAATTATCAATTACCGCTGAGCTTCCGTCTGCATAAGTTGCAGTGACTTCCATACCAGTAGGGTCAAAAGCCAAAGTGCGATCTGTAAGACCACTTGTTGCGGCAGAATTGAAGAAGTAATAATGACTTCTGGTCGGCGCCGTTGTAATCTTTATGGATGCAATACTGTTAACGACATTGAACTTGGCATAGGCAATAATAGGCTTGGCTGCATTCTCGCCTTTGAAAGTCTTGTTGTATATAACTACAAGATTTTTCTCTCCAGGGACATCCATGTCTGGAATAGCAGAGATATAAAGTTCTGAAGCAGGGATGACCTTCTTCACACCTTCCTCATAAGTAACTTCAGCAGAGATATTTGACATTGCCTTGTCAAGTGCTGTGCCTCGTGTGACTTCATCAGGTACATTCTGAAGTACCATAGATACAGGAGCCTTATCCTTAGCAGATGTAAGTCCACCTATAGGAACAATATTGGTCTGTAGGAAATCAATGTAAGAACCCTCTGGCACGAGGAAGCAACGGATGTTAGTATCAGAAGCATCGGCATTGAGATTAGGTAGCTTATAAGGTTGCTCGTAAGTCTTAGTAACTGTACCGTTAGTGATTTTTATTTTAAAAGCATTGCTACTTGTACGGTCAACTGTAATAGTTACCTTGCCACCTAGCTTCTGTACGTTTGCATCTTTATTGTTGGCATCAGGAGCTAGCAACTGTGTACTGTTGGTATACTTGAAATATAGATATTTACCCCACTGCGAATTATACTTGGCAGAATCACCGGTAGCATCAAAACGGTAAGCACCATATTCCTGATATCCGGCACCCCCGCGGTCAACATCATTTGTGATGATAATGGCAAAGTTCTTATAATAAGTGTCATCACTAGAGTTAAGGTTGAGGTTTAACACAGCATTCCACTTTTGTCCGTTTGGTACAACGTAATATTTAGAGAAGCTAGACCACCATCCTGAAGTATAGTCACTCTTGCCGATAGTGTACACATCCTCCTGCATACCAACCAACACCTCTTCATTCGATTTCTTAGAATTTTCTATTGAGTCTATTTTCTGGGAAATCCAGGAAGGAGAATTCACACCGTACAAGTCGCCGCCCTCGCAACTGGTAATAGCCAGTATTCCAAATGCAGCACCACATAAAATGGATGCTATTTTATTTAGATGTTTCATAATCTTTTATAGATAAATGTATTGTATTATTTCTATTTGCTTAGACTTACCACCGGATGTATTGTCCAACCCTTCTGACTGAAGTAGACAGAGTTATCTGTTCCATCATTAGCGGAATTACCCTTAAGATTAGGATTATTATTAAGCAAACCTTGATAAATAGGCAGGAACTCATGTCCCTGAACATATGAATCGTAAGAACTCTTCAGTTCTGGATCATTAGCTATATTAGAATAGCTAACAGGATCTTTTGCATGGTGGATAGAACGGCGGAAAGTACCGTGTTCTTTTAACTGATGCAAACGGTCGGCACTGTAGAAGAAGCCCCAGCGCAAGAGGTCGAAACCACGTCCGAACTCACAACCGAACTCCTTTGGACGTTCAACATTAGCAATCTGCTCGAACAACTTATCGGCTGTTGGGAAATCAGCAAGTTTTAAGTCGGCAAGCTTTGCACGTTCACGAACCTGATTAATCCAGTCGATAGCCTGCTGTGTAGGACCGTTTACTTCATTTTCACATTCAGCAGCACGAAGCAACACATCTGAGTAGCGCATCATACGCAGATTTATACCATCATGCAAACCAGTTACCACCTTGTTATATAGACCTGTACGCATGTTTGTAAACTTAGCGATAGGCAGACCTCCGTTGTTATTGTTTGTTACTACTGTGTCTGCAGCGGTGAGTTTAGATGTATAACATGTATTGCCATATTCAAAACCTTCCCAATCTGACTCATAAGTACCAATAGTCCAATATAAACGCGGATCAAGTTTACCGGCTGTTGTACGCTCACCCTTGAAAAGCTGATACAACCATGGTGAAGCAGATATATCAGCCCAACCACCATAAGCACCGGGGCCGAAGTTACTTTCTATAGCAGAACCCTGTGTAGCATAAGCACTAGTGTTTACAGGTGTCCACTCATCATCAGTGCCCTGTGAACCATAATCAAGGAACTGTACCTCAAACAGACTCTCGGCATTATTCTCATATTCAGGACCTTCACGGAAATTATCACCATAGTTTGCCATTAGCTTATATGTGCCGTATTTCTTGGCGATGATGTCCTTAAGTACTGCAAGAGCATCGCTATACTTATGGCGCTGCATAAGAGCACGGGCATAATATCCGGCAGCTGCACCACATGTAGCACGACCACCAGCCCATTGTCCGCCTTCATCACGTGAAGGAAGTAAAGTAATAGCCTCCTGAAAATCTTTTTCTACCTGATCAAGAACTCCATCGAAAGTGCTATTAGCGCCATAAAGACCTTCAAGCGTAGAGTAATCTTTATAGTCTGTTATAAGTGGTGGATTCTGATAATATCCGGCAAGGTTATAGTATGACAACCCACGAAGGAACAGCACCTGTCCCTTGATGCGGCGCATAGCCTCTGAGAGTTGGGTATCATCACTGTTGCAACGTGAAAGAACGAAATTGCATACATTGACAGTGTAATACCATTCACGCCAAGACCATGAACCTATTTCATCAGTAATAGACTCGTTAAGGTCGTCGAAAGGCAGATACCAAACCTGTGAAGAGTTCCAAGCTTCATCACCACGGCATACATCGATAGTGTAGCCCACACGAGCATAAGAACCTTCCATACGAATGTGGTTATAAGCAGCCACTACGCTTTCTTGTAAATCATCGGCTGTATTGCCAAATGTACCTGTTGTTTGCTGGTTTGGATTCATCAATTCCAGCTTATCATTGCACGATGTAAGCGTGCCTAGACCCAACAAAAGGGTCAGTGAAATTTTATATAGTTTCATATTGAAAATCCATATTATGTTAGAATGTAAATTGGACACCGCACATATATGTATGTGGAGTCGGGAAAGAACAGAAGTTATAACCAGGAGTGAATGTTCCACCGGCATAGTCAACGTTATAACCGTGATAACCGGTAAATGTATAAATATTCTGTGCCGAGATATATGCACGCGCACCGGATATCATCCCTTTGAACCATTTGTCAGGTAAGTTGTAACCAAGTTCAATGTTGGCAATCTTCCAATATGCAGCATTCTGAATTTTGCGAGAACTGAAAATATCGTTCCATGCCAAAGAGGCATTGTTTGTTACATAAGTACGTGGAACATCTGAGATGTATGTCTGGCCATCACTAGAATATTGGTTGGCCTTTAGGATGGATACATCTTTGTTTCCCCATCCGTAACATGAATTAAGACTGTTATAAATATCGTCTGATACATGATAGTTAAGTGCTCCATAAGTAGAAATAGACAAATCGAAGTTCTTATATTCAAGACGCGCACTCAAACCGAAGTTAATCTTTGGCAGACCACTGCCCAGCACTACTTGGTCGTAAGCATCGATTTTACCATCAGGTTTACCGTCCGGACCACTTACATCCTTGTATAGACAATCGCCGATGTTGGCACCCTGCTGTGTAGCATGATTGTCCAAATCTGCTTGTGTACGGGCAATACCTTCGTAAACCCAACCGTAGAACTGGCCAACTTCATGACCTACATAAGTAGCATAAGCACCTGTTATATATGAATTAGTACCGAATCCTAAAGAAGTAACCTTATTCTTCAGTGTGCTCAAGTTGGCACTGATATCATACTTCAATGGATTGTCATGATTACGATAGGTGACAGAGAATTCAAAGCCACTGTTGTCCATTGAAGCGGCATTCATTGTAACACTTGTATTTGAAACACCTGCCTGTGTAGGAACTGGAACTCCGTAGAGCAAATCCTCTGAACGGTTTTTGTACCACTCTGCAGTAAACTCAACGCGATTGTTGAACATTGCAAGGTCAATACCGATATTGGTGGTCTTCTTCTTCTCCCATGCGATATTATCATTTACGTAGGTAGATATGGCAGAACCAGTAACAGGTGTGTTGTTGAAACTGTAAGTCATGTTGTTACGATTCATTGTAGCCATATACTGGTATTCACCAATATTCTCATTACCAAGCACACCATAGCTGGCGCGGACCTTGAACATATTTACGATATCGCGACTGATTGGGAAGAATTTTTCCTTGTCAAAGCGCCAACCTAATGATACTGAAGGGAATGTTCCCCAGCGAATATTTTTAGAAAGACGTGAACTACCATCACGACGGATGATTGCAGAGATCAGGTATTTCTCATCATAATTGTAATTAAGACGAGCAAGATAAGAAGCCAATGCATGCTTATATTCGTAAGATGAAGAATATGTTTTGGCTGCATTCTGAAGCTGCAAGAAATAAGGTTCAGAGAAGTTAACACCCCAGCCTGTAAGTGTATTGGTATTCTCCTCTTCGTATGTCTGGCCTAAAACAAGATTGATGTTGTGTAGTCCGATTGTACCATCGTAAGTAAGGGTATTCTCAATCAACGCATCGTTGTATGTACGCTCACCTTTTGTAAGACGCTCATTGCTCTTGTCTAAGTACACACGGTTACTCTGAATCCATGCAGATATCCAAGTATTGTCCTTGGCGTGTGTAGTACTATATGAAAGATTAATCTTGTAATTGAGGTGGTGGTTTTTACTGTCTAAGCCTATCATCTTTAATAAGTCAACATCTGCAGAACCGGTACCTACAAAGCGATCTACGATAGTATTACGTTTAAGCAGATTGTTTACCAACAAAGGATTGGACGCTGATATATCACCATGTATATTGTCATAATATACACCATAGCCGTATGCATCATAATTATAATTGCTAGCAGAACCAACCTTATCGTCAAGTACCCATGTAGATGAGTCATAAGCCTTAATAGTAGGTTGCATCAACAACGTTCCACGCAGTACGTTGGTAACATCACCATAAAGTCCCTGAACATACTCTGAAGAATTAGAAAGTCCCATATTGTCTTGTTTTGAGTGTGAGTAAACCGCACTGGTACGGAACTTAATAAATTTAGTTTCGAAAGTATTGTTGGCACGTGCATTATAACGCTCGTAGTTAGGACCGGCACCTTCAAGCGTACCCTTCTGCTGGAAGTAGTCAAGAGCTACATTATAAGTACTGCTAGCACTACCACCACTGAAGTTTACACTATGATTCTGTCTGATACCGGTTTTAAATACCTCATTGAACCAATCTGTGTTGGTATTATCCATAAAATGATATTTACCTGTACTGGCATCAAGGCTGTAACCTCCAGGTAAAGCCGTTTTAGAGTTTGCGCAAGCCTGACCAAGGTAATTACTATATTGATCAGCATTCATTACATCGTAAACACCACTTGAAATTTTATCAATACCAAAATAGCCGGAGTAGCCCACCTTCAAGGGTTGGTCTTTTTTACCGTTCTTTGTAGTAATGATAATCACACCGTTTGCAGCACGTGAACCATAAATAGCACCGGCAGAGGCATCCTTAAGCACTTGTATTGTGGCGATGTCATTAGGTGAAAAGTCACGGATAGAAGTACCCATAGGCACACCATCTATAACATATAGAGGTGCTGTACTTCCAAACGAACCGATACCACGCACTCTTACTGTAGGATCAGCACCAGGCTGACCATCTGTAGTAATCTGGACACCAGGTACCTTACCTTCAAGCATAGTAGAGATGTTAGAGTTTGACACCTTCTTCATCTCTTCTGCATTTACAATAGAAACGGAACCTGTCAGGTCAGCTTTCTTCTGTGTTCCGTAACCGACAACAACAACCTGATTAAGCATCAAGTCGTTAGGGGTGAGTTGAATCTGATCAATGATTGCGCGCCCACGTACGGCAACCTCGCTACCTTTATAACCAACATAGCTGACTAACAAAACAGAGTTAGCCGGAACATTTAGTTGGAAATTACCATCAAGATCAGTCACAGTTCCTACATTGGAACCTTTAGCCTTGACTGTTGCACCAATAAGAGGTTGTCCATCTTGGTCTACAACACGACTTTTTACATGAATGGTCTCTGTCTGTGTTACTGAAGCGAGCATGGGTAAAGGGCTTATTGTAAGACCTCCCATAAAACTCAGAACAAGCATCACTGAGAATAAATGTTTTCTCATCTTAATTGTTTTTAGTTATTAATGTTAATAGATTTAATGAAAATTTATGCCGCAAATATAGAAAAAGGGTAAAAACAGATGGTGGATAAAACAATCTATTAGGTGGACAAATGTATATTTAGGTGTATTTTTTACATTTATCCAATAATTCTAAAAGGCTTTGTTTACTAGTATTTTTCGTTAAAACACAATATCTTATTTTATAAAGACTGTGTGTTCTCACTACATGGTATCATTAACATCTATTTTTCTCTATAAAAATATATGTGTTAATCAATTACAAGCGTACCCACTAGTTTTAGTGGACACTAATGATAACATATATAATTCATTTTGTTCGTTGCAAGAACAAAATAACGACATTATTCATACAAACACTTTTTATAAAGAATAGAATCATTACCCTTTTCTTTATACGTAACTTTTTTATTATCATCAAATAGTTAAAAATTCCCTAAAAATTAGTTCAATTTCAAATTTATTATTATCTTTACCATCAGGTCAGAGATATTTTCAAACTTTGGCTATTACTACCAAGAATACAACAGAAGAATTTTCTCCGGCCAATTTTAGTATAATTCTATTTAGTTCGTAAAAGAGATGAAAAAAATAGTACTTATCAGACACGGCCAAAGCCAGTGGAACAAAGAAAACCGGTTTACAGGTTGGACAAATGTAGACTTGTCTCCTCAAGGTATTGAAGAGGCTGAAAATGCAGGAACTCTTTTAAAAAAAGAAGGCTATTCTTTCGATGTTGCTTACACCTCTTATTTAAAGAGAGCTGTAAAAACACTCAACTGTGTCCTTGATAAAATGGATGAAGACTGGATCCCTGTCTTTAAATCATGGAGACTGAACGAAAAGCACTACGGTTTCCTTCAAGGAATGAACAAGAGCGAAACCGCTGAAAAATATGGAGACAAACAGGTTCATATATGGCGCAGAAGTTTTGAGATAGCTCCCCAGCCTCTGGCAGAAGACGATTTGGATAATCCGCGGCACGACCCACGTTATGCCTCTGTTCCTCCTGAATATATTCCAAACACGGAATCCCTGAAAGACACGATAGAAAGAGTTATGCCTTACTGGGAGTGTGAAATTTTTCCTCATCTGATGAAGGTTGACAATATACTGGTCGTCGCCCATGGCAATAGTCTGCGGGGCATCGTGAAGCATCTAAAAGGTATTTCTGATGAAGCGATCAGTGATATGAATATTCCGACAGCAGTTCCTTATGTCTTTGAGTTTGATGACAACCTAAAAATTGTCCGTGACTTCTACTTGGGAAATCCGGAAGAAATCAAGCGCAAACAGGAAGCTGTTGCCAGACAAGGACTGGCAAAATAAACAGATACAGAGATGCCAGTTCTGTAAATAGATAAATAACAAAAGCTCTGTGTTTTAAAATAACAAGTTTAAAATAAAAAATTATGAATGCAATTCAATTAAAACAAATGACATCCGCAAAAGGATTCATTGCAGCACTAGATCAGAGTGGTGGCAGTACGCCAAAAGCCTTGAAGGGATATGGCGTTAATGAAGATGCGTGGACTACTGATGAAGAAATGTTCCAGCTTGTCCATCAGATGCGTACTAGGGTCATCAAGGCACCAGCCTTCAAAGGTGACAGAATCATCGCATCCATTTTGTTTGAGAACACGATGAACCGTAAGATTGACGATAAATATACCGCAGATTACCTTTGGGAAGAAAAGAAGGTAGTTCCTATCCTGAAAATAGATAAGGGACTAGCTGATTTGGAAAACGGTGTACAGGTAATGAAACCGATGCCTGATTTGGATGACCTACTGGAACAGGCACAGAAGAGACATATTTTTGGTACAAAGATGCGTTCTGTAATCAAGGAGGCAAATGAAGAAGGTATTAAAAAAGTTGTTGACCAGCAGTTTGAAATTGCCAAAAGAATCATTGCCTACGATCTTGTTCCTATCATCGAACCGGAAGTAGACATTCATGCTCCGGAAAAGACAAAATGTGAAGAACTCCTTAAAAAATATATAAAAGAGGAGCTGAAAGCGTTAGGTAAGGACCAGAAAGTAATATTCAAGTTAACCATTCCGAGCATTGACAACTTCTATGCTGACTTGATGAAAGATCCCCATGTTGTACGTGTTGTTGCGTTGTCCGGCGGATATTCACAAGATGAGGCCTGCGAAAAGCTAACACATAATCACGGAATGATCGCCAGCTTCTCCAGAGCCCTGCTGCAAGATTTAAGTATCAGCCAGTCTGATGCAGACTTTAATAAGATGCTGGAAGACTCTATTGAGAAAATATATCAGGCCTCGATACTGTAAGAACCTGCAAAAATTATTTTCCAGATCATTACAACAAGGAAAAATAGTTACTACTATAATATTTCCCCGAAAGTTCTTTTACTTTCGGGGAAATTCATTAACAGATTGACTGCAACTGTTTATACAGAATTTCAGGCAAGTCATTATTCTGAATTTGCACATAATTATGACATTAATCAATAATACACAATAAGTCCTATAAGATTGGGAAGTATTGTTTGCGCAATATGTTATTCACTCTTGTAGGTAGTTGGCGATGAACCATACTGACGTGTAAAACATCTGGTGAAATACTTAGGGTCATTAAAACCTACTTTATATGCTATTTCAGTGATGTTCCTGTTACCAGGATTTTTTATTATTATATCCTTGGCTATTCCTAGACGATAATTACGGATAAACTGACTTGTAGGAAGTCCGGTATTGGCAAATAACTTACGACTAAGCACAGCCCTACTCATCCCTATTTCATCAGCAAGTTCACCAACACCAAATTCGGAATTCATATAATTCTTTTCCAAAATAGCAATCACCTCGTCAATAAACGGTTTATTTTTCAGTTTCAACTCTTCCTTGTCTGCCTCAAAACTCTTTATCTTACTTTCATTTAATTTGCGCTGATTGTTAAGGATATCCTCTATACGTGACTGCAACTTATTAGGTTCGTCACTATCCCTTATGGCTTCCTCTATCGGGCGCATTAGTTTTTCTGCCTCACGTCGGCGCATTTCTGTTATGCGCCATTCATAAAGATACTTGGCTAGTACTGTGAATGCCAACAGCAATATTGAAACAAACCACCAGCTCTTCCAAAAATATGGAGCCACATTTACATCTATCGAAATAACTTCTCCTTTACCATTTGTAACAGCAGAAGAATATTTCACTTCAAACTTATAACTTCCAGAGGGCAGACTTGTATACCTCACACCATGCTCCCCTGGCTTCAACGGAATCCAATCATCCTCAAATCCCTTCATGCGATAACAGTAACCTCCACGGTTCTCATTACCATAGTTGAGCGAAGAAAAATCAATTGACAAAGACTTATCTCCCTCTCTAATGTTTATTTTTTGCGCAAGGGCTATATCCTCATCTATGAAACGACTTCCGGCATTTACTTCTTCATTGCCCACCATAAGTCTGGTAAATCTTAAATGTCCCTTATAAATAGCATCAGAGTTATCGCCCTTCAATATCGTAAGTCCCTTGTCACTTCCAAGATAAATTATTCCATCTGACGATTTCACTGCCGAGTTCCAATAGAACTGTGAAGATAATAGTCCGTCATTTGCTGAATAATTTGTAAACGTTTCTGTTTTCGGATTAAACTGCGAAAGACCGTTTTCCGTAGTTATCCACAACATGCCATTATTATCCTCGACAATACCCTTCACGGAATTATTTGCCAATCCATCCCTTAGAGTATATGCCTTGAAAGTCTCATGCCCGTCCTTGTCTATTATGCGCTTGTAGAGTCCGTATCCATTGCTACCCAACCACAGCGTACCATTACGAGTCTGACAGAAAGCACAAAGCTTATCTATTATACCACTATTGGGATCATCAAGTTTATTAGTGATATGCACATAATTAAATCTATGCAAGCGTCTTCCAGGTGACTTCAGATTGATTTTAACGACACCGGTCACACATCCTATCCACAGATATCCATATCTGTCAACTATAGAGCCAATAGAGCCTCGTATATCACGATTCCCTTTAAAAGGTTCAAACATAGTGTTAGTGTTCAGGTCATAAGCGAATATACCGTCATTGCTGCCTATCCACATTATATTATTATACTTATCATAAGCCAAAGCTCCGATAAAGTTCAGCAATGATTTATATTTCTGCGGTACATTAAGACGTGAAACGCTACTATGAGTATGTAGGTCAACAAGATTAAGGCCACCAGCCCATGTACCAACCCACAATCTACACTTTCCATCAACGGCAAGAGTTGATACACTGTTGTGGGATAATGCAGAATTAGCAGTCGTGAAATGCGTAAAAGAGCCATGTCCTCTTTCCATTCTGTTCAATCCACCTTCAACAGTTCCTGCCCAAAGTGTACCATTTGGTTCAACATACATTGCATTTAAAGCATTTGGAGACAGACTCGTCGCATCATCAGTATGTCTAAAGTTTTCCAGTATCAACTGTCTTGGAGCAAGTTTCACTATACCACCGGTCTCTGTTCCCACCCATAACAATCCATTTAGCGAATAGAGACAATTAATGAAATTACTGCTCAGCGGATTAATCTTGCTTGACATGTTCCAATGCGAGAAATCATCAGTTTCAGGATTATACATGTCTACACCGCAAAGCGTCCCGATAAGTAAATGATTATCGGCCGACAATGCTAATGCAGATATATAAGAATGAGAAAGAGCCTTCTGCCCTATTGTGTTTTTATATACCTTAACTTGTCTGTTGAGCATGTTATATCTCATCAGTCCAATATTTGTACCTATCCATATACTGCCTCGATAAGTCAAAATAGACGTGACATATACTCCAGGAAGATCTTTGAATGTTTTCGAAATATCCATGCGCACAATCTTATGATTCGATACAACAAGTCTATATAGTCCTCCATCAATGGCAGCCCACACAGAACCATCATTATTTATATCGGCAATGGCAATATCAGGAGTATTATTTTTATATCCAAATTTTATAATATCTTTTACATCTCCAGATTCATCAAATTCCACCCTGCATATATCATTTCTTCTTACGATCCAAATATATCCCTTACTGTCACAATACACCCTTACTGACATTTGGTTCATTATGCGCCTGAGTTCATCATTTTTACTCTTCGGTACAAGCGAATGCATGGTTTTAAGGTCTAGCACTTCTGTGCATTCCTCAAAACTGATCCAAAGGCGATGAAACCTGTCTTCAACAACGTTATGACAAGTGTTGCTCTTAAGCGACATTCCATCACTGCCAACTCCAAAATAACGATATGAGAACCCGTCATACCTCACCAACCCACCACCATGAGTGGAAATCCATATAAAGCCGAAACTGTCACTGTATATATCGTCAACAAAATTACTTGGAAGCCCGCTCAGCATATTTAGATAAGACATATTGCATCTATCAACGAAAGCAAACTGTGCAAACGCAGATATATAAACAAACATCGAAATAAAAAAGAAAAATAAGCGTTTCATTAGTATTATTTTATTTACCCATGCAAAGATATTATTTTATTTTGAAATAAGAAAAAAAGCCGTTTATATTTCTTTCTCATATATGTCAAATGCTCTATGATTTAGAATCTTTATAATCAAAAAAAACGTGCAGCTAAATGAGTTGCACGTTTTTTGTTATTTGTAATGACCATACTTTTCCAGACCATGGCAAAGTAAGCTAACCTACTTTACATATCATGAAAATATATTATTTCGTGTCATGGCATAACATCCTCCTCCTGTTAATGCTAGAGCAAGTGCCGGTAACAGATATAGCATTGGCAATTCGATTGCCCAACCGCCTTGAGGTGTTAGAGAGAAAATATCACCGGTGTGTACCATCAGTATAGCAATAATCATATTTACTACCATTGCTACGGCAGCAGCACGAGTCCATAATCCCAATACAATAAACATGGCGGCTACAAGTTCTACTAGCAGTGTTCCATAAGCTATAAATGAAGGTAATCCCATTGAAGCAAGCATATCACCGATAGGTCCAACACCATCTATTAATTTGGAGAATCCATGGAAAAGCATCAATCCTCCAGTTGACACACGCAGAACTAGAAGTCCTAAATCATTGTCTCTCATAAAATCTTTACTCAATTTCATAGTTGTCATTCTTTTTAATTATTAAAAAATCGCCATTTTATTTTTTTACTATCATAGCTGATAATTTTATCGTTCGGCGATAAATAAACGATTCAAAACTAAAATATATCACACTGACTGTAGCGTTATAATCTCCCAGCTTTGCGACAAAGATAAACATTATTATTATATTGTCAAGCTTTATAGGATAGTTTTTTATGCTATACCCAAAAATTGATTATCTGTGCACAAAAATATTATAATATGGAATTGCAGATGATCAGCTTCAATTAAGGCTTGAAGCATTTGGCGCCGTTCAAATCAAAGGACCTAAATGGTATGGAAAAACTACTACTGCAGAACAAATAGCAAATAGTGTTATCAATAAAAGCTTATTATTTTCAACAAAACACTTACGAAATAATTAACAAAGGCAAAACAGCAGTAAAATGATTCGTCCAAAATAAAGAGAATGGACTGTTTCCCAGAATAATTAGGAAGGAATTCTATTATTGTCGAACCCTCATTATATTTATTGATCAGCAGTAGAAGAAGTTATCTACACTGATTTATAAGCAGTCAAGAACTTCTAAAATGTTATTTTATCAGCAGTGAGATATGTATAAAGACATAGGCAAAAATATCAATCGGCAGAAAAACAGTCTTGTCCGAAAAGAAGAGAACCGCTAATACAAGACTCAGCATAAGGCAGTACGTAAAACCCTGACCAATGCCATCATTCATGCCGACTTTATGCTCAATGGCATACTGAAGGTTGAGAAGTATGACGACAGTTTTGTGTTCACAAATCCCAGTTTGCAGAAACTACCTACCGATCAGATTTATACCAAAAGAGAGTATAAAATCCGCAACCAACATAACCTAATTGAATATTTGAATAATCGCTATTGGAAGAGTTGATGTTAATCGTTATCTGTATTTCTTAATTTGATGTTTTTCTTATGCATATTATGGATTTATTAATTCTGTATTTAGCTTAAATGCATTAGGATCTACACTCATTTGGTATATTTTGATATTGGAATTCAAGCTCTTTGCGGTCTTAATAATATTCATTTTTATATCTTTATCAATGTTAACTCCCAAATAAACTGAATCAAAACATTCTAGGCCAATAGACGGATAAAATCTTATTTCTTTGTAATCTACAATTTCTTTATCGTCAAATTCTTTAGGGACTGCGTGTCGAATCATTTGAGATGGATCTGTTATAACTAAACGTTCCTCTTGCTCATGTTCCCAAGCCTTCGCCTTAGTGCACAATTGATAACTAAAGAGGTCTTCTTCACTTTGAAAATAGTCTGGTTTTTCAACAATATCCTTATATTTTACTTCAAAATTCAAGCATCCAAACATAACTTCTCCATATATTTGTGACAAATATAGATCTGCCTTTTCCATATCAATCCCTATACATATACCTTTATGGGCATTGTAATAACTCCACATTAATAAAGAATCGAACCTTTTTGATAGACTACATATCCAAGTTCTGTCTCTTTGTCTTATAAATCGGTTAGAACTAAGGTCTTCTATATCTTTTTGTGACCATATTTTACATCGCTCTTCCGGAACATGAGAGAATTCTATCAATGAAGGGTGGCAATCAAATGGGTCATTAAGCTTGGCTGCATTGGTAAACTGAAGATTATGATGTGATAACATCTTTAATCCTCCATCTGCATCTAAATATTTATATAATATTTCTACTGCCATCAATTAATTCAATTTTAATAAATCATCTAATTTTACCTCTCTTTTTGAGAGGAAACTATTTTTCACGCTAAGATGTTTACTATCCATTTTGTAAACATTATAGTTGTAACACAAAAATAATTGTTATTTTTGAAAATAACTAAATAATAAAGATAAATTTATAGTTATGATCAATAAAAAGACAAAAATATCAAATCCTAGAGACTACATTAACCCTTGATGGAAAATACTCCGTCCCCTCCTACCTCATACTCCACCTGCAATGAAAATTCCACAAAATTTCCATGAAAAAAAAGGAGATAAAATAGAAAGAGTAAAAAAATATACAGTCAAAACGTATTAAATAAAAATAAATGATTATTTTTGTAGTTCGATACATATAAAGACATAGACAAAGAAATCAATCTCCAGAAAACCGTCTTGTTTGAAAAAAGAGAATCGCAATAAGATGAAGGAACAGAATATACAAGAACTGCTTGCTAACGGCGAGCATGTAACTCTTGAATGTAAGAAAGCACAAACCTGCGTTCTGAATTCCTTATGGGAGACGTGTTCAGCTTTCGCCAATACGTATGATGGAAATTCTACTGAGCATACTTGAAAACAAGATAGAGAAAGACCTTCAAAAACGGTTCACGATTACAGGCGTAACCATGAGGGAGATTATCTTGCAAGGAGCATGAACTGATTTACCCCGTCCATTCAGAATAGAAGGGGGTCATCCGGAAAGATGACACGCCTCAGCATAAGGCAGTACGTGAAGCTTTGACCAATGCCATCATTCATGTCGACTTCATGCTCAATGGCATACTGAAGGTTGAGAAGTATGACGACCGTTTTGTGCTCACAAATCCCGGTTTGCTGAAACTCCCTATCGTTCAGATTTATGCCGAAGGAGAGTCTAAAGCCCGCAACCAACGCATGCAAGCCATGCTTCGCATGATAGGCTATGGAGAAAATCTTGCTTCCGGCTTTCCTCTTATCCTAGCGCATGGAACGAAAAGCATTGGCTAAAGCCTGAATTGGTTGAGCAGCCAGAACTAATGCAGGTAAAGCTGATCCTGCATATTGAGACAAAGAATGTCGTAAAAGATGTCGCAAAAGAAATATCTGATCGTCAGCGCATTATACTTGAATTACTACAAGACTCTCCAACATTAAGTGCTACAGAATTGTCACAAAAGACAGGAATGACATCAAGAACCATTCAACGCGATTTAGCAGACTTACAAGAAAAAGGTATCTTATCTCGTGAAGGTGGTCGTAAAGAAGGACGCTGGATTATGCTTAAAAAAATTAATTAGTATGGACAAACTATATATAAAATGAAATATCCCTACTATTTGAACCATAAGCAATTCTACCGAGGGGTATAATGCTATAAATTCAAATACATTTATTATGAAATTCAAGGAATCACAATATCTACATCAAGCACAATGTGCAAAGGAGCATCCTGAATATTTTGAGAACGACCTTCTTGGAGGAGTATTCCGTAAGAAGAAACAGCCTTTTGCCTTACAGAAAGACAAGGGAGAAAGAAATCTTTTTGAAAGTATCCGAATAGATACACTTACATACTTTAAAGAAAATGGAATATCATGGTGGAATGGGACATCTCCAACAAATCACATGCTATCGTCTCAGATCGCCTGTCTAAATCACCTATTTGCCATACGACATGATTATGATGCCGCAAAAGCTATAGCAGAAACTATTTCTGGATTTGAATTTGACAGTATACTCAAGGTACCTGATGATAAGGGAAAGCTTGGGTATATTGCATTTGAGGAGGTCAGTGGAATTCATAATTTTTTAAATGAAGGGAAACCGAGCAGAGGTTCAAACTGCACATCTATTGATGCTCTTCTGTTCGCAGAGAAAGACAATGAGAAATGGATTATCCCTATAGAATGGAAATATGTGGAACAATATTCAACTTTTGATAAGTCCAAGGGAAATCCTGGAAAGGTTAGAGTTAGTAGATACGCAGAACTCATAAATCAGTCGGAATATTTAAAGACACTATCTCCTATTGAGGGATCAATCTATTTTCAAGAACCTTTCTATCAACTAATGAGACAAACACTTTGGGCAGAGAATGAAATAAAGAGAGGTGATGTAAGATTTTCTGGTGCTAAACATTTCATCCATGCTCATGTTGTACCGAATGAAAACAAAGAACTCCTTCAAAGAAATTACCGGGTATCAGGATTAAAGATGGAGGATACATGGCGTGCGTGTCTTAAAAAAGATGTCTATAGACTAATTACGCCAAAAGATCTCTTCAAGTCTATCTGTAATAATCCCGTATTAAGTAAAAGATACAATAACCTAATTGAATATTTGAATAATCGCTATTAGTAAAATTTTCAAACATATTCTTTTAATAGCCAGCACTGATCATTATTGACACCACTGAAAAGAAACATTTCCTTTGTTTCTCATCCAAAGCCTATTCATGATCTTCGTTCACTTCTTCGAGAAACGCATATGCAGCATCCTCGAACAGTTTCTCGTCTGATTCATATTTATAGTTAGGATTAACTTCATTAAGATAACATCTAAGGAGACTGCGAGCGTCTTTGAAATAAGCCTTGTAACATACTTCCTTGCCATGAAGTCTTTTATGGTAATATATATATTTTGCAAACTTCGTCAAGGCATCCTCAGTAATCATACGATTGAATATACGTTTATCATCTTCCTTATCAGAATGATAAAACTTTATTCCAGCAAAATTCACCATACGTATTGCCTCAATAAGATTATCCAAAGAATAGTCATAATCATATCCTTTAGTCGATGGAGAAATTCTTATATGTATATCTTTCCGTTGGGTAAGGTAGTTTATATTAATATGGACATAATCCTCTCCTTTATGGGGCAAATCAAATCTTGCAACCATACCACAGTAAGCATTCTCCTCTAAATATACCTTCAAACGTGTTGTATTAGATTCAGCACCACGCTCATCTACACTATCGCTCAATAAATCTGCTGTTTCTGAGACTACCTCGAAAATTGTCAAGTTAGAGTGCCGATCTCTAACAGCTCTGAAAATATGGTTCAACACCATCTTCTCATTTTTATCCAGATTCGGAAATGTTAGCAAATCAAAGAAGGCTAACCACAATGCAAGATAATTGCACTGATTAGCATACTCTTGCATGATAAATTTGCAGCAAAGATCATAATCCTCTTTATCTTCATCCAACTTTTGAATGCAAACATCTTGAATGATACCAAGAAACTGTTTGAAGCCTTCCAAATCGATGAAGTTTGGACCGTAACGCTTGCGGTAATCAAATTCATTACCATAAAGGTTTAAGGAATAATATCCAGAGATAGCATTGTTTACCGCAATATAGTCTATATATATGGCCATAGAAATCGTATTTATCTCACTTAAAAAATTCAAGTCAGAGAGTTTCTGGAATGTTTCTTGCATTCTTGCAACATGAATACTTGTATCAAGCCTTAATAATAAATTATCCAAATGTTGAGCACAATAACGCACCACACCATATTCTTTAGTAGACACTCTGAAGAAATAATCAAGAGAATGCTTCTTGCATACCTCTACTAAATCAACTACGTTCTTTATGCCATCTGGCAATGTGAACTTTATATGAGATTCAAAGTCTTCAGAATATTCTTCAGCAATGACACATCTAACCAACTTTGCAAAAAGTTGTACTTGTACAATTGCAACATGCTCTGTAAACTCAAAGTTCATACTACTCGCTTCATCATAATTATATTCTAGCATTTTGATATATGTCTTTTTATCATCGTTCATATCACTCCACTATTTTCTGCACATCATTAAACACCTTACGTTCAAAATTATCGAACCCCTTTTGAAGTTGTTTCTTTTTTGAATCTTCTGCTACCTCGTAATAATCGATAATTTTCTGAGGAACACCAAAATCACTCACAATTCTTCCATTATGAGTATATGAATTATACTCAAACTTCATTAGAACGCTATCAATGCCAACAACTTTTTCAAATGGTGTATTTGTTGTTTTGCTTAAATAGTATTTATACATCAAATTAAAAGCTCCGAAATATTTTGTCACTTGATACTTCAATATGTGATATACAAATTCGGTAGATTCTCTTATTGCTGTATTAATATTTTTCTTTTGCTCATCTATTTTATATTTTATCATTCCAGGTAAACCTCCTTTCATATAGCTCAATATAATACCTGTAAGATAACAATGGTCTTCTTTCCTGCCTTTAATGAAAGAATCTATTTTAGAATTAACAGCAATTGGTGCTATCGTTTTGATAATTATTTCCAAAAGTTTTTTATCAAGAAACTTTTTCTGATTAAAATTTAAAATCAAATTCTTAATTTCCCTTTTATCTTCATCACTCAAATTAGCAACATTCTCATACACCGTCAATTTTTCATCCAAAGATAAAGCTTTTAACATATTCATGATATCATCAGGAATCCCCAATCTATTCTGTTTCTGCCTAGTAGAAATATATATATCTTTTTCTTTATCTGACAAATACTTATTTTCAGTATATGGAAAATCAATAGAAGTATGCTCTACATCTTTCCTAAAATAAAGATGTTCAAGTTTCTCACTATCCGATTCTATAATCTTCTTAAAGTTAGAATCCAAAATGATAACATTGCCACTATAGTGTGACATAAACCTTCCTGCTCGTCCCTCTATATTTTGAGCATCAAATTTTTTTAAATCCTTAGTACCTTTCATGCTGGAGGTAATAAGCACATTCTTAGCAGTTGTATTTACACCTTCTGTAATAGTAGTTGTCGCAATTAAAATCTTAATAATTCCTCTATTAAAAAAATCAATTATCTCCTTTTGTATATATTTCGGCACAAGGCCGTGGTGTATGGCTATTCCTTGTTCCAATGCGGTTATTTCAATCCACTGCCGTCCATCATGGTCTTTTGGATAATTAGCCTTAATATGTTCAATAAATTCTTTAAACTCATCAGGGGTATTATTAATATTAAGGAATGAAAAATTCTCTTTTATCAACTGTTTCACTTTATTTTCGGCATCACTCCTTGACTTTGAATATACTATTGCATTCTGATTCTTTTTAAGAATTTCACTAACCTCTCTCAAAAACATCTTTTTTGCATCTTTTATAATATATACAGATTGTTCAATTTTATTTACCAACTCTATTGAATTATAATTCAATGGCTTTATACCATATTTTGAGAAGAACCTAAACAGCGAAGATTTATCCCGTCCTTCCTCTGTTTGATGAATCTCTACATATGGGCCAGCAAGTAAAGCATCCGTATGAGCATCCTGCAATGCAAAATATAGTGCTATACGATAGGCAATATCCCTTTGGTCTTCTTTGCTCTCTTCATCTATAATAAATCCATTATCCAGTTTGTAAATTTCATCCACGAAGATAAAATCAAGACTTATATTTTTATTATTATCTATAAATGTAAGATATCTTTCAGGCGTATATAGAAAAATATTCCATTCTCCTTCGGGCTTGGAGTCACTCAATGTATGTATCTTATATTTTTCTCTAATCCATTCGTATTCATCATTACTATATATTTTAGCAAGGTTCTCTGTCATTAGAGCAATTGTAGGAAACATTAGTACGATATTTTTATATTTCATCTTGCGTATTATCTCATACACAAGATAGGTCTTACCAAACGAAGTGCTTGCTGAAAGAAAATATCTGTTAAGTTCCCTATGATGATAATGATCCAAAACGTTAATCTGATATCTATGTAAATACGAATCATTGTCAACATAATAGCTTGAGTTCTGCACTACATAGCCAAACACCAATTGATTTACATTTGGGATTTGTGGCACATCTTTATTAAAATGCGGCAGCATATCATAATATTGAGGTATACCAACTTTTGATGCCACATAATAAAGGAATTGCAGATCGGCATTCGAAAGTCCGTTAGCCTTCTCTTCATCAAAAAATTCGCACACGTCATGTATTATCTGAGGTGTTAACGAATCGTCATTTTGATTTAGCATTCTTACTATTTTGGCTGCACTTGCTGACTTATCCATTGTATTACAGTTTGTTTAATCGTTTTAGTGTCATTCACAGGCAACAATATGAAAAACAACTCGAAAGGAACCGATAATTTAATATTTAACGAAGCATATTTATTATTTGCATAATCTATCAATCCACTTATTGTTTCATTATAGTCCTTGTTTTTAATATTATTACAAATAACAAGCATGGGATAAACCAACCTCATGTTATATTTCTCAATTTCATCAACGACATTGATTGAAGGATTATCTTTCCAATCAGTTGCTATTCTTAATAATTCACTCTGCTGTATATTCCATTTATCAGCATCCTCATCAAAAATTGTAATTGCATTTTTGGAAAGGTAGCCGTCCGATAAAGAAGTAGAAACTTTCTCCAAAATACTTTTAATTGCAGCTTTACCATCAGCATAGAATTTAACTTCGCCAAACCAAAGTTCTACAAGATCAGGCGCATTTTGTATTAGATGAAAGCAATCGAATCCTTTTGTTTCAGCATTTTCAATCGGATGATAAAAGTATCCACGAGAAATCAGTGTTGACGTTTTATAGAATTTATTCAGCATTAAATGCAGTATAACTTCACCATAGAAACCATACTTCTCTTGTTCTTCTATGCTGGCATTCTTATCATATCGAATCTTCGCTTGCAACGCCCTTTTATGCAAAGGAGTCAAGCTATCAACATTTATATCATTATCGTTATAAGAATAATCTATAAGACCATTATAAATTGCATTGGCAAAATCATTATTATTGAGACCTTTATAACATTCATCTTTCCTCACTGAATTTTTATAAGGAGGTATTGATAATTGCATATTAGGTAACTGGTATCGAAAAGTAATAGCTTTCACGATTATATCTTCCAAGGTTTTTCGCATAGATTTATGTTTTAATTGACAATATAAGTTGTCTTAAATAATTACTTTTCAAATATTATCACTTCAATTTAACTGCAGAACTTGTTTCTGCACGAAACATGGAGTAAGTGTTGCAAAGATATTATATATCTTTGAACTTTCAAAATTACTTTTCTATTATTTCATTTTCGACCTCCTTCTTTTTATAAATAGTGTTAGTTCGACGAATTATAATCCATTGAAATAATGATATACAAACATTTTTCTTATCTTTGTACTTGATAATTTAGGGAATCTTTTATTTAGTACCGTGATTGCTATTAAAGAATAAAACACTTATGATCACCTGCGAGAGACTAAAAGGTGCATATAGCGAAGGAGAAGCTTTAGCTATATACAACGAAGTGAAACAATATGATGATTTTCTCGGCTTTGCCAAGGAATTCATGCACAACGAGGACTATCAAGTGGCTCGCAATGCGCTATGGGGACTGACCAAGGCTACCAATAAAGAATTATCCCCACTGCAAATAATCCTCGATGATCTCATCGACCTTGCTATGCAGACAGACAATTCATCCGTAAGACGCCTGTCGCTTAACCTAATAGAGAGATTGAAAATGGAGGAAGAAGATTTGAGAACCGACTTCCTCGACTTCTGTCTGGAACACATGTCAAGTATCGAAGAATATCCGGGTATTCAATCGCTCTGCATGAAACTCGCTTTCCGTATATGTAAATTCTATCCTGAGTTGATGGATGAGTTGAAACGCACCATAGAAGCAATGGAAATTGATTATTATAAACCAGCCGTGAAAAATATCAGGAGTAGAATACTTAACAAAAAAATAAAATAAAGATTTCGAAGCACGTAAAATAGTAATGCAATGAATCTAGAGCAAGTTAGAGAGTATTGCTTGGCACTCCCGGGCATAATAGAAGATTCGCCATACGATCCTGATATGATTGTATGTATGGAGATGGCTATTTAGCAACAGCTCGTACCCAACCATCCATCAATAGGAACTATTTAAAGAATGATTACTTTGACTTTTAAAGAATATTTTATACCTTTGCATTCAGAAAATTATCAAATAGGATGAAAAGAATAGTTATAAGCATACTTATATGTGGAGTTGCACTATTATGCAACGCACAAAGAGTTAAAGTTAAAAATTTTGAGTTAGAACCTTTTATTGGCGCTACGGTTGCTACATCTAATTTATCTAATTATAATAACGTAATAGGACCTGCCTTAGGATTTGAGTTTAGATGGAATTTAAAAGAACTTCCGCTGGATATTGGAGCTCAACTCTATATCGGAAGTGCTGTATATAATGGCAAAAATATAGGATATGATGACGATTTAAGTTGTCGTACTTTTGCATCAACAGCCTTTATAGACTATAATTTCAAAAAAGGCACTAAGATATCCCCATTTATCGGTTTAGGATTAAGTGCAAATACTTATAACATCGTTGAGGGAGATTACGACTATTCAAATAGTGATGATAATAACGGTATAGGTATCTGCCCAAGAGTAGGAATAGTATTTTTAAATCATCTACGTGCTACATTAACAGGACATTTTGGTAGCAAGATATATAATACGATAGGTTTTACTATCGGATACTCATTTGGAGCAGGAAAGAAAATCAGCCAAAGCAGATATTGACCTATGAAATGAAAGGATAAAGCAAGAGGTATAAAATAATATCATGAAACAATCAAAACTTATTATTACAATCTTATTAAGTACGATTACAATCATTTTTTCTTCATGTACAACCACAAAGGATGATGGTGATTGGGATCCTATGAAATTAACAAAGCAGGAAATAACATTTAATGCTAATGGAGGTGTAGACTCTATAAGAGTAAATAATTATTCTGTGATGTGGATGTCAAGAGTTTATGAAGGAGAAAGCAATAATCCAACCAAAGAATACCGTATAATAAATACAGCATATCAAGATGCGCAAGTGTTAAATGGAGATTGGTTTCAAGCTAGCGCTGATATCATGCCAAATAAGCAGAATTGGGCATACATTTACGTAAACAAGAACACATCCGGAAAAGATAGACAACTGACCATCACACTTACTTGTGGTGATATATTCAATGATATAAGTGTCAAACAATCTGCGGATATAAAGTGAAATATAAATTAGTAAACAGAATAATATATTTTTGTTGAAACTAGAACTTTTCATTATGGAGATTGAGAAAAAACTATGTGTAATTTTGTTTTCATTAATATCACTTCAAAGCAATGCACAAATTCTGACTGTAAGACAGCAGCAAGACGATATAGACAGCCTATATAGCAAAATAGAAACTGTAATGCCCTATCCATTTCGATATATTAAAAGGGGGCAATTTGTACATATGGTAGATAGTCTAAAAAAATCCATTACCTCATCAAACGCTACTTCAAAATTTTATCTCAATATAGCTCAACTATTTGCTATGTTAAAGAATGGACATTTGTACATCGAAATACCTATTAATGAGAGACTTAAATATACTAATGAGGGTGGTAAGATAATGCCTGTAAGATTATACTTAGATCATGGAAATCTTATTGTAAATTTCCCATACCGAGATTGTGGCATTGCACGGGGAGATACGATAACTAGTATAAATGACGTATGCTCTAATGAAATTGTGAAAAAGCTTTATTCTCTGCAAGGTTCTGAAATCAATAATGATCTTAAAGATAAAGGAATGGAACAATATATAACGCCACTACTATGGTATATATATGGTTGGGGAGACGAATATAAATTCAGAATAAAGAACCATGGTTATATAAAAACGATTTATGCTTCAGGCGTTCCAAATCAAGAAGCTATAAAAATGATCAACACACATAAAGCTACAAACCGAGATTTCAGAGTGGATTATCTTGATAAAGACTCTGCAATAATGACAATACCAAATTTCTACCAAACAAAAGAATTGTCTGTCTTCTGTGATTCAGTTTTTAAGCAATTACGTGACAAAAAGATAAAACTTCTTTATATAAATGTAAGAGACAATTTGGGTGGAAAAAGTAGTAATGTAGAATTATTACTTTCCTATTTACGACACCCTGCTTATGATTCATTCAGAAAAGTAATTATCAGAGTAAGCAAAGAGACTATTATTTATTATAAACGTATGGATCAAGATATATACAACGAGATTAAAGATTTGCCTAATGGTAAATTCTTTGAGCTTAAGTCTGATAAGACCAAATCTAACAAGCATAACTCGAATATATTTAAGGGTAAAGTTATAGTACTTGCAAATTACAGGACTTATTCTGCGGCTTCTTATTTTGTACATATGATAGCTAAACATCATATAGGAAATGTAATCGGAACAACAGGGTGTCCTAGTGTATGTTCTGGAAATCCTATACAATATTCATTGCCTAATTCTCATTTAAATTGTTATATTCCTACAGGTTTATTTTGTGAATAAGAATATTATCCCATAACTGCTTTGCAATATTACTCTTTCGTTTTGACGAAATTATATATTAATTAATTTACGATGCATTGTTTGTGCATCGTAAAAGTTTTATAAGTTATTTTCGTTTTGCTTCCAATAAAGGTTTAAAACGTTGAATATCAGTACATTATGCTGAAGGCAAAATTAAAAGCAAATAAAATAAAAGAATTTTTTATCTGGACAGTCTTTTTGTGTATTGTAATAAATAACGGCATCAAAAAAGAATAATGACTAAGTGATAAAAGGGCTCTTTTAGATACTCTAAAGGAATGGTATTATGCTCTAATAACTACTCTTTTCAAACTTTCGACCTAGGTCAAACGATCGTGCGACCTAGGTCGAAAGTTCGTTTCACATTAATCGAAAGTTATAAAAGGATAACTTATACGATTTAATTTACATGCTGTCAGTATAAATTAGCTATGCTAAATTTACTGATCCATATAAATATTTTTCAAAACATCCACCGTTTTATATACAATAACACACAATTGCAACAAATCATGTATTCATATATAATATAAATAGACTATGTCAGAAAAGAATTTAATTTATTGATAATTACAGACCATAAAATTGCCTTCAGCCAAACACATTGGTAATCAGTGCTTTAAATCCACGCTGAAGGCAAAACGAGATTTAAAAATCATTATATTACGCTCAAATATCACAATAAAAAGGCTTATACTATCACGGCATTAATAAAAATCTCCATTTATATTTTTAATTATAAATGGAGATTTTCTACTATACTGTAATTTCATTATTCGCTTAAATACTGCTTTACAGTATCGCCTATCATTTCACCTCTTAATCCACGCTTTAGAATTTTACCATCAGGACCAAAGAGTATTATTTCAGGAATGCCTGAGATGCCATAAGCATCTGAACCTACATTCTGAGCATTATATATCTGTGGATATGCTATGCCAAGTTCTTGAATAGCCTTCTTTGTATCTTCCGGTTTATCCCATGTGGCAACACCTAGAACTTCAAATTTATCACCTTTATACTTGTTATATACATTAATGATGTTAGGAATTTCACCACGACATGGTCCACACCAACTTGCCCAGAAGTCTACAAGTACATATTTGCCTTTGCCTACATAGTCAGAAAGTTTTTGAGTTTTACCTTCGTACTCAACTGTGAAATCCTTGAACATTACACCTTCACCGGTCTGTTTCTCTACAGCCTTAATCTTTTCCTGATGTTCTTTCATTAAACGTTCTTGTTCTACTTTTTTCTTTAAAAGATTAGCTATACGACCTTTTTTTACGGATTCGCTTGCAGCATTCCAAGTACCCTCCACATCATCAAAGTATCTTGCCATATACATTATGCAACCTTCTTCGTTGTTATGCTTCTTAAGATATTCTTGAACAGCCGTATTTGTTTTATTAATCTCATCTCGGTATTCATTGTTTAATAGCGTAAATGCTTCTTTATCTTTTTCAGAAACTTTATTTTCGTCTTTAGGCAATTTCTGCCATGCATTCATAGCCTTATTTCTTTTCAATTCTATACTCTTCTGATAAGGAGTATAGAAATCATCAAATGCCCCCCACTGCTTATAAAATGATGATCCACTAAGTCTAAACTCGCCATTGCATACTAATAAGTTAGCCTTTTCGCCCGGTAAAAAGGGGAATTGCATATAAGCAGTGCAAATTGTACCATCATCCAAGACGGCCTGAATGCGTCCCTCACGAATATCATCAAGGTTCACACTATATGAAAACTTGCCATTCTTAACATCAACGGAATCGGTAGGTGTGCTACTAATCGAACCATTGGAATCTCCAATATAGATGTAATATTTTACATCATGAAGTCCTCTTAATACAGTGCCATCAATCTTGAATGTTTTACCGGCAAACGAATTAAAAGAAACACATAGCGCCATTGCTGTCAATGCAAATGGCATAATTGTCTTTAAAATTTTGTTCTTCATAAAATAAATGTTTTTCTTTATTTATAGGTTAGTTGTCTGAATCGCTGCTAAAATACAAAAAAATATTCGTATAAAGTTTTTTTTGCAACAGATATTTTAGATTGAATAAAATTTGTAATAAAAAAGCAAGATTTATCAATAAGAAAATAAAAAATCTGCTGTTGACAATGTCTTACAGCAGATTTTTAATTATATAATTTTATAAGTATGCTAAACTACAATATACCTCCTCCTATAGAGTTGGATAATATAACAAGGAATACGATTGCCGTAATTGTAACGTACAACCAATCTTTCTCGTGAGCAAAATCTATAAGCGAGAGTATTATTCGGGTTATTGGGGTAAGCATAAGCACCAAGACCCCTAACTGTATCCAGTTTCTAGCCTGAAAGTGTAGTAAGCCGGAGAATATACCGGATAATGTGGTCAGCGAAACCGGTTCTCCATGGAACTTCATATAATCAGGTACTGGCTCCGCACCATGGCGAATTAAGTAATATGAGCCACTAAGTATCGCAATACAACACGCTGTCATAACACCTACACGAAGTGTTGTGCCAATTAATTGTTGCATTTTCTTATTTTGTTGTATTATTTCCATATCGATTAAAACTTACCCATTATACCATTATATATCATATTTATTGCTACTAATAAGATAGCAAATACAAAGATTTTACGAAGTACCTTAACATTAAGTCGCTTCAATAATTTCGCACCAAATAGAGAACCTCCCAAGACTCCTATCATTATAGGGAATGCTATACCCGGGTCTATATATCCTCTTTGGAGATATACAACCGCTGAGGCAACGGCTGTTACACCGATCATAAAATTACTTGTTGTTGTACTTACCTTGAATGGCACTTTCATAGCAGCATCCATAGCCAATACTTTTAATGCTCCACTTCCGATACCTAACAGACCGGAAAGTATTCCAGCACTTAACATTACAGAGAATCCACCGAAAACATTGGTCAACTGATAACTTTTCTCTCCATCCTTGGTTGGATATGTGCCATACAGCTTAAGTTTCCTTGCCATATTACTGCCTACTACATTAACATGGTCTGTAGTGCGACGCTGTTGCATCAGAGCTGTGAATACAAGAACGGCGCCAAATATTACAGCTATAATATTTGTAGGCATCCAAAGCGCTATTATTGCACCTCCCACAGCACCGATCGTGGTTGCTATCTCTAAAAACATGCCAAGACGTATGTTAGTTATACCTTCTTTGACGTATGCACTCGCTGAACCTGATGATGTTGCTATTGATGCGATAAGTGCAGCACCTATTGCATAATGAAAATCAACATGAAAACAAAGAGTAAGAATTGGAATTACGACTACTCCGCCTCCTAATCCTGTAAGAGATCCCAAAAGACCGGCTAAAAAAGCCGAAATAATTAAAATGATGGTAAATGTTAATATTGTCATCCTCTATTTTTTGCTTGCAAAGGTACAACAAATTATTTTATCTCTGGGTTATTTTTAGCAACTCATAGAAGATATTAGTTATTTATAATCCTTTTAGCACTGATTTAACGGGTTTTTAGATTGAAAGCGTTAAACCATCTTAAAGGCATTGGACTCGTCTTTATAAATTAAAAGACAATAGTAAAAGCTTGCTACAGCTATTATAATATAATGTGATAATAAGAAAGACGGACGATACATCTAGATGTATCGTCCGTCTCAATATTTATTTCTACTACTCTCTAACTAAGATCCGAGAACTTTATTTTTTCTCAATACCCTTCTCGAACCAAAAACCTGTTGCGAACAAAAGTGCGCTCAAGCAACATACTAATGTTAATCCTGTCATAATCTTTTTCCTTTCTTAATTTTAAATTAAACATTTTATACTGAACCTCACGGTCTCATATTTTCCCTTAACAATCTCTTTTTTCCTTATCTAATAACTATTTGTTACCTTATATCCAATCTTTTACCTTGTAACTAACACCTTTATATTTATCTAGATGTTATTTCCTTTTGACAATGCAAAGGTACTACTATTTTCTTTTCGTGCAATATAATACGAATCTTATTCTTAAAAATGAGTGTATTATTGACCTATATCAATTTAACTGTGTACGGACACATATGCTTTATAACATAAAAAAGAGGGCTTTTAATATAAAGAAATAGTGCAATGTACTCTTGTAGAGTACATTGCACTATCTCATATAACTTCTATATCCGAAAATGTATTATTTCCAAACGGGAACAGTTTGTCCTCGTTTATAGTATGCCACTAATTTAATATCAAAAACTAAAGTACTGAATCCCGGAACTGCAGTACCATAACCGCTCATTCCGTATCCAAGCTGATATGGAATAATAACACTCCATTTATCACCTATATGCATATGCTGCAATGCTGTAGAAAATCCATCTATAACACCTGATACAGCCATCTTGGTAGGTATGCTTGTAGACTCATCATAACTATTTGTAGAATATGAGTTGTCAAATACATATCCTGTAGGGTAAGTGGTTGAAGGCATTCTCCATGCATAATAATGTGCGCGTACAGAATCAGTGTATAAAGGACATCCGGATCCTTTACCTGCTTCCTCTACATGAACAATAATTACACTATCACTTTTACTGCCAACAACAGAATCAGCCTGTGACCATATTGGATAAATTCTCCAGTCTGTACGTCCACTCTTTATTAATTGACGTACCGAATCTCTTATATGCGTAAAATAGGTTTCATTCCTTGGCTGCCAGTTAACATATTCATCTTCCTGACCAGAACTTTCTCCACAAGAAGCGAATCCTATTACAGCGAACAGCAATAATACCAGATATAGAAATTTATAATTCTTCATTTATTGTAGTTTTTTCAGAAGGCTTGCAATACTTACCTTATCTTCTATGATACCATTTAATTCTGAGATATTAACCCTCTCCTGCTCCATTGTATCACGGAATCGAAGTGTTACGGTATTATCTTTCAACGTGTCGTAGTCGACAGTTACGCAATAAGGAGTTCCAATTGCATCTTGACGGCGATAACGCTTGCCGATAGTGTCCTTCTCATCATAATGAGTATTGAAGTGGAACTTAAGTGCGTTTACGATTTCGCGTGCTTTCTCAGGCAGTCCGTCTTTCTTTACCAATGGCATTACGCACAATTTTACAGGTGCGAGTTCTGCAGGAAGCATTAATACTGTACGAGTCTCGCCGTTCTCTAATTGCTCTTCACAATAAGAATGACACATAATACTTAAGAACATACGGTCTACACCAATTGATGTCTCAATATCATACGGAGTATAACTCTCGTTAGTCTGCGGGTCAAAATATTTTATGCTATGACCTGAGAATTTTTCATGCTGGCTCAAGTCAAAGTCTGTACGAGAGTGGATACCCTCAACTTCCTTAAATCCAAACGGCATCTTAAATTCTATGTCTGTAGCTGCATTAGCATAATGTGCTAGTTTTTCGTGGTCATGGAAACGATAGTTTTCAGGACCAAATCCTAGAGCCTGATGCCACTTCATACGGGTCTCTTTCCATTTAGCAAACCATTCCATTTCTGTTCCTGGTTTTACGAAGAACTGCATCTCCATCTGTTCAAATTCTCTCATACGGAAAATAAACTGGCGGGCTACAATCTCGTTGCGGAATGCCTTACCTATCTGAGCGATACCAAATGGTATTTTCATACGGCCGGTCTTCTGAACATTAAGATAGTTTACAAAGATTCCCTGTGCTGTCTCAGGACGCAGATATATTTTATTTGTAGAATCTGACGCAGAACCCATCTCGGTTGAGAACATCAGATTGAACTGACGAACATCTGTCCAGTTCTTTGTTCCACTAATAGGGTCAACAATACCTTCATCCAGAATAATCTGTTTAAGAGCTTCCAAGTCAGGACCTTGCATGGCCTCTGTATAACGCTCGTGCAACGCATCGCGTTTCTGCTGATGCTCAATCACACGGGGATTAGTCTCACGGAATTTAGCTTCGTCAAAAGAATCGCCGAAACGTTTTTTAGCCTTAGCTACTTCCTTGTCTATCTTTTCTTCATACTTAGCTATTTGGTCTTCTATAAGATTATCTGCACGATAACGCTTTTTAGAATCACGGTTATCTATCAAAGGATCGTTGAAAGCGTCAACGTGTCCTGATGCCTTCCATATTGTAGGGTGCATAAAAATAGCAGAGTCTAGACCAACGATATTCTCGTGGAGCAAAACCATGCTCTTCCACCAATATTCTTTAATGTTGTTTTTTAGTTCTACACCGTTCTGACCATAGTCATACACAGCTGCTAACCCATCATAGATGTCACTACTAGGGAAAACAAACCCGTACTCTTTACAGTGCGAAACAATCTTCTTAAAAACATCTTCTTGTGCCATTTCTTTTGCTTATTTTTCGAATTTTGTGCAAAGATACGCCCTTTTTTCCAATTTTCTTCGTATATTTGCGTTAAAATAGAGTAATATGAGCGACGAAATTAAAGAAAACGACAATCTTGAGTCTAAAAATAGTGAAAACGAACCAGAGGGACACTCTGATTATACTCCGGTAAACAGATTTGACGCATCTGCCGTTCATCATCTTAGCGGCATGTATCAAAACTGGTTCTTGGATTATGCTTCATACGTAATCCTAGAACGTGCTGTACCGCATATAGAGGATGGCTTAAAGCCTGTACAGCGCCGCATCATGCATTCTATGAAAAGAATGGACGATGGGCGATATAATAAAGTGGCAAATATCGTTGGGCACACTATGCAGTTTCACCCTCATGGAGATGCGTCTATAGGTGATGCATTGGTACAATTAGGGCAGAAAGACTTACTTGTAGACTGCCAGGGTAACTGGGGTAATATCCTTACCGGAGACCGTGCCGCAGCATCTCGTTATATAGAGGCCCGTCTTTCTAAATTTGCGCTTGACACTGTATTTAATCCTAAGACAACAGAATGGCAACAAAGTTACGATGGGCGCAACAAAGAGCCTATCACTCTACCTGTAAAGTTCCCTTTACTACTTGCACAGGGTGCTGAGGGTATTGCTGTTGGATTATCGTCTAAGATTCTACCTCATAATTTCAACGAGATTTGCGATGCTGCCATAAGTTATCTACATGGTGAGGAGTTTCAATTATTTCCTGATTTTCCTACCGGTGGAAGTATTGATGTCAGCAAGTATAACGACGGACAAAGAGGTGGAGTAATAAAGGTTCGTGCCAAGATAGAGAAACTTGACAACAAAACACTTGTAATAAAAGAGATTCCTTTTGGAAAAACCACAACGACCCTTATTGATTCTATTATTAAAGCCATTGAGAAAGGTAAGATCAAGGCTCGTAAGGTAGATGATAACACAGCTGCCAACGTAGAAATTCAGGTGCATTTGGCTCCGGGTGTATCATCAGACAAGACAATAGATGCACTGTACGCTTTCTCTGACTGTGAAGTTAATATATCGCCAAACTGTTGTGTGATTGAAGACAACCGCCCAAAGTTCCTTAACGTAAGTGATGTTTTGCGTAATAGCGTAGACCGTACGATGGGACTATTACGCAAAGAACTTGAAATACGTAAAAGCGAATTGTTGGAACAGTTGCATTTTTCATCTCTTGAAAAAATATTCATTGAAGAAAGAATATACAAAGACAAAAAATTCGAGCAGGCTGAGAATATGAATGCGGCTTGTGAACACATAGACGAGCGCCTTACGCCTTTTTACCCACAGTTTGTACGTGAGGTAACAAGAGATGACATTCTTAAACTTATGGAGATCAAGATGGCTCGCATCCTCAAGTTTAATAAAGAAAAAGCAGACGAACTTATAGCACGTATCAAAGAAGAGATAGCAGGTATAGACCGCGACCTTAATAATATGGTTGAAGTTGCTGCCAACTGGTTCAAATACATAAAAGAAAAATATGGAAAAGATCACAAGCGCTTGACCGAGATTAAGAACTTTGATACCATTGTTGCAACAAAAGTAGCAGAAGCAAACGAAAAACTTTACATCAACCGTGCCGAAGGATTTGTTGGTACAGGAATGAAAAAAGATGAATATGTATCCAACTGCTCTGATATTGATGATATAATCATATTCTATAAAGATGGAAAATACAAGGTCATAAAGGTTGCTGACAAGATATTTGTTGGCAAAAACATCATACATGTAGCAGTATTCAAGAAGAATGACAAGCGTACTATATATAATGTGGTATATAGAGATGGTAAGCGTGGTGCTTACTTCATCAAGCGATTCAATGTTACGAGTATGACCCGAGATAAGGATTATGACATAACACAAGGCACAGAGGGTTCACGAATCATATATTTCACAGCTAACCCTAATGGCGAAGCCGAAGTGATAAAAGTTACACTAGATCCTAACCCGAAACTTAAAAAGATTATCTTTGACAAGGATTTCTCTGAAGTAATTATCAAGGGACGTGCCAGCAAAGGCAATCTGCTAACGAAGAACCCGGTTCACCGCATTGGTTTAAAAAGCAGGGGACACAGTACATTGGGAGGACGCAAGGTTTGGTTTGATCCGGACATAAACAGACTAAACTATGACGTTCGCGGACGCTTCCTCGGTGAGTTTAACGATGAAGACCGGATATTGGTCATACTCAAGAATGGAGATTTCTATATTACCAACTTTGACATCAACAATCACTATGAGGACAATATACAGGTGATAGAGAAGTTTGATGCTGAAAAAGTTTGGAGTGCAGTGTTGTATGATGCAGACCAAAACAAATATCCTTATGTTAAGCGATTCTTAATGGAGGCTACTTCGCGCAAACAGAATTACATTGGCGAGAATCCAGACAGTAATCTGGTACTACTTACCGGACAAGTTTATCCACGTATACTCGTAACATTCGGAGGAGTGGACGCATTCCGAGACCCTCTCGAAATAGATGTAGAACAATTCATATCAGTAAAAGGATTTAAGGCCAAAGGAAAACGACTCACTACCTTTGCTGTTGAAAAGATAGAAGAGTTGGAGCCAACAAGATTTCCAGAGCCTGAAGAAAAGTCTGATGAAGAAGATACTGATTCACTGGCCGAAGACGAGAACGAAGATAATCTGGATCCTGATGCGGGGAAGTCTACAACACAAATAATAGACGAGATAACAGGTCAACTAAATCTCTTCACGGATGAAGATAAATAACAAAATATTTAAAACATGTATGGTGGCATTGGTATTTATATCATTGCCACGTACTGTTTTTGCACAAAAGTGTGATACGATACCGGATAATGAAATCACCACTAGTGTAAAGATGCTTGGAATAGGTGCAACAAATGTTCTTGATACATATATCTCGCCTGAGAAATACACAGGCAGGGAGATCCGTTTCATATCTTTGGTAAATAAGATTAAGATTGGAAGCAGATGGTCTACAATGATGATAAATCAGGGTGATGTATCTTACACCAAAAACCGATCTTCTGATGGAGACGAGATTGCAGGAATGTATAATTTTGCATACGGATACCATTATAATTGGACTCTATGCTCTGGAGCACTGCGATTACAGGCAGGAGGGCTAGCCGACTTAAATATAGGATTCATATATAATACGCGTAGCGGTAACAATCCTGCTCAAGCCAGATGCTACCTGAATATTACCCCATCAGGATCTGCTGAATATGATATTCATATACATAATCGTATATACATGCTACGCTACTCATTGCAGCTACCGCTTGTAGGAGTAATGTTCAGTCCTAATTACGGACAGTCATACTATGAAATTTTCTCTAAAGGGAATTACGACCACAACATAGTACCGACTACATTCATGAGCACTCCATCTTTCAGACAAATGCTAACTGTTGATTTCAACATCTGTCACACTACCCTGCGTGTGGGATATTTGGGCGATTATCAGCAGTCTAAAGTCAATAACCTAAAAACGCATATCTATACCAACTCAATAGTAATAGGTGTAGTAAAACGGTTCCAAATTTTTAGAATAAGAAGATGAAATATCTCATATCCTTTATATTATGTCTACTTGCCTTTACATCATGTGTTGACGAAGAGCAGTACTCAGACACCCCACGTGGCAATTTCGAAGCTCTTTGGAAAATCATGGATCAGCACTATTGTTTCTTTGATTATAAGAAACAGGTCTACGGACTAGACTGGAACAGCATTTATGACAAGTACAAAGTAAGAATATATGATGGAATGAACGACGACCGCTTATTTGAAGTATTGGGCGATATGCTTGGCGAGTTGCGCGACGGTCATGTCAATATGTATTCATCATCAAATGTAGCACGCAACTGGTCATTTCAAGAAGACTATCCATCTAACTTCATTGACACCCTGCAAAGAGCATATATAGGTACAAATTACAGAATGACATGTGGAATAAAATATACCATTCTGGATGACAATATAGGCTATATGTATATTGGTACAATGGAAAACAGTATTGGCAGCGGCAATATAGACGACATCCTTTCGTACTTCGAATTATGTAACGGAATAATAATAGATGTAAGAGAAAACGGAGGCGGACTGATAGACAATGCAGAAATATTGGCTTCGCATTTCACGAACAAAGAACTTCTGGTAGGATACATGCAACATAAGACAGGTACCGGGCATAGCGACTTTTCAGCAATGCAAGAACAGGTTTTAAAGCCATCAAGCGGATTGCGTTGGCAGAAATCAGCAGTAGTACTTACCAATCGTAAAGTATATAGTGCCACAAACGAATTTGTCAAGTACATGAAGTGCTGTGACAAGGTAAGTATCGTAGGCGACAGGACTGGAGGTGGTGCAGGTCTGCCATTAAATAGTGAGATACCTAACGGTTGGAATATACGCTTCTCTGCATGTCCAATGTACGACAAAGATAAACAGAGCACAGAGTTTGGCATTGATCCTGACTACAAAGTTGACATCAACAAAACTGATTTTTTGCGCAATAAAGATACTATCATCGAATATGCGAGATCACTAATACTTAAAGGTAAGTACAAATAATCTCAAAATTATTTGGAGATATGCGAGAAAACCCTTACCTTTGCAACCGCAAATGCGCTTGTGGCGAAATTGGTAGACGCGCTAGACTTAGGATCTAGTGTTTCACGACGTGTAGGTTCGAGTCCTATCAGGCGCACAAAATAAAATGCGAATCATTATATAAATGATTCGCATTTTTTATTTTGTCTCTTTTTCCAAGATTTTGCCGGATCCTTTTATGGTATAAGTTACCACTTCAGATAACCGTATTTATCTTTATACCACAACTGCCATGCATTAAATAGATTCTGCCATATAGCATATACTCCTGGTGCTACAGATGCTACCGGATTAAGGAATGTTATTGTAAGCCATAGGCCTACAGCAGTATTTTTCTGACCCAATGCCTGACCTGCACTAATACTGTCTCCATAATGTTTACCTACATATTTACCTATGGCAAAAAGCATGAAAGTAACAAATAATGGTAAGATAAGCAAAAGAGTAAGTACCCACCCTGATACAGTAGACTTGAGAATATTTGCTATCGTTATACCTGACAATATAGATAGATTGACTCCCCATAGATAAAATGCTAGATTCTTGCGTTCCTTAACCTTTGCGGCAAAAGAAGGTGCAAACCTTCTGGTTAGTAACGCTAGACATAATGGAAGGACAAGCACTACAAGCACCCTACGAAGCAACATACTGAACGCTGTGAGAAATGAAAGGTCTGCATTTTTTTCTACTAACGGGAAAAATAATGGTATTATTATAGAAGTAACTATATTCGCTATTATAGTATATATGGTAAGCGAAGCTATACTTCCGCCCAATTTCTCTGTTATCACAGGAGCTGCGGCAGCTGTTGGACAGATAACACAAATAAATACGCCCTCTAATATAAGTTTTAGATTAGCATCATGAGCTATACTTATAAAAAACACTAGTATCCCCGATAGCGTGATACGTATGCCCTGCAATACGAAATGCCATTTACGGGGACGCATATCCTTAATCTGTATCTTGCAGAACGTAACATAAAGCATTATAAATAATACATATGGTATAATATGCACAATTATAGGACCTAAAATATTACCCGACGGAACCAAAAAAGGAATCTTTACGAATAGAAGATAAACCACAGCGCCGATTAACAATGACGACGGCAACGTCCACTTTTTAAGAAACGATATTATACCCATGTATATATATTTTGACTGCAAAAGTACTAACTTTTGAGCTATTTTCCGTAACTTTGCACTCGTTTTGCAATAATGCATAACATTTTTAACAATTAATTTATGTACAAAACAATTTCAAGTAGGTGCAGTTCCCTGAAGTTCAAACACTTCGGACACAAGGGATACTCTCTCTTCTCTTGTCTTGGCAAAGAGGTTCTTATCGGAACTCTTAGCGTGGCTACTTTAAGTCATGCTAAAGCGGAAAGTGTAAGCACACAACCGGTTAAGAAAGATTCTTTATCAATGGCAGGCAGCAAAGAGGTAATGCTCGATGAGGTGAATATCACCGGGTCGAGGGCACCAATGACTGCATTACAGTCAGCCAAAATCGTTTCTGTCATAACACGCGACGATATCAATCGTGCGCAGGCAGAGAGTGTAAATGACCTACTAAAAATGGCCACAGGCGTAGATGTCCGTCAGCGCGGTGGCTTTGGTGTTCAGACGGATATTAGTATCAACGGCGGCACGTTCGACCAAATAACCATTCTATTGAATGGTATTAACATCAGCAATCCACAAACTGGTCATAACGCAGCCGACTTCCCTGTAAATCTTAATGATATCGAACGAATAGAGGTACTAGAAGGTGCTTCTGCACGCTTATTCGGTTCATCAGCATTCAATGGTGCTATTAACATCGTTACACGGTCTGACAGACAAAGTGATGTACGTATCAATGCTGAAGGCGGTTCGTTCGGTTCTGTTGGAGGTGGAGCCAGTGTAGCTCTTGCCGGAAAGAATGTACACAATCAGATCAGTAGCGGTTATATGCGCAGTGACGGTGGTTCGGATAACAGCGACTTCAAGAAGTGGCATGGGTTCTACCAAGGTGATCTGGCATCTCACTACATCAACCTGAACTGGCAATTTGGTTTAAGTAGTCAGGATTATGGTGCCAATACTTTCTACTCAGCAAAATATTCTAACCAATACGAAGAGACACGCCGTATTATTGCCTCTGTAAGCGGAGACATCCACAATCTTCCTGCAGGACTTGTCATTACCCCTACTGTATATTGGAACCGAAGCACAGACCACTATCAATTGATACGTTTCATGGAGGGTGATAAAGCAGGCGAGAATTATCATAGGGATGATGTTTACGGAGCAAGCGTAAATGCCCATATATCCTGGTTGCTTGGTACAACAGCCATCGGTGCTGATATTAGGAAAGAACATATATACAGTACTGCCTTAGGCGAACTAATGGGTCAGTCGCAATGGAAAAGCATTCACGGCACAGAACGTATGTATAACCATGAAGGTGAACGTACCAACAATAGTGTTTTTATGGAGCATGATGTGGTACTTGATAAGTTCACGCTGTCTGCCGGAATTCTTGCCAACAAAAATACTGCACTTAGTGGTGGTTTGCGTTTCTATCCTGGTATAGATATATCATACCGTCCAAACTATAATTGGAAATTGTATGCCTCATGGAACAAGGCTTTGCGTATGCCGACCTTCACTGACTTATACATGAGTAATGTGATACAGCAGGGCGACACAAAGCTAAATCCTGAAAAAAATGATACCTACAAGATAGGTACAAGATATCGTTGCAAAGGCATAGAGGCTATTTTGAGTGGCTTTTACAGTAGAGGCAAAGACATGATCGATTGGGTGTTTGAAAGTAACACATCAACAAAATATCATGCTATGAATATAGGCACCCTTAACAATATCGGATACTCTGCAGATATCACGTTAAATATTCCTGAACTTATATGCGAGACTTCATACATCACTAAGCTGAAATTTGGCTATGCATATATACATCAGAATCACGACACTGACCAGCCAATATACAAATCTCTATATGCATTGGAATACCTGAAGAATAAATTTACGGCCGAAGCAGACCACAGGATATTCAGCAAATTGAGTGCTGCATGGTATATACGCTGGCAGCAGCGTATGAATGGATACAGTCCTTATACAAAGATAGACTGCAAGGTGCAATGGACAGAACCGAAATATGACCTTTATGTGAAGATGGACAACATAACCAACCATAGATACTATGATCTGGGAGGTGTGTTACAACCGGGCTTCTGGATAATGGTAGGAGGTAATCTGAAAATAGACCTATAACAAAACAGAAAGGACAGACTTATAAAGCCTGTCCTTTTACATTTTTATAGACCAAAATCTAAGAATTTATTTTTTCAATTTGAACGAATTCTCAATACTAATCATTTCATCTTGGAATTCTTTATCTACCTTAATCCTCTTCTCTATAAGGTTACAACTATGTACCACAGTTGAGTGATCTCTTCCACCAACTAGTTTACCGATACGTGAAGCAGGCATCTTGGTATATTTCTGGGCCAGATACATAGAAACCTGTCTGGCTATAACAAACTCATGTTTGCGACTCTTTGTGAACACATTAGTCTGTGTTACATTAAAGTGTGAACATACACGTTCAAGTATATCATCTACAGTAAGAGGATGATTATCTAGTTTCACTGCTCGTTTAATGACCCTCTCAGCCAGTCTCATATCAATGTTACTGTTATATACCACAGAATAAGCCAACAGAGAATTGATCACTCCCTCCAAATCACGAACACTACCATTTGCCGTTTCAGCAATAAACTGTATTACATTTCTCGGTATAGTAAGTCCGTCACGGCGAATCTTACAATTCAATATATCAACACACAACTGCACATTAGGTTTTTCCAACTCAGCTATAAGTCCACACTTGAAACGCGTAAGAAGACGCTCGTTCATTCCCTGCAACTCTACAGGAGGACGGTCACTGGCAAGAATAATACGTTTGCCATTCCTGAACAGATGATTAAAGATATGGAAGAATGTATCCTGCGTCTTGGTGGCAGTCATCCATTCCTGAATATCATCTACTATCAAAGCATCAATAGTCTGATAGAAATTAATAAAATCGTTCGTGCGGTTTTGTCTTACAGAGTCTGTGTATTGCACCTGAAATAGACGAGCACTTACATAAAGCACACGTTTTTCTGGATACATCTCTTTTATTTTAACGCCGATCGCATTAATAAGATGCGTTTTACCACATCCAGACGGCCCATAAAGGAAAAGAGGGTTAAATGTATTCTTATTAGGATGTTCTGCAATAGACAATCCGATGCTTCTAGGCATCTTATTACTGTCACCCTCAATGTAATTTTTAAATGTTTGATGCACATTAAGCTGTGAATCAATCTGCTGAGGAGTCGCAGAATCAAGGGCACTCGGCGAACGGTTTACATTTTCAGTCTTCTTTGGTTCATCAATAACAGCAGGCTGTTCTGCCTCTACTTCTTGTGATATGTTATTAGTCATATCAGTAAGTACGCGATACCTCAACTGAATTCCGTCACCAAAATAAAAATTAAGAACCTTGGTAAGCAAATCAACATAGTTTTCCTCCAAGTACTCATATACAAAGTTACTTGGAAGCCTCAACGTTAGCGTCTTATCCTTCTGTGAGAAGGAATCAAAAGCAATCGTCTTGAACCATGCCTTATATTGCGATTCTGAAACATTCTGTCTTATCTTTTGAAGACATTCGCTCCAGAGAATTTTTGGGTTACCAACCATTCTTAAATTAATATTTTACCGTTATGAAATTATTTATAACATATCCTAATCAAAGAATAAATAGAGGCTAAAAGTCTTAGACACTTTTTATGTGTCTATCAAAACTTTTAAATCATCTGTTATTCTTAGCCTAAGGTTATATGTTCAATTTGCAAAATTAGGATTCTTTTTCGAAAAAAACAAATCCTTAAATTTATGAACCATATGCACAATTTACG